>NZ_JBHSUF010000007.1:0-348979 GCF_042660575.1 Nocardiopsis tropica
GGGGCCAAAACAAACATGGCTTAAAGAAAATCAAACACGCGCTGTTGAGTTCTCAAGAAACAACCGCTCTTCCCGTACAAGCGCCAGCCGTTCCGGCTGTCTGCTCTTCCGTGGAAGGCGTCTGCGTTTCCGCTTTGTTGTGTCTTTACTTTATCAGGTGTTCCGCGCCCCGCCAAATCGGCGGTTTGTGGTGGTTCTGATCGGGGTAAAGCCCGTTTGCTTCGTCTGCTTTTGTCCGAATGGACTGGGCTTTTGAAGCGACTCCCTGAGTTTACATGGCCCGAACAGTGCTCGAACCGCGAGGCTCGGAGGACCGTACCGGTGATGACTCTGGGAGGGACCGGCCCGTCCGCGGAGATTCCGCGTCCGTCTCGCTCGGTCTTGACCAACTGTACCCCTGCGTAGGAGTCCTCGTGACGCGTTCCGGGGAATCCGTCCGTGTGGTGTGTCCCGCTCCCCTCCGCCTGCGCGGGCGGGACCGGGACACACCGGCACACGTCGGCGTCAGAGCTTCTCGATCGGGGCGTACTTGACGAGGAAGTCCTTCTCGCCGATGTCGGCGCCGAAGTCGATGCGGGCCTTGGTCTTGTCGCCGGCGCCCTCGACGAGCTGTACCCGGCCCATGCCGAACGAGTCGTGGTTGACCAGGTCGCCCACGCCGAGCGTCGGCGCCTCCTTGCCGGCGCCGCGGCGCGGACCTCCTCCGAAGGTGCTGCCGAACCCTCCGGAACCGCGCCCGCCGCCGATGCCGCGGCTGGGCGGGGCGGCCAGGCTGGACTCCGCCCTGCGCCAGTCGACCAGGGAGGCGGGGATCTCGTCCAGGAACCGCGAACCCGGGTTGTAGGAGGGCGTCCCCCAGGCGCTGCGCACCGCCGCGCGGCTGACGTAGAGGAGCCGCTGGGCGCGGGTCAGGCCCACATAGGCCAGTCGCCGCTCCTCCTCAAGCTGCGTCTTGTCGCCCAGCGTGCGGGTGTGCGGGAAGACGCCGTCCTCCATGCCGGTGAGGAACACCGCGGGGAACTCCAGCCCCTTGGCCGCGTGCAGGGTCATCAGGGTGACGACGCCGCCGGTGTCGTCCGCGTCGGGGATCTGGTCGGTGTCCGCGACGAGGGAGATCCGCTCCAGGAAGTCGACCAGCGTCGGCTCCCCGGGATCGAGGGTGCCGGAGGGGACGGCGCCGTCCTCCTCGTCCTCGTCCGGGGGCTCCTCCTCCAGGAGCGCGGCGAAGGTGTGCTCGAACTCCCTGGCCACGTCCACGAACTCCTCCAGGTTCTCCACCCGGCTCTCGTCCTGGAGGTCCTTGGACTCGGCGAGCTCGGAGAGGTACCCGGTCTTGCTCAGCACCGCCTCGACGACCTCGGCGGGCGTGCTGCCCGGCACCGCCTCGGCCAGCTCGTCGAGCAGGGCGGTGAAGTTCTGCACCGCCTTGACCGAGCGGGTCGCGATCCCCGGCGCCTCGTCCACCCTGCGCAGCGCCCTGGAGAAGGAGATGCGCTCGCGTGCGGCGAACAGCTCCACCGCCTCCTCCGCCCGCGCCCCGATCCCGCGCTTGGGCACGTTGAGGATGCGCCGCAGGCTGACCGTGTCCTCGGGGTTGGCCAGCACCCGCAGGTAGGCGAGGATGTCGCGGATCTCCTTGCGCTCGTAGAAGCGCACGCCGCCGACGATCTTGTACGGCAGGCCGGTGCGGATGAACACGTCCTCGAACACGCGGGACTGCGCGTTGGTGCGGTAGAACACGGCGACCTGGCTGGGCGTGACCGTGCCCTCGTCGGTGAGCTTGTCGATCTCGCCGACCACGAACGCGGCCTCGTCGTGCTCGTTGTCGGCGACGTAGCCGGTGATGGCCGGGCCGTCGCCCTGCTCGGACCACAGGTTCTTGGCCGGACGCCCCTCATTGCGGTCGATGACCGCGTTGGCCGCCGAGAGGATGTTCTGGGTGGAGCGGTAGTTCTGCTCCAGGAGGATGGTCCGCGCGCTGGGGAAGTCCCGCTCGAACTCCAGGATGTTGCGGATGGTCGCACCGCGGAACGCGTAGATGGACTGGTCCGCGTCGCCGACCACGCACAGCTCGGCGGGCGGCACCACGCCGGTGTCGGAGTCCTCGGCCGCGCCGACCAGCTCGCGGACGAACGCGTACTGGGCGTGGTTGGTGTCCTGGTACTCGTCGACCATGACGTGTCGGAAGCGGCGCCGGTAGTACTCGGCGACGTCCGGGAACATCTGGAACAGGTTGACGGTGACCATGATCAGGTCGTCGAAGTCCATGGCGCCCGCCTCGTGCAGGCGCCGCTGGTAGAGCTGGTAGGCCTCCGCCAGCTTCTTCTCCTGCTCGGTCTGGGCCTGCTCGGCGGCCGTGTCGTAGTCGACCAGCTCGTTCTTGAGGTTGGACACCTGGAAGGAGAACGACTTGGGCGGGAACCGCTTGGGGTCGAGGTCCATCTCCTTGCAGACCAGCTGCATCAGCCGCGCGGAGTCCGCGGAGTCGTAGATGGTGAAGCTGCTGGGGTAGCCGAGCCTGTGCGCCTCCCTGCGCAGGATGCGCACGCACGCCGAGTGGAACGTCATCGTCCACATGGTGTTCGCGGCACGGACGCCGAGGAGGGCCTGGATGCGCTCCTTCATCTCGGCGGCGGCCTTGTTGGTGAAGGTGATCGCGAGGATCTCACCGGGGCGGACGCCGCGCTCGGCCATGAGGTGGGCGATGCGGTGCGTCAGGACGCGGGTCTTGCCCGATCCGGCGCCCGCCACGATCAGGAGCGGTGCGCCGCTGTGGGTGACGGCGTCGCGCTGGGGACCGTTCAGACCTTCGAGAAGCTGCTCTTGGGAGGACACTCCTCCAGGTTACGGCCGCCCGGGGACGGCGGTGTCCCGGTCACCGGGGGCGCCTCCGCACACTCTGCCCGTTTCGCGGGTGAAAGTGCGCTGACCGGCGGCCTAGGCTGTTTTGGTACGGGTCCCCGGTGGGGGACCGCGGTTGTCTCGGGGGGAGTTTCCTTGACCATGCGTGTGTTCGTCGACTGCGATCCGGGGATCGACGACGCCGTCGCTCTCGCCTACCTGGCCGCGCGCCCGGAGGTGGAGATCGTCGGGATCGGTGCGGTCTTCGGCAACAACAGCGTCGACATCACGGCGGACAACGCGCTGCGGCTCCTGGAGCTGTACGGCCGTCCGGACGTGCCCGTGGCGGTCGGCGCCGCCCGGCCGCTGGTGCAGGCTCCCCGCCTCGCCGCGCACGTCCACGGCGGCAACGGCCTGGGCGACGTGGAGCTGCCCGCGCCCGCGGGCAAGCCGGTCGCGGAGTCCGCTGCCGAGCTGCTGGTGCGGCTGGTCCGCGAGGCCCCGGGGGAGATCGACGTCCTGGCGGTGGGCCCGCTCACCAACATCGCGATCGCGCTGGGGCTGGAGCCGCGGCTGCCGGAGCTGGTGCGGCGCCTCGTGGTGATGGGGGGCGCGGTGCGGGCCCCCGGCAACGTGACCTCGCACGCCGAGGCGAACATCAACAACGACCCCGAGGCCGCGGAGGCGGTGTTCGCGGCCGGGTTCGACCTGGACCTGGTGGCGCTGGACATCACCATGAAGACGGTGGCGACGCCCGAGTGGCTGTCCGACCTGCGGTCGGTGCCGGGTGAGCGCGCCGAGCGCACGTCGGCGTTCCTGGACTTCTACGCGGACTTCTACACGGGGATCTTCGGCGTCCGCCAGTGCGCGATGCACGATCCGCTGGCCGCCGCGGTCCTGGTGGACGGGCACCTGGTGACGGACTCGTTCGAGGCGCCGCTGCGGGTGGAGCTGTCCGGCGGGCTCACGCGCGGGATGACCGTCGCCGACCTGCGCCCGCGTCCGGGGGCCGACGACCGCCGGCCCGCCCGGGTGGTCACGGGGGTGGCGGAGGCGGAGTTCCTCACCAGGATGATGGACTCCCTGCGCTGACGCGCCGACGGCGGTCGCCCCCGGGGGGGCGGCCGCCGTCGCCGTTCGCACGGCGGGTACGCGGCGTCCCTCCGGCCGGGGCGGGCCCCGCCCCGGCGGAAGCGCGTCAGACGAGCCGTCGGGCCGTCGCCCACCTGCTCAGCTCGTGCCGGTTGGAGAGCTGGAGCTTGCGCAGGACCGAGGACACGTGCGTCTCCACCGTCTTGACGGAGATGAACAGCTCCTTGGCCACCTCTTTGTACGCGTAGCCGCGCGCGATGTGCCGCAGCACCTCGCGCTCGCGCTGGGTGAGGCGGTCCAGCTCGGGGTCGACCGGCGGGGCGTCGGTCGCGGAGAACGCGTCCAGCACGAAACCGGCCAGGCGCGGCGAGAAGACCGCGTCGCCGTCGGCCACGCGCACGATGGCGTTGGCCAGCTCCTTGCCGGAGATGGTCTTGGTGACGTAGCCGCGGGCGCCGCCCCGCACCACGCCGATGACGTCCTCCGCCGCGTCGGAGACCGACAGCGCGAGGAAGCGGATCTGCGGGTGCTGTGACAGGACCCTGCGCAGCACCTCCACACCGCCGCCGCCGGGCAGGTGGACGTCCAGGAGGACGAGGTCGGGCTTCTGCTCCCCGATGACGTGCACGGCGCTGTCGACGTCCCCTGCCTCCCCGACGACGTCGACGGCGTCGCCCAGTTCGCCACGTACCCCGCTGCGGAACAGCCGGTGGTCGTCCACGATCACGACGCGGGGCACCGCGTCACCGTCACTGAAGGTCGTGCTCTCGTCTCCCACACCCTGGACTCTACCCACGTCGGGGGGCGGGGGACAGCGGCGCCGGGGGTCGCGGCGCCCGTTGTCCGCATCCGGTCGGCGGACGGCGCCCCGGGGTCCTCCCTCTCGGCTCCGGCCGGCGCTACGCCTCCGGGATGCGGGCCATGCGGAGCTGCACCTCGGTGCCCTCGCCCGGACCGGTGCGGATGCGCGCGGAGCCGCCGTGGCGCTCCATCCGGCCGAGGATGGATCCGCGCACGCCCATGCGGTCCTCGGGGATGTCGTCCATGTCGAACCCGGCGCCCCGGTCGCGGACGAACACGAGCACCTCGTCCTGGTCGACCTCGCCGAACACGGAGATGCTGTCGGTGCCCGCGTACTTGGAGGCGTTGACCATGGCCTCGCGGGCGGCGCGGAGCATCGCGGAGAGGGCGTCGTCCATGGGGCAGTCGCCCACGCACACCACCTCGATGGGAACGCCGTGCTCCTCCTCGACCTCGGCCGCGACGCGTTCGAGCGCGGGCGACACGGTGGTGTCGGCGTCGGCGGGCCGCTGGTAGAGCCAGCTGCGCAGGGCCCGCTCCTGGACGCGGGCGAGGCGCTGGACCTCCCGCGGGTCCTCGGCCCGGCGCTGGATGAGCGTGAGGGTGTGCAGGACGGAGTCGTGGATGTGGGCGGCGAGTTCGGCGCGCTCGGCGTTGCGGATGCGCTCGCGGCGCTCCTGGTCGCGTTCGCGGACCAGTCCGATGATCCACGGCGCGGCGATCAGGGAGACCCCGGCGAGGAGGGTGAAGGCGAAGGTCAGGCCGGCGCGGGCGTTCTGGAGCTGTTCCTGGAAGACGAGGAAGCCGATGACGCCGACCACGACCAGGAGGACGCCCGTCCCGGCGCGCATGACGCCCTTGCCGCCCCGGTCCCCCCTGCCGACGGCGCTGGTCATCCACTCGTCGCGCTGGGAGGGGTTGGCCTGCTGCCAGAGGATGATCCCTCCGAGCGTCCCGAACACCACGAACCAGAGCAGGGGGTCGAACACCCCGCCGAAGAGCAGGAACAGGAAGCCGAGCGCCGCGGCGAGGCCGACGTAGGCGATCAGTTGGGAGATGTCGCGGCCCTTGCGCCGGCCCTCCGCCTCACCGGGTCCGCGCTCGTCCCCGTCCTCCGGGTCGGCGGGGACGAAGAAGTACAGGGCGACGTACACGGCGAGGCCCATGCCGCCGACGGACAGGGCCATGAAGGCGAGGCGGACGACCACCGGGTCGAGTCCGAGGTGCCGGGCCAGTCCGGCGGCGACCCCTCCGAGGAGCCTGCCTTCCACCGCGCGGGTGAGCCGCGGGGTGTCCGCGGCCGTTGCTGCCACCGCCCGATCACCGCTTTCCGTCGCGTGGCGCGGGGTGTGCGCGCCGCTCGTGTGTCCTGTGCTCCAGGATGCCCTCCGTGGGAGGTGTTCGGCATCCGGGGCGCGTCCCTGGTCCTGCCCTGGCCCCGGTCAGGGTGTGTTCAGGGTCGTCCCGGATGCCGTGGCGCGTGGTTTCGGGTGACCATGGGTGGGTGAGGAAAGTGCGGTGAGTGACCATGGCTGACGATCCGACTCCCGGCGGTCCGGGGGGCGGCGCGTTCCCGGCGCCCGGTTCCCCGGGAGCCGCGGAGGGCGTGCCCCGGGCCGCCGCCGAGGCGCGCCCGGAGGCTTCGGGGCGCGAGATCCGCAAGGGGGACGAGGACCGGGTCCTCGCCGGTGTGTGCGCGGGCCTGGGCCGGTACACGGGGGTCGATCCCGTGGTGTGGCGGACGGGGTTCGTGCTGACCGCGTTCGCCGGGGGCGCCGGCCTGCTGCTCTACACCGGCGCGTGGATGCTGATGCGCGGGCCGGAGGGAGGGCCGGCGACGTTCGAGCAGATGCTGAACCGGAGCTTCCCCTCGCGTGCGGTGCCGAAGCTGCTGGCCGTCGGGTTGGCGGTGGCGACGGCGTTCAGCCTGGTGGGCGGCCTGGGGTGGTCGACCCTGGTGCTGGCGGTACCGCTGGTGCTGGGGCTGCTGACGGCGCGCAACCGCGGGGTGGACCTGCGGGCGGCGTTCGCGGAACTGCGGCAGGACCTGGCGTCGAAGGAGCCGCCGCCCGCGGCCCCGGTGTCGGGGCCGTCCCCGACCTACTACAACCCGGCCCAGCCGTGGGCGTCCGCCCCGCAGGGCCCGGTGGACCTGGCGGTGGTGGCGGAGCGTTCCGCGCACGCCGACGGGTCGGGAGCGGCGGGGGAGGACGACGACGCGGAGGAGGGGCCCGGCGGACGGCACGGGGGCGGCGGTTCCTCCGCCGTCGACCCGGACCGGGACACCGGCGGGACGTGCCGCAGGGGTGCGCCGCTGGCGTCGTTCGCCCTGTGGACGGTCGTCGCCGGGGCCGTCCTGGTCCCGTTGGCCGTGTTCGGCTGGTCGTCCTCGCTGTGGAGCGCGCAGACGGCGACGCTGCTGTTCGGTCCGGAGACGGGCGTGTTCTTCCTCGCCGGGGTCCTGGCGGTGATCGGCCTCTGCTCGCTGGTCGGCGCCTGGGCCGGCGATCCCCGCGGCCTGGTGTCCATGGGGCTGGTGGCCGCCCTGGCGCTCGCGCTGGCGTCGGTGACCGACCTCACCCGGGTGCGGATCGGCGGGGAGACCTGGCGTCCGGCCACGGTCGCCGAGGCCGAGGCGGGCGACCACCTGCTCACCGTGGGCTCGGGGACCCTGGACCTGACCGGCATCGGGGACCTGGGGCCCGGCGAGACCGCCGACGTGTCGCTGAGCGTGGGCGCCGGCCATCTGGAGGTCCTCCTTCCGGAGGACGTCCGCGTCGCGTTCACTGCGGACGTCGGCCTCGGGATGGTGGACCTCGGAGGCACGGGGGACGGTGGTGAGCTGGTCGGGCACTCCCTCGTCCACGAGGAGGTGTACGAACCCGTCCCGGTCCCCGCGCCCGGCGGCGCGGCGGAAGGTCCGGCGGACGGCGACGGGGCCGAACCCCCGTTGATCAACGTGCGCACCGATTCTCGGGTCGGGGTAGTGGAGGTACGGCATGGCGAAGCGTAGGACCGACTGGGGCTCGTTCGTGGCGGGGCTGCTGTTCCTCTCCCTCGCGGTCGCGTTCGCCGTGCGCGGCACCGGCGACTGGGAGTTCGACGTGGTCTGGGTGCTGCCGGTCCTGGCCGTCGGCCTGGGGGTGGCCGGGGTGGCCCGCGTGCTCACGCGGCGGTCGCGGAAGGAGGGGGCGGTGGCGGACGGCCCGGGCGGGGCGAAGGACTGACGCGCGGGAGCCCGGTCCCGTGGGGGCCGGGGAGCGCGGGCCGAAGGGCGCCGGCCGACGGGGGCGGCGCCCTTCGGCGTGCGCACACCCGGGACGCGTCCGGCCGCGGCCCGGGGCTATCCGGCGGCGGGGCGCTGCTCGGCGATGGCCGCGAACCCGGCCACGTCGAGGGACTCCCCGCGGGCGCCCGGGTCCACGCCCGCGGCCCGGAGCGCGGTCTCGGCGGCGGGGGCGGACCCGGCCCAACCGGCCAGGGCGGCCCTCAGGGTCTTGCGGCGCTGGGCGAAGGCCGCGTCGATCACGGCGAAGACCTCCTTGCGGGTGGCCTTCGTGTCGGGCCGGGGGCGGCGGACGAGTTCGACGAGCCCGGAGTCGACGTTGGGGGCGGGCCAGAACACGTTGCGTCCGACCGAGCCGGCGCGCCGTGCCCGGGCGTACCAGGCGACCTTGGCGGAGGGGACCCCGTAGATGCGCCCGCCGGGGGTCGCGGTGATCCTGTCGGCCACCTCGGCCTGCACCATGACCAGGACCCGCCGGAGGCTGGGCAGGAGTTCGAGCAGGTGCAGCAGAACGGGCACCGACACGTTGTAGGGCAGGTTGGCCACCAGTGCGGTGGGTGCGGGGCCGGGCACCTCGGAGATGCGCATGGCGTCCCCGGGGACGACGGTGAGCCGGTCGGCCAGCTCGGGCGCGTGGTCGGCGACGGTTCCGGGGAGGGCGGCGGCGAGCGCCGGATCGATCTCGATGGCGGTCACGTGGCGCACGTGCGGGAGCAGTGCCAGGGTGAGCGAGCCCAGGCCCGGTCCGACCTCGGCCACGACGTCCTCGTCGGTGACGCCCGCGACCCGGACGATGCGGCGGACGGTGCCGTGGTCGATGACGAAGTTCTGGCCCAGGGTCTTGGTGGGCCTGATGCCGAACCGCTCGGCGAGCGCCCGCACGTCGGCGGGCGTCAGCAGGCGGGAGCGGTCGTCGGGTGCGGGTGTCTGTGTCACCCCCACATCTTGCCAGCTCCCGCCCGCTGCCCCGGCGGCCGGTCCGGGCGGGGCCCTTCCCCCTATTCGAAGAGGTGGGCGCCGCAGTGGGGCCACTGGCTCCGCCAGTTGCCGCCGACGGCGTCGTAGAGCCGCTGTGCGCGCCGGGTCTGCTCCGACGCGCCGGCGTCGGAGGGCAGCCCGGTCCCGCCCACCGACTGCCAGGTGGCGGCGCTGAACTGGTAGAGGCCGTAGTAGCCGCCCGCGGAGTTGACGGCCCCGGCGTCGCCGCCCGACTCGCACTGGGCGAGGGCTGCCCAGTTGAGGTCGGCGGCCGCTCCCCCGCCGGCGGGGGGCGCGGTGCCGATCTCGACGAGCCCCTCGACGGGTTCGGTGACGACCTCGTTCCGGAGCTCGTGCGGAACCTCCTCGCCGTCGAGCAGGACGGTGGCGGTGGTGACCCTCCGGAGCCCGTCCACGGGTTCGGTGACGACCTTGCGCTCCCCCTCGGGCAGGTCGGGGTTGTCCCGCTCGACGGTCTCGGCCGTGATGGCCTTCTCCTCCGTGACGGGTTCGCCGACGACGGGGGTGATCTCGACGACCATCTCGGGCTCGGCCGGCTCGTCCGGGGCGGGCGAGACGATGTCGTGCTCGCCGGGGGCCACCCCGGCGGAGAGGAGGACGTCGGCGACCGTCGCCCCGGTGGTCCTCGTCTCGGTGCGCACGGTGTCGTACATGACGACCATGCGCGGCGCCCGTTCGGCGGTGACGGTGAGGCCGCCCTCGGGGACGGGGGTGTCCCGGTCCTCGGACAGTTCGACCCCCTCGGGGTCCAGGCCGATCTCGCGGAGTGCCTCGTCGAGGGTGAGCGCGTGGACGCTGTGGTCGTGCCGGTGGCCGTCGAGTTCGAGGACCAGCTCGCGCGGGGAGCGCAGGACCACGTGGTCGCCGGAGGCGATCGGGGTCTCGGGGGGCGGGACGACGAGGTCGCCCTTCCCCGGTGTGACGCCCGCGGAGTCGAGGACGTCCTGGACCGTGCCGCCGAAGGTGTGCACGGTCCGCTCGTCGCCGTTGGCGTCGAGGACCACGCCGCGGTCCATGGCGAAGGCGGTCCCCACGGCGGCGACGGCGACGGCCCCCGCGACCGCGACGGCCATGAACGGGCGCGGGAGTCCGCCCCGTGCTCGCCGTCGGCCTTTGGCACGGCGCGTGCGCTTCTTCGGGGTAGCGGGCATGGCGGCTGCATCCTTCTCGGAAAAGGGGTGGTTCGGGTTTCTCCGGTTTCGCCCGGGTAGGGCTGCCCCTGGAGCCGTCTCCGCTGATGGCGACGGCGGTCCGCGGGATCTCCACGCGGCTTCGCGGCTCTCTCCCACGAGCACGGACACATTAACACCCATTGTGGTTCGCGTTTTTAATCAGCCGAAATGATTTTCCTTCTGCCGGTTTTAGTTACCCTTCTTCCTTTTCTCCTTCAACGGTCTTGTGCGGTGCCGCTGTGGCGCCCTCCGCACGGAGCCTGCACAATGAACCGAACCACGTTCTAGATCGCTCTCTCAGCTGGAGGCCCGCACCCATGGGACCCCTCACCGGAATCCGTGTCGTCGAGTTCACCGGGATCGGCCCCGCGCCGATGGCCGGGATGCTCCTCGCCGACCTGGGTGCCAGTGTCATCCGCCTGGACCGCCCCCCGGCCGCCGATGCCGTGAACGCCGGGGCCGACGGCCCCCACATGAGCGAGGGGCGCACCGTTCTGGGCGCCGACCTCAAGACCGACGGGGGGCGCGCCCTCGCCCGCGACCTGGTCGCCCGCGCCGACGTCCTCCTGGAGGGCTTCCGTCCCGGGGTCATGGAACGCCTCGGGCTCGGCCCCGACGCGTGCCTCGCGCTCAACCCCCGCCTGGTGTTCGCGCGGGTCACCGGCTGGGGCCAGGACGGCCCGCTCGCCCGCACCGCCGGACACGACATGAACTACGTCTCCGTCAACGGCGCCCTCCACGCCATCGGACGCGCGGGCGGCCCGCCTGTGCCGCCGATCAACCTCCTCGGCGACTTCGCCGGGGGCACCATGTTCGCGGTCACCGGGATCCTGGCCGCCCTGGTCGAACGGCAGTCCTCCGGCCGGGGCCAGGTCGTGGACGCCGCCATGGTGGACGGCAGCTCCCTGCTCATGTCGATGGTCCACGAGGACCGGGCGCGCGGCGCGTGGAGCGACGAGCGCGGCACGAACTACCTGGACACGGGCGCCCCCTGGTACGACGTGTACGAGTGCTCGGACGGCGGGCACGTGTCGGTGGGCTGCATCGAGCCCCAGTTCTACTCCGCGTTCCTGGCAGGTCTGGGCCTGACCGGCGAGGACCTCCCCGGCCAGTGGGACCGGGACGGCTGGCCCCGGCTGCGCGAGCGCTTCGCGGAGGTCCTGCGCACCAGGAGCCGCGACGAGTGGGCGGCGGTGTTCGACGGCGTCGACGCGTGCGTGATGCCGGTCCTGTCCCTGGAGGAGGCCCCCGACCATCCGCACGTGCGGGCCCGCGGGACCCTGGTCCGCCACGGGTCCCGGGTGGTCCCCGGTCCGGCCCCGCGCTTCGACCGGACGCCCGGCGGTGTCACCCGCGGACGCGAGCGGCCCGACACCGGCACGACCCTCCGGGAGTGGGGCATCACCGGCTGACCGGTGCGGCGGTCCCGCGCCGGGCCGTCCCTCGGGGGCGGTTCGGGCCGATGGGCCCGGGCCACGCGCCCGGCGGGCGCGGGTCCCCCTACCGGGCGCGGATGGTCACTATCGTGGCCAGTCCGGCTGAGCGCGACTGGGGGGTTCGCCATGCCACGACGGCTCGTCACACGGACGGCGGCGCGCTGGGGGGCGCGCCTGGGTCCGCTCGTCCTGTCCGGGGCGGTCCTGCTGTGCGCCGCCGCGCCGACGGCGGCCGCGGAGCCCCGGACACCCGCGGCGTCCGCCTCCGCAGAGGTTCCCCGGGCCGGGGGCGGCCCCGATCTGACGGACCGGCGCGGCGGTCCGGTGGTCCTCGTGGGCGTACCGGGACTGCTGTGGCAGGACGTGACCCCGGAGCACACACCGACGCTGTGGGGGATGGCCGAGGAGGGCGCCATCGGCAACGTGTCGATCCGCAGCGCCACCTCCCGCACCTGCCCGACGGACGGCTGGCTGTCGGTGTCGGCCGGGCAGCGCGCCCTGTCCGAGCGCGAGCGCTTCACCGTGTGCGAGGCGGCGCCCGAACCCGAGGGCGACGGTTCGGGCGCGGTGGTCCCCGGGTTCGACTCCTACGTGCGGCTGAACGAGCGCTCGGCCTTCTCCGCCCCCGTCGGCCTGCTCGGGGAGACGGTGCGGGACTCCGGCGGAACCACCCTGGCGGCGGGCCCCGGCGCCGCCCTCGGCGTCGCCGACACCTCCGGCCGCGTCGACCACTACGCCGACGGGCCGCTCGACCTGACCACGGAACGCCTGGAGGGCGTGTCCCTGGCCGCCGTGGAACTGCCCGAGCTCACCCGGCTGTACCCCGACCCCCCGCGGGAACGGGAGACGGACGGTGCGGAGGAGCCCCCCGAACCCGACCCGGAGGACGTGCCGGAATGGGCGCGTGAGGAGGCGCTGGCCGACCTCGACGGACGGCTGAGGGCCCTGGAGCGGATCCTGCCGGTCGGCTCGTCCCTCATGGTCGTCGGTGTGTCCATGGACACCGGTCCCTCCCAGCTCACCGTGGCCCTGTCCGGGGAGATCACCGAGGACGGGTTCTCCGGGAGCGAGTCGTACCTGGCGTCGGAGTCGACCCGGCGCCCGGGGCTCGTGGCCCTCACCGACACCACGCCGACCGTCCTCACGGCGCTGGGGCTCAGGGCGACGGAGCCCACCAGCGGGCGGGTCTGGCACCTGGCCGAGCGTCCGCCGTCGGTCGAGCAGGCCCTCGTGCGCCTGGTGGACTTCAACACGGCGGCGGTGGTCGTGGGCGCGGCGATCCCCGGCTTCTTCAGCGGACTGGTCGCCTTCCAGCTCCTCATCTACGCGGCGGCGGCCTACGCCCTGCACCGGTACTCGGGCCGCCAGCGCGGCAAGCGCGCCCTGGTCCTGTCGGTGACGCGGATCGTCGCGCTCGCGGGCGCCGCCTTCCCCGTCGCCAGCTACCTGGCCAACCTCATCCCGTGGTGGGCCTCCGGGAGCCCGCTGGTGGCGCTGCTCGCCTGCGTGGTGACCGCCGACGCCCTGGTGGTGGCGCTGGCCGTGGCCGGACCGTGGCGCCGGAGCATCCTGGGACCGATGACGGTCGTCGCGGGCGCGACCACGGCGGTGCTCTTCCTCGACCTGTGCTTCGGGGCGAACCTGCAGATGAACTCGCCGACGGGCTACTCGCCGATCGTGGGCGGGCGGTTCTACGGGATAGGCAACATCGCCTTCGCGACGTTCGCGACCGGCATGCTCATGGCGGTCGCCGGGATCGCCCACGGGCTGATCGCCCGGGGCCGGCGGCGCGCGGCCGTGGCGACGACCCTGGCGGTCGGCACCGCGTCCGTGCTCATCGTCGGCTGGCCCGGGCTGGGCACCGACTTCGGCGGGGTGATCGCCCTGGTCCCGGGACTCGCGGTGACGACGATGATGATCGCCGGGGTGAGGGTCACCCCCCTGCGGCTGGTGGCCGTGGGGGCGGTGGCGGTCGCGGCGATCTCGCTGCTCTCGTGGCGGGACTACCTGCGCCCGCCGGAGGAGCGCAGCCACCTGGGGGCGTTCGCGGCCCAGGTGGTGAACGGCGAGGCCGGGACCGTGCTGGCGCGCAAGCTCGGCGCGATGCTGGGGACCCTCGGCAACTGGCAGCTCACGCTGCTCGCGGCCTGCGCCCTGGTGTTCCTGTTCGTGGTGCTCAACCGGCCGACCAAGTGGCGGATCGGGGCGCTCCAGCGCGCCTACGAGTACGCGCCGACACTCCGGGCCGGCCTCACCGGCTCACTGGTGACGGCCCTCGCGGGGTTCGCGGCCAACGACTCGGGGGTGGCGATCCCCGCGATCGCCCTCACCGTGGCGGTTCCCCTGACGCTTTCCGCGTGCGTGTGGGCGGTCCAGCAGGAGGACCTGGACCAGACACCCGGCCGTCAACCGACCGAGAACGCCCACTGCTTGTGATCTGTGCCTCATGAGGCACAGGAAGAGCAAACAGCACGAGCACGACCTTGCGTCGCTCACGTCACGAATCGGCCACGGCCCTATGGTAAAGTCCGAGGCTGGGCGGGTCCGTTAGAGGAACATGGCGCCTGCCGGGGCCCCTGGGGATCCCGGTGACCGACCGCCCGGCACACGGGGACGGCCGCGATTCCACCGCCCCGGAAGTCCACTCCTCGACCGCGAGGGGAATGCCCGCTCCCACGGGCGGGTTCACAGTTGCAGAGGGCTGGGAGTGGCCCGAAGCGACAAGCGACGCGTCCGACGACGCACCACGCGTCCTCCGCCGCCGGCGGCGGGACAGGACGCGTCCAGGAACTTTCGACCCGGGTTCGCACGTTCGACGGGCATCCGTGCTTCACGCGGAACCCCCAGGACACCCAGGTGAGAAGGCGTTTCGTTCCCGGACCCAGCCCGGGGCACCACGCAAGGAACTCGATGAACCATCAGCTTGGCCACCGCGGTAACGCGGCGAACGCGCCGGTCGACGCACGCTCATGGAGCGGCGTACGGCCCGCCTCGCCGACCCATCGGGCACGTCCCGAATACGCCGGAGTCGCAATGCCCGACCTGAACATCTCCTCCACCCTGCACGACGCCGGGCGCGTTCTGGCGCTGGACGGGGAGATCGACATGGCCACCGAGCACCGCTTCCAGGAGGCGGTGACCCAGGCCCTGACCACTCAGCCGTTCGGGCGGGTCGTACTGGACTGCTCCGACCTGCGGTTCATCGACTCCAGCGGTCTGCGCGTCCTCATCCGGGCGCACAAGGCGGCCAAGGAGCAGCAGGCGCTCCTCGCCATCGCCTCGCCCATCCACCGGGTGATGCAGACACTGCGGGTGACGTCGCTCGACACGCGCATCCCCGTCTTCACCACGGTCTCCGAGGCACTCGCCGCACCGCGCGCCGACTGACCGTCCACCGACGGGGAGCCCCGACCCGCTCCCCGGTCGGCGAGGGCCGTACGGGCCCCGCCGGACCCCGCACAGGGCGCGACCACCGGGCCGCGCCCTTTCGTGTGTCCGGAACCGGCCGTCCCCCGCGGGACGTGCCGACCGGTCGCCTCAGAAGAGCAGCAGCCACACGCCGAGCGCGGTCACCGCGAGGTTCACCAGGGCGAACACCACCACCCAGAGGGTGCCGGGCACTCCGGTGAGCCGCGCGAGCTGGTCGGCGTCGGAGTGGGGGGAGGGGTTGCGCCTGCGCTGGGACTGGAGCTCGAAGACCGGTCGCACGCCGGCGAAGAGCAGGAACCAGATGAACAGGTAGGCGAAGGCGGCCTGGACCTCGGGCGGGGTGAACCAGCTGACGCCGAACACCACCGCGCCGGTGACGACGACCGACACCACTCCGTAGACGTTGCGGATCATCAGCAGCATCGCGGCCAGCACGACGATGCTCAGCCACAGCAGGGCGGTGATGCGGTCGGACATGAGCATGAGGATGCCCAGGAGCCCGATGACCGACGAGGAGACATAGCCCGCGAAGACGGTCAGGATCATGCCGATGCCGGTCGGCCTGCCGCGGGAGACGGTCACACCGGAGGTGTCCGAGTGGAGCCGGATACCCGTGAGCTGTCGGCCGCTGAGCAGCGCGACGAGCGCGTGCCCGCCCTCGTGGGCGATGGTGACGACGTTGCGCCCGACCCTCCACGGTGGGCCGAGCAGGACGGCGGCCAGGGCCAGGACGGCCGCGGAGACGACGATCCACGACTCCGGCTCCGGTTGTACGGACAGGACTTCCTGCCAGACGTCACCCAAGGTTGTTCCCACCACTGCCCCCGACTCCTGCTTCGGCGTACCGTCGACGGGCCCGACCGGTTCGCGCCACGGCTGCCGGGAGACGCGGAGAACACGGGCCCTTGCCGAACTTTAGGGCATATGGCCGAGTGCTGCGGGGGCCTGTGGATAACGGTCGGGGCGGCACGAAAACGGGTGCACCGCACCGATGAACTGGCCAAAAGGGGACGACCGTCCTACAGTCACGACTGACAGTAGTTACTCAGATACACACAGCAAGGATCATGTCGTGAAACGTATCGCCGGACTCGCTCTCATCACCCTGGCCGCCGGTGCGGCCGTCGGCCTGGCCGCCTCCCCCGCCTCCGCGTGGGCCGGGGCCGAGGGGCCCCGCGGCTCCGAGCGTCCCGCAGCCGAGCAGTCCGGCCTCGGGGGCTACGACGGCCACGGGCAGGACCACGGCTGGTCCGAAGGCCACGGGCAGGACCACCACGGAGGGAACACCGGTCACGGGCACCCCGGCCAGCCCGCCGGGGCCGGGCACGAACACCCGTCCGAGGAGGCCGGGGCCGGTCACGAGCACCCGGGCCAGCCCGCGGGGGCCGAGGAGGCCGAGCACACGGAGGCGGCCGAGGGCGCGGAGGCCGAGGCGGAGAGCACCGAGGCCGAGACCGTCGAGGGCGAGGCCGTCGGAGGCGCGGACGCCGCCACCGCGGAGGCCCCCGGGGCCGAGGAGGCCACCAAGGGCGCGGAGTCCGAGGAGACCGCCGAGGCCGAGGAGGCCGAGGAGGAGACCGGGGCCGAGAGCACCGAGGGCGCGGAGGCCCCCGAGGCCGAGCTCGTCGAGGCCGAGCACCCCGGCTACTTCTAGCCGGCGGGCCCCGGACGCCCGCACGGCGCCGGACCCGTGTGAACAGCTCCGCCCACGGCCGCCGGCCGTGGGCGCCGCCGTTCCCCGGGACCGGGGAGGGTTCAGGCCCCGTCCCGCTCCGCCGCGGCCTTGAGGCGCTCCAGGGTCCTCTCGATGCTGCGCCCGTTCTTCGCCGGCATCCCCATCAGGACGTAGAACGCCGGGAGCCCCCGCGAGTAGTCGAAGGTCTCGGTGACCCGGGTGCCGCCCTCCGGCAGTTCCCGGAGCTCGTAGCGCCAGCGGTGGGGTCCCCCGTGCCGCCAGGCGATGAGCCGGTCCTCCTCGTACTCCACCACCCGGTTGGTGATCCGGTAGCCGACACCGAACATGCGCATGTCCATGCCGAACTCGCTGCCCCGCTCCAGCCGGTCGGGGCCGAAGTGGGTGCCGCGCACGGTGCCCGAGCCGTCGAACTCGGAGTGCAGCGCCGGTGACGCGACGATGTCGAAGATCCGCTTGGCGGGGGCGTCCACCACGACGCTCCGCGCAACCTTGTGTTTGGCCATGACCGCATCATGTCACCGTCGTCCGCCGCGCCCCGCGCGGGTCCGGCGAACCCGGCTCAGCCGCGGAGCGCGTGGCGCTCCACCCCCGCCAGCGTCCCCCCGGAGGGTTCGACGTGCACCACCCAGAACGAGCCCTTGCGCAGCCCCAGCTGCTGGGTGACCGGCGCCCCCAGCCGTGTGAGCGCCGCCGACATCAGCTTCGGGATCAGCTCCCCGTGCGTGCAGACGACCGTCGGCCGCCCTTCGGCGATGATGCGCCCGAACTCCTCGCGGGCCTCCTCCACGTCGTACTCCGACCCCTCCCGCACGGTGAAGGCGCGCTCGGTCCGCATCGGCACGTCGTGCTCCACGGTGTACGGCAGCACCGACTCCGTGCACCGCGCGGCGGCCGAGGAGACCACCCGGGGGCTCCCGTAGGCGCCGAGCACCCGGGACAGGGCCAGGGCGTCGGACCGCCCTGCCCCGTCGAGGGGGCGCAGCAGGTCGCTGCCGGACCACGCGCGCTTGTCCCCCGCCGACAGGTGCCGCAACAGGATCACGGGGACGGTGACGGCGGGCCCGGCCCGGAAGTTGTCGAGGACCTGGACGTCGTGGTCGTAGGTGAGCCTGTCCCGTGCCTCCGCCACGGGGACCCACTCGACCAGTTCGACCTCCTCGTTGGGCTTGTAGTCGATCTCCCCGCCGGGGAGGTCCGGGGTGGCGGCCCACCACTCCACCTGTTTGGGCCACCCGTCCTTGAGGTAGTGCTGCGGCGGGAGCCTGCGCCCCATCAGCGGGGTCAGCCCCGTCTCCTCCTCGACCTCGCGGACCGCGCCGGTGAGGGGGTGCTCGCCGTTCTTGAGCTTGCCCTTGGGCAGGGTCCAGTCGCCCCGCTCCGGGCGGCGGATGAGGACCACCTCGGTCGCGCCGCCGGCACCCGTGCGCCACAGCACGGCGCCGCCGGCGCGGATGGGTTCGAGGTAGCCGCCGACCGCCGTGTCGCGCTGCGGGAAGGCACTGGTCACGCGTACCTCCCGTTCCGGTCCCCCGGTTCTCCCGTCCGGGGCCCCGGCGTCCGCGCCGGCCTCCGCTCCCCCGCTCATCCGCCCTCCACCACGCGCAGGTGGCGGTCTCCGCGCAGGCTGTCCTGGAGGTCGACGAGGGGCAGCCCGTCCTCGCCGTGCGTGTGCCGGGTCCACGTGCCGTCCGGTTCGAGGCGCCAGGACGAGGTGGTGGCGGCCATGGCCAGGTCCATGAGCCCGACCAGGCGGCGGCACTGCTCGGGGTCGGAGATCCGGACGAGCGCCTCCACCCTGCGGTCCAGGTTGCGCGGCATCAGGTCGGCGCTCCCGATCCACACCTGCGGCCGCCAGCCGTTGGCGAACACGAAGATGCGCGAGTGTTCGAGGAAGCGGCCCAGGATGCTGCGGACCCTGATGTTCTCGGAGAGGCCGGGGACGCCCGCGCGCAGGACGCAGCTCCCGCGCACCCACAGGTCGACGCCCACCCCGGCCTGCGAGGCCCGGTAGAGGGCGTCGATGATCTCCTCGTCGACCAGGGAGTTGACCTTGATCCGGATCCGGGCGGGGTCGCCCTTGAGGCTGTTCTCGATCTCCTGGGAGATCTGCTGGAGCAGGCCCTCGCGCAGTGCTGCCGGGGCGACGAGCAGGCGGCGGTAGTGCTTCTTGCGGGAGAACCCCGTCAGGCTGTTGAACAGGTCGCTGACGTCCTCCCCCACCTCCGGCTCGGAGCTGAACAGGCCGAAGTCCTCGTAGATGCGGGCGGTGCTGGGGTTGTAGTTGCCGGTGCCGACGTGGCAGTAGCGGCGCAGCAGCCCGTCGTCGTCCTTGCGTATGACCATGGACAGCTTGCAGTGGGTCTTGAGTCCGACGACGCCGTAGACGACGTGGCACCCCGCGAGTTCGAGCTTGCGCGCCCACTGGATGTTGTTCTGCTCGTCGAAGCGGGCCTTGATCTCGACCAGGACCACGACCTCCTTGCCCGCGTTGGCGGCCTCGATGAGGGCCTCGACGATGGGTGAGTCGCCGCTGGTGCGGTAGAGGGTCTGCTTGATCGCCACGACCGCGGGGTCGGCGGCGGCCATGGCCAGGAACCGCTCGGTGGTGGTGGCGAACGACTCGTAGGGGTGGTGGACGAGCACCTCCCGCCCGCGGATGGTCGAGAAGAGGTCCCCCATGGTCAGGGCCCGCGGTTCGACCGGGACCATGGGCTGGAAGCGCAGTTCCGGCCGGTCCGCGTCGGCGATCTGGGCCAGCCCGGCGAGGTTGAGCGGCCCGGGCACGCGGTAGATCTCCTCCTCCTCGGCGCCGAGCTCCTCGGTGAGGATCGACAGGACCTCGGCGGAGATGGTCTCCTCCACCTCCAGGCGCACGAGGGGGCCGAAGCGGCGGCGCAGGAGTTCGTTCTCCAGCGACGTGACGAGGTCGTCGGTCTCGTCCTCGTCCACCTCCAGGTCGGCGTTGCGGGTCACCCGGAAGGCGTGGTGCTCCAGGATCTGCATGCCCTCGAAGAGCTGGGGCAGGTGGGCGGCGATGACGTCCTCGACCGGGACGAACCTGCCGCCCGGGCGGGGGCCCGGCTCGATGAAGCGCGGCAGGGAGCTGGGCACCTTGACCCGGGCGAACATGCGCCGCTCGTCGAGCGGGTCGCGGACGGTGACCGCGAGGTTGAGCGAGCGGCCGGAGATGTAGGGGAAGGGGTGCGCGGAGTCGACCGCGAAGGGGGTCACCAGGGGGTAGACGGAGCGCAGGAAGTAGCCGTGCAGGTACTCGCGCTCGTCGTCGTCCAGCTCTCCCCAGCGCACGATGCGGATCCCGGCGTCCCGCAGGGCGGGGGCGACGCTGTCCTCGAAGCACGCGGCCTGGCGGAGCATCAGCTCGTGCGTGAAGAGCGAGATGCGTTCGAGGAGGGCGCGCGGCCGGTGTCCGCTGGAGGAGGCGACGGCGAGCCCGGTGGCCAGGCGCCGTTTGAGTCCGGCGACCCGGACCATGAAGAACTCGTCGAGGTTGCTGGAGAAGATGGCCAGGAACCGGGCGCGCTCCAGGAGCGGGATGTCCTCGTCCTCGGCGAGTTCCAGGACCCGCTGGTTGAACCGCAGCCACCCCTCCTCCCGGTCCATGAACCTGTCGGCGGGCAGCTCGGTCGTGGGACCCGCTGGCGTTGGCGCTGATTCCGTGCTCACAGTGGGCAGACTCCCCCTCTTTCATGACCGCACGGTGACAACCCCGTGAGGGGGAAATGACCTCCACGCGACCGCTATGGACCTTGTGTACCCGCCCACGGGCGGATGTCAGGGTATTTCACGGACGGATTGCCGGTCTTCCACGGTCCGGGGACGGAAAGGGGGCCGGTCACAGGGGTGGGACGGGCGGGCGGACGTGCCCGCGGGGCCCTAGGTGATCCCGATCTGGAGGTCCGGCGGCATGATGACGACGAACATCCCGATCCGCATGAGCACGTTGAGCCACGTGTTCCGGAAGCAGGCCCACAGGTAGCCGTAGAACGCGCCTGCGGTGGCGTAGGTGAGCAGGGACAGCCCGGTGTCGTACACGAAGTCGACGCCGGTCAGCTGGGACACGGCGTCGTAGGGCTGGATGACCGCGTAGGTGAGCGCGAAGACCACCGAGGTCGCCAGGATGCCGCCCCACCGGCCCATCAGGATCTCCAGGCGGGTCTGCACCATACCCCGGAAGAAGATCTCCTCGCAGACCGCGACGAAGGCGAACGCGAGCACGAAGCCGACGAGGGGGAAGGACACGGGCGGGAGCCCGGTGTACGGGACGAGCAGGTAGGCGATCAGGCCCAGGGCCAGGCCGACCGGGGCCAGGCCCGACCAGCGCCAGCCCTCGGTCACCTTCAGCGCGAGGGAGGGCATGGCGGTGCCCTTCCCGTCGATGGTGACGCCCGAGCGGTCCATGACCAGCAGGGGCAGGGTGAAGAGGAACAGCAGCCGGGACACCAGGGAGGCCGACATCGCCAGGTCGGCGCCGATCGTCGCCTCGTACATGCCGAAGAACAGCGACAGCACGACCATGCTGAGGATGAAGGCGCCCAGGCAGACCGCCAGCCAGGCGAGCTCCCGGCCCAGGGGGTGGCCCACCATCGCCGCGGCGATCCTGCGGTCCAGCGCGTCACGCGCCCCCAGCGACCGGACCAGGGCCCAGGCCAGGAGGCCGCCGACCAGCATCGGCCCCCAGGAGACGAGGAAGAGGACGGCGAAGTCGCCCAGGACGTCGGAGCGCAGGTCGGGGTGGACGGCCATCGGCACCGCGACGAGCAGGACGGCGAGGGCCGACCACCAGGTGAGCCCCCATCTTCGCACCATGGTCACAAGAGTCCCCCCTGTATCAGGACTCTCATTCTGCCCAAGAGATAACTAAAAGCTGTCCAATGACCACGGTATGTCGCCACTCGTCTCGGATCGGGGCGCTCCGGACGGCGGAACGGGGCGGGCCCGGGTCGTGCTCCGACCCGGGCCCGCCCCGTGGCACGCCGTCCCGCCGCGCCGTGGACCGGGCCGGGCGGCGGCCGGTGTCAGACCCCGTTGTCCAGGACCGACCTGAGGAACGACCGGGTCCGCTCCTCCTGCGGGTCGCCGAAGATCTGGTCCGGCGTCCCCTCCTCCGCGATCTGCCCCTGGTCGAACATGAGCACGCGGTGCGACACGTCGCGGGCGAAACCCATCTCGTGGGTCACGCAGAGCATGGTGATGTCCGTGCTCTCGGCGACCTCGCGCAGGACGTCCAGGACACCGGCCACCAGCTCCGGGTCCAGCGCCGACGTGACCTCGTCCAGGAGGAGGATCTCCGGGCTCATCGCGAGCGCGCGGGCGATCGCCACGCGCTGCTGCTGGCCGCCGGACAGCTGGGTCGGGTGGGCGTCGACCTTGTCCGCCAGGCCCACCAGGTCCAGCAGCTGCTCGGCCTTGGCGTTCGCCTCCTCCTTGGGGATCCCGAGGACGTGGACCGGGGCCTCGATGACGTTCTGCCGCACGGTCATGTTCGGGAACAGGTTGAACTGCTGGAAGACCATGCCGATGCGCTTGCGGCGTTCGCGCAGGTAGCTCTCGCCGGCCGGGACCAGCCCTCCCGAACCGCCGCGGGGCATGTGGCTGAACGGTTCGCCGCCCACCCGGATGACGCCCTCGGTGACCTTCTCCAGGGTCATCAGCAGGCGCAGGATGGTGGTCTTCCCCGAACCGCTGGGCCCGATGAGGGTGACCCGCTCCCCGGGGTCGACCGAGAAGTCCAGGTGGTCGAGCACGGTGAGGTCGCCGAAGCGCTTGACCACCTGGTCGAAGACGATCAGGGGGCCTCCCCCGGCCCCGGCCCCGCCACCCTGGGGCCGTGCGTTCGTAGGGGTGTCAGACGGCGGCATAGCGTCGCTCCAGTCGTCGGATGATGATCGCGGACGGGATGCTCACGAGGAGGAACAGGAACCCGACGAGGGTGAACGCCTCCACGATCTTGAAACTCGCCTGGCCGACCTGCTGGGCGGTGGCCAGGAGCTCCACGACCGTGATGGCGAAGAGCAGCGGGGTGTCCTTGAACATCGCGATGAGGTAGTTGCCCAGCGCGGGGATGACCTTGCGGATCGCCTGCGGCAGCACGATCGCCCCCCACGTGCGCCGGGCCGGGAGGCTCAGCGCGCGCGCCGCCTCCCACTGGCCCACGGCCACGCCCTCGATGCCCGAGCGGTACACCTCGGCGGTGTAGGCCGCGTAGTGCACCCCCAGGACGATGATGCCGACCATCAGGGGCGAGAAGCCCGCGGGCACGAGGGCGAAGACGAAGACCAGCTGCACCAGCAGCGGCGTGGTGCGGATGAACTCCATCACCACGTGGACGATCGTCCCGAGCACCGGGATCCGGCGGACCATGGCGATCACGAGGCCCAGGGCCAGCGCGATCAGGTAGCCGAACACGGTGGCCTGGACGGTGACCCACAGGCCGCGCAGGAGGTCCGGCATGACCTCCAGGGTGAACTCGAAGTCCCAGATCACTTGGCGACACCCACCTTCGTGCCCACGGACGGGGGCCGCAGAAGCGCCAGCAGCCCGGTGCCTCCGGGCGGGATCCGTCCCAGCTTGCGGTTGGCGCGGCGTTCGAGCAGTCGCATGCCGAAGATCAGCACCTGCGCGATCAGGTAGTAGAGGATGAGGGCTCCGGTGAAGGCCAGGACCGTCTCACCCGTGGCGGAGCGGATCTGCTGCGCCACGGCCGTCAGGTCGGCCACACCGATGAGGTAGGCCACAGCGGTGGCCTTCATGAGCTCGATGACCAGGTTGCCGAACGTGGGCAGCATCTGCGCCCACGCCTGGGGGAGCACCACCAGGCGGGTCCGCTGGAACCACGACATGTTCAGCGCGACGCACGCCTCCACCTGGGCCTTGGGCACGGCGTTGACGGCCGCGCGCACCACCTCGGCGCCGTAGGCTCCGAGGTTGATGCCCAGGGCGACGATCGCCGCGAAGGTGTCGTCCAGCTTGTAGCCGGACACCAGCGGTAGGGCGTACGCCATCCAGAACATCAGGACCAGTGCGGCGATACCGCGGAAGACCTCCACGTAGACCGTGGCCACGGCCCGGGGAAGCCAGTGCTTCATGCTGCCCAGGATCCCGAAGACCATGGCCAGCACGAAGGCCAGCGCACTGCCGCCCGCGGTCAGCTGGACGGTGATCAGAGCGCCGTCGAGATATCGGGGGAGCTGCTCGATCAGGAAGTCCACGTCGTGGTCATCCCTCGCAGAGTTCGGCGGTGGTCGTGTCGTCGGGGAGGTCCGCCTCGGTGAAGCCCCACTCCTCGCCCAGTTCCAGGAGGCGTCCGCTCTCCTTGAACTCGGCGATGACGCGGTTCATCTCCTCCAGGAGCTCGGTGTCCTCCTGGCGGACGCACAGGCCGCCCCAGCCCTTCTCCTCCCGGCCGTCGATCTCGGGGAAGAACGCCTCGGTGACCTCGAAGGGGCCGCCGCGGTCGATGAGGAGGTACTCGTGGGAGACCTTCAGCATGGACACCGCGTCGACCCGGCCCGCCTCCAGCAGCTCGTAGCCGGTGGTCTGGTCGGGGATGAGCTCCAGCTGGCCCTCGGGCACCTCGAAGTACTCGGCGTAGCTCTGCTCGACCGAGCCGTTGAGGACGGCCAGGGTCAGGTCGGGGTTGTCCACGAACGAGGTGAAGTGCTCGATGCCCTCGGGGTTGCCCTCGTTGACGAGGAAGGCCTCGGGGGACGTGGCGGTGGGCTCGGTGAAGGCGACCTGCTCGCAGCGGTCCGGCGTGATGAACACGCCGGCGGCGAGAACGTCGAATCGGTTCGCCTGGAGGCCGGGGATCAGGCCGTCCCAGGTGACCGGGGTCGGCTGGATCTCCGGGACGCCCAGCTCCTCGAAGACCGCTCTGGCGACGGCCGGGGACTGCCCCGCGGGGGCGCCGCTGCCGTCGATGAACCCGAACGGGATCTCGTTGGCGAGGCCGACGCTCACGAAGCCCTGTTCGCGCAGGCGTTCCAGGGTGGACTGTCCCCCTTCTTCCCCGCCGCCTCCCCCGTCGACCCGGGTGCAGGCGGCGAGGCCGACCGTGGCGAGCCCCACGCCGCCCAGTCGGAGTGCGTCTCGGCGGCCCCAGGTTCCTCGGCTGATCGCTGGTACCTGCTTCTTCACGACTGCTCCTCGGTGATTCGCGAGGCGGCGCCCCCGACCGGGAAGGCAGGACGGGTGCGCCGCGCATTCGGATGGTGGGACGCCTGGTGCGGGCGGTGCGCGGCGCTGGGCCGCGGCTGCCGCCGCCGGTCGGGACACGGAGCGGCGGCGCTGGTACGGGGTCTCCCTCCCCGAGCACATCCGGCAGTAACGAGACGGGTTTAGTCCGTTATGCACTGGTTATGGATACGCGGTCGCCGGGTGACCCGGCTTTCGGCCTGTTCAGGGCGGGTCACCTGTACCTGGTGACCCTGGGTCCGAGGCGCGGTCACACTGGGGCGTCGGTTCTCCGCCGTCCTTCCCTTCCCCCGTCGCGCCCCGGGCCCGGTCCGGAGTCCCCCATCAAAACCCAGGACACGGCCGTGGGCGGGGTCCGCCGCGCGGACCCCGCCCACCTGCTGCCGTGTCGGCGCCCTACGCGGGGGCGTCCTCCTCCACGACGAGCGGGTAGACCCCGTTCTCGTCGTGGACCTCGCGCCCGGTCACGGGCGGGTTGAACACGCAGAGCACGCGGAAGTCCGTCTTGGGACGGACGGTGTGCTTCTCGTGGCCGTTGAGGAGGTAGAGGGTGCCCGGGGTGATGGTGTGCTTCTCCCCGGTCTCCTCGTTGGTCAGCTCCGCCTCGCCCTCGATGCAGTGCACGAGCTCGACGTGGTTGGCGTACCAGAAGGTCGACTCGGTGCCCGCGTACAGGACGGTCTCGTGGAAGGAGAAGCCCACCTTCTCCTTGGCCAGGATGATCCGGCGGCTGCGCCAGTTCTCCGTCTTGATGTCGGCCTCGGTGTCGTTGACCTCGTCCATGCTGCGAACGATCACTGGCTTGCTCCTTAAACGCGCTGCTGCGCCTTGCTGGGGTGGTGCGACGCGGCGCGGGGCCGGACGACCCTCCCTCCTGGGAGTGTCGTCCGACCCCGTACCGCGTGGATGTGGAACCGCCGCCGGGGCCCTAGGCCGGCTGCGCCACCTTGACCGCGGCACGGGCCGCGTCAGCCATGATGTCAAGGCCGGCGGTCAGTTCCTCCTCCGTCGCGGTGAGCGGCGGAAGAAGTTTCGCGACCTCGTCCTCGGGCCCGGAGGTCTCCAGGAGCAGGCCCCGGTCGAACGACTCGGCCGCCACCTTCTTGGCGATGCCGTCCTGCTCGAAGGCCAGGCCCCGGGCGAGCCCGCGGCCGCGCACGTGCGCGCCGAAGTCGGAGTGCTCCGCCGCCATCTCCCCCAGGCGCGCGGCGACCATGTCGCCCTTGGCCTTGGTGGAGGCGGCGAAGGAGTCGTCGCTCCAGAAGCGGCGCAGCGCCTCGGCGCCGGTCACCATCGCCGGGTTGAATCCGCGGAAGGTGCCGTTGTGCTCGCCCGGCTCCCACACGTCCAGCTCGCGCTTGAACAGGGTGAGGGCCATGGGCAGGCCGTAGCCGCTGATGGACTTGGACAGCGTGACGATGTCCGGGGTGATCCCGGCCTCCTCGAAGCTGAAGAAGTCGCCGGTGCGGCCGCAGCCCATCTGGATGTCGTCGACGATCAGGAGGATCTCGTACTCGCGGCAGAGGTCGGAGAGCTCCCGGAGCCACTGGGCGCTGGCGACGTTGATGCCGCCCTCGCCCTGGACCGCCTCGACGATGACGGCGGCGGGCTTGTCCAGCCCGCTGCCGCTGTCGTCCAGCAGGCTGCGCAGCCACAGGAAGTCGGGCGTGCGCCCGTCGAGGTAGTTGTCGAACGGCATCGTGGCCACGTGGTCGAGCGGCACGCCCGCGCCGCCGCGCTTCATCGAGTTGCCGGTGACGGCCAGGGCCCCCAGGGTCATGCCGTGGAAGCCGTTGGTGAAGTTCACGATCGTCGAGCGGCCGGTGTACTTGCGGGCCAGCTTCAGCGCGGCCTCGACCGCGTTGTTGCCCGCCGGACCGGGGAACTGCACCTTGTAGTCGAGGTCCCGCGGTTTGAGCACGATCTGCTCGAAGGTCTCCAGGAACTCGCGTTTGGCCACGCTGTAGGCGTCGAGGCTGTGGACGATGCGGTCGTCCGTCAGGTACTCGATGAGCGAGGTCTTCAGCTCGGGGTTGTTGTGCCCGTAGTTGAGCGAGCCCGCTCCCGCGAAGAAGTCGAGGTAAGGCTTGCCGGTCTCGTCGTAGACATGGCTTCCGACCGCCCTGTCGAAGACGACCGGCCAGTTCCGGCAGTATCCGCGGACTTCGGACTCCAGGCGCTGGAAGGTCTCCATCGTGTGTACCTCGGTTCCTTTCCCCAGGTTCGTGGGCTCATGGCTTGGACGACGGGGTGGGTCGGGATCGGTCGATCCGGTGCGGATGGTCAGTCACGCCCCTGACCCGGTGCCTGCCCGAACGGGCCGATCCGGACCAGGTCCTCGGGCTCGTGCGGGGTGTCCCCCTCCTGGGGGAAGTGTTCCCCGGTCAGGAGCGGACTCCACACGGCCTCGGTGTCCCGGTCCCGGGCGAACGACGCGAACAGCGCGCGGGAAGCGGTGTTGTCGGGTGTGACGGTCGCTTCGAGATAGCGCAGACCACGGTCGGTGATCCGGTCGCCGATGAAGTCGAGCATCCGGCGGGCCAGCCGCTGTCCGCGGAACGCGGAGTCGACGGCGACCTGCCAGAGGAAGTACGTGTCGGGACTGTCGGGACGCACGTAGCCGGTGACGTAGGCCGCGACACGGCCCTCGCCGTCGCGGGCGACGACGCTGGTCGTGGCGAAGTCCCGGCACCAGAGCGCGTAGGCGTACGGGGAGTTGACGTCCATTCCCGTCTCCCGGGCCAGCCGCCACATGTGCGGCCCGTCCTCCGGGGACGGGTGCGCGAGGCGCACGTCCCCACGGCCCGCGGCCCCTGTCGTCTCAGGGCTCTCGGCCCCGGTGTCAGTTCGGTCGCGTGCTTGGAGGTTCGTTCGTAGATGTGGCACGTCGATCGAACTTAGCGAACGAATGTCAATGAGGTTCCGCGGAGATTCCGCGCAGATGTTTCGGGAGGTTCGCATCGGGTATGGCCCGTTTATTTAGCAGCGAACCAAGGCCCTGACCAGGGCTTTCAAGGGGAGTCGCGGGGACCCCGGTCGCGCGGTCCACGCCCCGCCCATCAGGCGGTTCGGCGGGCGGGCCGCGTACGGGCGGCGCACGGGGGCGGCGGCGGCGCCTCGCGCGGCGGCCGTCCGACACGGTCAAACATAGAGCTTTACCGAGCAATATTAAGCGTGCGTTAAGTCACATCAATTCGGTGGGAACCTCGCGACATAACGCCTCTTCGGGGCGGCGCCTCAGGTCACACGCTACGCGGCGGGGCTCCGGAAAAGGTCCGTGCGCTGGAATTTCCCGAGCTTTCCCGGCCCCCGCCCGGCCCGCGCGCACGGCCCCGTCCCCGCCCGCCGAGGGGCGGAGAGGGGGCCTGACACGGCCGAACGTCCTTGATCATTCGGCGGATTTCCAGCAGACTCCGTGTAGTACGACCTCATGTAGTACTACACTTAGTCGCATCGCTTCGCCGCAGTTCCGCCCGGTCGACGGGAACGCGGGCGGGGCGGAGACTTCCGGCCCCGCCGCGGGAACACGGCGCGGCCCACGGACCATGGACCAAGCCACGGATCGGAGGCGCCCCGTGAACCGCCTGTACCACGAGAGCGAGGACTGGGTCGAGCAGGGCAACTGCCGCTCGTACGACCCGGAGATCTTCTTCCCGGTGAGCAGCACCGGGATCGGGCGCGCCGACACCGAACAGGCCGTCGCCGTCTGCCGCAGCTGTACTGTTCGCCAAGAGTGCCTGCGGTGGGCCCTTCGTTCCGGTGAGGCTCACGGAGTCTGGGGTGGCACCACCCCCGAGCAGCGACGCTACATGCGGCGCGAGCTCGTACCGGCCGGTTAGCGGACCCCCGGGTCCGCCCGCGCACGAAGGCTGCGAAGGGCGACGGAGGAGGCCGCCGGGAGCGCGGGGGATCGCGCCCGGCGGCCTCTTCCACGTCCGCGCCCCCTCCCGGCGTCGCTCCCGCCCCGCGGCCCGGGAGGAGGACCCCGGCCGCCCGACCGGAAACGCGAGGTGCCGAACGGTGGACCGTCACGCTCCGCGCCGATCCGCGACCCCAGGGGCACGGTTCTCACCTTTGGGAGATCTTGCGGCCCCCCGGGGCACGGCCTAGGTTCGTTCACGTGCGACCCGCCCACGGCACTCTCCGTCTCACACGCACGGCGTCCCTCGCCGCGGCGTGCACCGGGCTGGCCTGGGGCGGCCACAACCTGTGGGCGGAGGTCCCCGCCTCCGCCGGCGGGTTCGCCGCCGCCACCGCGGTGCTCTTCCCCGTGCTCTGGTTCTTCACCCGGTCCATGCGCGGCTTCGGCGACATCCTCGCCGTCATGGCGACGGTCCAGGTCGTCCTGCACCTCGTCCTCCAGGGCTCGGTCGACCCCGCGTTCGGCGCCGACGCCGGCCACGCGGGCCACGGGTTCCTCGCGCACACGCTCGGCTTCGCGCCCGGCATGCTGCTCGCGCACCTGTGGGCGGCCCTGCTCGCCTCCGCCCTGCTCGCCCACGGCGAGGCGGCCCTGTGGTTCCTCGCCGCGCTGTTCGCACGCGCGCTGCCGCCGCTGCTCGTCCCCCGCCTCGCGTTCGGCGCCGCCGCTCCGGCCCGGTCTCCGACCCGGTCCGCGGCGCCCTCCCCCGCCCCGCTCTCGGCGCACCGGCCCCGGGGGCCTCCCGGTTCGCATCCGTCCGCACTGTGAGAGGCCCGGACCGCGCGGTCCCCGTACCGGAGGACCCGCGCGCCGGGCGCGAACCGACCACGAACGCTGAGAGAAGAACATGACCACCACCAGCAGCAGCGCCCCCCTCGACGGAACCGGGACAGCCTCCCGCGTGCTCCCGCGCGCGGCCGCCGTCCTCCTCGCCCCCCTCGCCGCCGCGGCACTGGCGCTGGCTCCCTCGCCCGCGCTGGCCCACGACGTGCTGACCGACTCCAGCCCCGAGGACGGGCAGACCCTGGAGACCGTGCCCGAGGAGGTCGTGCTGACCTTCAACAACGCGCCGATGGAGGGCGGCAGCGGAAGCGCCGTCGTCGTGACGGGGCCGGACGGGGAGACCACCTACGAGGACGGCGAGCTCTCGTTCGACGGCACGGACGTGTCCGTGGGGCTGAGCCCCCTGGACGAGGCCGGCGAGTACACCATCGGGTTCCGCGTCGTGTCCTCCGACGGCCACCCCATCCAGGACAGCCTGACGTTCACCGTGACCGAGGAGGCCGTGGCCGCCGCGGCGCCGGAGCCGGAGGCGGGTGAGAGCGAGGCGCCCTCCGCCGAGGAGTCGGACGAGCCCGCCGGGGAGCCCGCCGCCGAGGAGGTCTCCGCCGAGGAGGCCGACGAGGGCGGCGTCTCCCCCGTGGCGCTGGCCGTGGTGGCCGTCGTCGCGATCGCGGGCATCGGCGCGGTCGTGCTCGTCCTGGTCCGGATGCGCAACCGCCCGGGCGGCGGCGCCGACCGGAAGTAGGCCGGCGCGGACCCGCGCGGTCCACGAGCGGAAGGGCCCGTACACCGCGAGGTGTACGGGCCCTTCGTGTTCGCCCCGCGCCGGCCGCCGCGGGGCGGGACCCGCGCGTCGGAGCCGGGGTCAGACTCGGCGCGCCAGCAGGATGCTGATGTTGTCCTTGCCGCCGGCCTCCATGGCGGCCTGCCACAGGGCGTGCACGGCGGCCTCGTCGCTGCCGGCCTCGGCGATCATCCGCTCCATCTCCTCGGGGAGGACGAGGTCGGACAGTCCGTCGCTGCACATGAGCCAGGCGCTCGGGTCGGCCGCGTCGTCGCGTCCCACGTGCGGGACCATCGAGCCGCCGGAACTGCCGCCCAGGGACTGGGTGATGAAGTTCGTGGTGACCGGGCGGCCGTCCTCGGAGGGGGGGAGCGCCGGGGAGTCGTCTTCGGAGAGCTGCCGCAGGCGGCGTCCCTCCAGGCGGTAGGTCCGGGAGTCTCCGACGTTGAACCAGAAGTTGCCGTCGTTGTTGAGCAGGACGCCGGCGACCGTGGTCCCCATGCCGGAGAACTCGGTGTGCTGGAGGGCGTGGTCCTTGATCTCCTCGTCGATGTTGCTCAGCAGTTGGGCGATCTCCTCGGGGCCGTTCAGCCGCGGCCCCATCTCGGCCATGCGGTGCACCGCGTGCTCCGAGGCGATCTCTCCCGCGGCCTGTCCGCCGATCCCGTCGGCGACCGCCAGGATGACGGGCTCGCTCACCGGCAGCACGCAGCGGACCGGAGAGGTCATGTTCGCACTGGCGACGGTGAGAGCACCCATGACGACGGCGTCCTCGTTGGCGGGGCGGATAGCGCCCCGGTGCGTGAGGGCCGTGACAATGACTTCCCCACCAGCGACACCCATACGCCCTTCCTCCCGTTTCGTCGGCCGTGGCCGGTTGCCCGGCGCCACGCGCCGGACCTTGGTCGAGTCCCGTTCAACGTCTGGATTCTGTAACCGTACCGACCTACTGCTGGAGTCGGTCAAAATCCGCGTACATCATGGCGGAAAACACCCGGATATGCAGTTCCCGCACCGGTTCCGGCCGATAAAAGTGCTGTGACGGGTGGGCCTCCGGTGTGTGTCGCGGCCTTCCGTGGTCCCGGTCCGACAGTAGCGGCGTCCACGCGCGCCCGACAGGGCCGATCGGCGGGTACGGAGAACCCCCAGCGCACAGGGGGTCCCGGGGTATTACGGTCCGCCCCGAAGTCTCCTTGGGGCATGGCGCGAGACCGGCCTCGCGTTGTCCGCCCGCGAGGCGTCTGGCAGAATGGGCCCCGTTGGGTGTCTAAGACGCAGACACACACGACCCGCCGCGTGCGCCGCGACTCCGTCGCGCCCGTGGTCCTCGATCTCCTTCGACGGTCGTTTGGTGTGATCACTGTGCGTCTGCCCTGCCTCTCTTCCTTTCCCGGTTCGCCCCGCAGCAGCCGCGTGCCCTCCGTGCGCGCGGCCGTCAGTGCTGCCCGGCGTCCACCACCCGCTGTGCCCGGGCGTTCCCGACCCGTGCGCCCGCTCTCCCCTGGATCGCACAGCCGCCGTCCCGCCCGGGGGGATTCCGATCCCCGCTCCGGAGTCACCTCGGGCGTTCGCACCTACGACGGGCACCGTTCTCGCCCAAGGAGTCCAGCCCAGTGAAGATCGCCATGATCGCCGAACACGCCAACCCCCTTCCCGCCCACCGGGGGGAGCCCGCCTGCCCCGCGAGCCTGCACGTCTGCGCGCTCTCCCGGCAGCTGGCCAAACTCGGTCACAAGGTGACGGTCTACGCCCGTCGCAGCGACCCCGAGCAGCCGGAGGGGCGCACCCGGATGGCGCGCGGCGTCTCCGTCACCTACCTCGACGCCGGTCCCGCCAGCCCGCTTCCCGCCGATGAGCACGCCGAGCACACCGGCGCCTTCGGCACCGCCCTGGCCGCGGTCCTGGACGAGGACGCGCCCGACGTCCTGCACGCCATCGGCTGGACCAGCGGCCTCGCGGCGCTGCACGCCCAGGCGCACAGCGAGAGCGACCAGAGCGGGACCCCCATCGTCCAGACCTTCCACTCCCTCAACGCCAGCGAACAGCGCTCCGGGCTGTCCCACCACCCCGAACGCGCCCGCATGGAGACGATCCTCGCCTCCCGCGCCGACCACGTCCTGGTCAACTCCACCGACCAGCAGGGCGAGCTGGCGCGCCTGGGCGTGCCCCGGCACCACGTGAGCGTCGTGCCCTTCGGCGTGGACCCCGACCACTTCAGCATGGAGGGCGGGACCTCGGCCGAGCACTGGACCTCCCGGCGCGAGGAGCGCGCGCGGCTGGTGTCGGTCACCTCCCTGACGGAGGCCGGCGGCGCCGACCGCCTCGTCGAGTCCATGACCCGCCTGCCCGAGGCGGAGCTGCTCATCGTCTCCACCGCCGAGGACCTCGACGTCGCCCTCGACGAGAACGCCCGCCGGGTGGAGCTCCTGGCCAAGGAGGCCGGCGTCGACGACCGCGTCCACCTCGTCGGACCGGTCGAGCGCAAGGAGCTGCCGCGCCTGCTGCGCTCGGCCGACGTGTACGTGTCCGCCGCCTCCTACGACCCCTACGGCGGTGCCGTCCTGGAGGCCATGGCCTGCGGCCTGCCCGTCGTGGCCACCGCGACCGGCGCGACCCCCGGCGCGGTCCTGCACCGCACCAGCGGCGTGCTGATGCGGTTCGGCCGGCCGGACGAGGTCGCGCGCTCCGTGCGCGCCGTGCTCAGCACCCCGACCATGAGCACCGCCTACGGGATCGCCGCCGTGGACCGTGCCCGCTCGCGGTTCACGTGGCAGCGGATCGCCGTGGAGACCGAGATCGCCTACGACCGGTCGCGCCCGCAGCAGGCGGAGGACGAGGGCGCCGACGGGAGCGAGACGGACGGCCTCCTGCTGTCCGGGGCCACCCGCTGATCCGTGTGTTCCCCCGTCCCCCCGTGTCCGTGTCCCGAGCCCGGCGGAGCCCCCTCCGGGCGGCCGGGGCGCGGAGCCGTGCGCCGATGACCTTCGAGCACCAGGGACTCCTCTTCGAGAGCGAGGGGCGGTTCCACGACACGGCCCTGGAGCGGCTGCGGTCCGCGCTGGGCGGCGGCGCCCACGCGGCGCTCGCCGTCTCCGGGGCCCGCGCCGCCGCCCTCGTCGGGTCCCTGTCCCCCGCGGAGGGCGCGCGCGTCCACGTGCTCGACAGGGACGGGCTCTACGAGGCCCCTGGGCGCACCCTGGCGGCCCTGCACCGCCTGACCCTCACCCACGAACCCGTGGCGCTGGTGGCGGAGCCACCGCCCCCCTTAGGTTCGGGGACCGAGACGCGCGAGTGGCTGCGCCTGGAGTCGGTCCTGTGCACGGCGCTGGCGCCCCTGGGCCTGCGCCTGCTGTGCGCCTACGACGGGCGGGTGCTCGGCCCGAGGGCCCGCGCGGCGGTGCGCGCCACCCACCCGGCGCTGATGGGCCCGGGCGGGCCCGGTCCCAACCCCGGCTACCTGGGCACGGCGGCGTTCGGCGCCCTGCCGGCCGTGCCGGACCCCCTGCCGGTCGGCGGGCCCGTCCACCGGCTGGAGATCGGGATGTCGCTCCCCCGGCTGCGCCGTGAGCTGACCGCGCTCTGCGAGTCCCTGGGCCTGGCCCGGCACCGGGCCGACAGCCTCGTCGTGGCCGTGAACGAGCTGGCCGCGAACGTGCTGGAGCACGGGGCGGGCAAGGGCTCCGTCAGTCTCTGGCGGGGCCCCGACCGGTGGGTGTGCGACGTGTTCGACGAGCACGGGGGCCTCACCGACCCGTTGGCGGGCTACCGTCCCGCCGACAGCATGCGCCCGCGCGGGTACGGGCTGTGGATCACCCGCCAGAGCTGCGACTTCCTGGAGATCAGCGGGGACGGCGGGGGGTCGACGGTACGGCTGCACTTCGTGGACGGGCTCGGGGGGCTCAGCCCCTGAGCGAGTCGACCGCCTCGTCGGTGCTCGGCACGATCGGGATGACCTGGTCGATGCCGGCTATCACGAACAGGCGGTTGACCTGCTGCTGCGGCTCGGCGACCACGAACCCCACGTCCATGTCCCGGCCGCGCCGGAAGGCCGCGACGAGCACCCCGATGCAGCGGGAGTCGCAGAAGCCGACCTTGGCGAGGTCCACCACCACGCCCCGCGGCCGGTCGGCGGCCAGGACCTCCTCCAGGACGTCGGCCAGGCCGGGAGAGGTCACCGCGTCCATCTCCCCCACGGGAGTGACGACGACGACGTCATGCTCGCGACGGATCGAGATGTCTGACGTCACGGTCGCTTCTCCTTGTCGCTGCGGGTCGGAGCCTCATCATGGCGGTTTTCGATCACGCTCGGGACTCGTCACCCGCCGTGTTCTCCATGACCAGGTCCCTGGCCACGTCCACGACCCGCTTGCGGTTGCGCTGGGCGACCTCCCGCAGCGCGGTGAAGGCCGTGTCCGCGTCGCAGCCGCGCGCGTGCATGATGATGCCCTTGGCCTGGTCGATGTAGGTGCGCGCGGACATCGCCCGGCGCATGTGCGCGGTCTCGCGCGCCACGTCGGCCTGGCGCCCCACCGTGTGCAGGGCCGCCGCCGCGTGCTCCGCCAGCAGTGCGGTGAGCGGTGCGACGACCTGCTCGTCGAAGGCGTCGGCGCGGCCGGAGTGCACCCCGAACGTGACCACGCGGTCGTCGTCGGCGCCGTCGCCGGACAGGAGGCTGGGCAGGGTGATGGAGGAGCGGTCGCCGCACTGGACGGCCATGGCGGTGTAGCTCGGCCACCGGTGGGGTTCGCGGAGCACGTCGGCGACCCCGACCCGGGCCATCTCCCGCACGGCCTCCACCGTCGGTCCCTGGTCGGTCGTGTACTGGTGCTCGAAGGCGGCGGAGAGGTCGGCGTGGGAGGCGCCGTAGTCGGTCACCACGTGGCGGACCGTCCCGTCGGCCCCCTCGACCTCGCGCCACAGCACGACGAGGGCGGCCGAGCAGCCGGGGACCCCGAAGGCGGCGGCCCTGCTCATCTGGTCGAGGGCGCGTTCGAGGGTGGTGTTCTCCGCCTGTCCCAGCGCACCGATGTCGCGGGCCAGGCGTTCGATCCACACGGCGGGGCCTCCTTCCGCGTCCGGGGCTCACCCGCTAACCGTAACCTTGGGGATCACGGACCCGGACATCCGGGAGAGACCAGCCACGACGGGAGCCCTGAGCGTGTCGGAGAACCTCGCCGGGTTGCAACGCGAGACCACTGCTCTCAGTGAGAGAACAGCCGCCCTCCGCAACACGCACACGATGTACCCGGACGACGCCGAGGGCACCGCCGAGGCGGCCCTCGCGGAGCTGGAGTACGCGGAACGCCTGCTCAACGACGCGGGGGCGCAGCTGGCCCGCGCCCACAGCCAGCCCGGGCCGCGTCGCCAGAACGACGACGACCGCAACCTGCTCCGGGCGGTGTTCACGGAGCTCAGCGTCCCGGTGGTGCTGCTGGACCACGAGGGGTACATCAGACGGATCAACAACGCGGGGGCCGCCCAGCTGGGCAGCGCACCGGGCTACCTCACCGGGAAGACCTTCGCCCACTTCGTGGACCTGCGCAAAAGGGCGGCGATGCAGTCCTGGCTCGCGGCCGTGCTGCGCGGCGACGGGCCGGCCTCGCTGGAGTCGCGGCTGGCGCAGCGCGGGTGGGCGGAGGACGTCCACCTCACCCTCACCCGCCTGGAGCTGCCCACGGAGCCGAACCCGCTGGTGCTGGTGGCGATGTCGCCGCCGATGAACGGCGCCGAGGAGGAGGCCCCGTCCCCGCTCGAACCGGAGGTGGAGGACCAGGTGGTGGTCCTCGCCGCCCGTCGGCTGGACGTCCTGACGAGGATGACGCGGCTGCTGCTGCGGTCCGCGGGGCCCGGCGGGGCGGGGGAGCCGCTCGCCCTCGCGGACGCCGCCGAACTGCTCGCCGACTCCTACGCGGACTGGGTGGTCGTGGACGTGTGCGACCTGCCCACCGACCCCGGGGTCGCCCGGCGCGCCGTGGTCGCCGGTCCCCCCGACGCGGCGCCCGGTGTGCGGGAGGAGGTCGCGGCAGTGTCGCCCGGGGGGTCCGAGATCCCCGGCGAGGTGCTCGGCCGGGGCCAGTCCCTGCTGTTCCCCCTCATCGAGGACGAGTCGGTGCTGGGCTCCGCCGGGTCGGGCGCTCCCCTGCTCGCGGTGCTCGGGGCCGGGTCGCTCCTCTCCGTCCCGCTCCGGGGGAGCCGGGGCGTGCGCGGCGCGCTCACCCTGATCCGCCGCAGCAACCGCAGCAGCTTCCGACTCGCCGACCTGGGGCTCATCGAGGAGATCGGCGAGCACATCGGACTCGCGCTCCCTCCCCGTCCCGTCCCCTGATCCCGCTCCCCCGCCCCTGGGGTTGCGAGTGAGAACGCGACCCCGCCCCAGGGGGTTGCGAGTGAGAACGCGACCCCGCCCCAGGGGGTTGTGCGTGAGGGCGCCGCCGGGGTGCTGCAGGACGAGTCAAGCCGCGAGCGAGGAACGAGCGGCAGGCGCAGACGAGGACGAAGCACACCGGCCTCAAGGCGCCCGAACCCCGGGGCAAAGCGAAGCGGAGCCCCAAAAACAACAGGGGGCAAGCCGCGAGCGAGGCACGAGCGACAGGCGCAGACGAGGACGAAGCACACCGGCCTCAAGGCGCCCGAACCCCGGGGCAAAGCGAAGCGGAGCCCCAAAAACAACAGGGGGCAAGCCGCGAGCGAGGCACGAGCGACAGGCGCAGACGAGGACGAAGCACACCGGCTTCCGGGCGCCCGAACACGGGGCGAAGCGGAGCCCCCAAGCAAGCACAGGAAGCACACCGGCCTCAAGGCGCCCGAACCCCGGGGCAAAGCGAAGCGGAGCCCCAGGGCAAACACAGCTACTCGGGGCCGTGCAGGGTGTCCACCAGTGTGGACAGCTGCGACACCGACCGGTCCATCCGGCGCACGCCGTTGACGAGGGGCTGGTCCACGTCCTGGTAGTTGGTGACGATGTGCTCGCGCAGTTCGGCGAGGTCGGACTGCACCTGCCGTGAGCGCAGCGCCAGCTGCTCGGCCAGGATCTTGCCCGGCTCCCCGGTCTCCTGGCCGAGGTCGCGCTGGAGGGCGCGGGCCTGCTCGCGCATCTGCGCCTTGAGCTGGTGCAGCTCCACGAACACCTCGACCTTGGAGCGCAGCACCCACGGGTCGAAGGGCTTGAGCAGGAAGTCGACCGCGCGCGACGCGTAGCCGCGGAAGACCTGGTGCCGGTCGATCTCCTGTGCCGTCAGGAAGATGATCGGCACGTCCTTGGTCTTCTCGCGCTGCTTGATGTGGGCGGCGGTCTCGAACCCGTCCATCCCCGGCATGACCACGTCGAGCAGGATGACCGCGAAGTCGGTGCCCAGGAGGTGCTTGAGCGCCTCCTCCCCGGAGTTCGCACGGACCAGGTTCTGGTCGAGGGACGTGAGGGCGGCCTCCAGCGCGATCAGGTTCTCGTCGCGGTCGTCGACGAGAAGGATGTTGGCCTTCTGGGTCACTTCGGGTTACTCCAGGTCTTCGGTCGGGGTGCTGGTGCCAGTGTCCCCGTTCGGGTCGTTGTTATCCCTGGTACCGGCGCGGGTGTTGTCGCCGTCGTCGGCCGTCGCGCCATTCTGCCCGGTCCGTGTGCCGTCCGCGCCGTCGGCCCCGGTTCCGGCGGAGGCCGCCGCGGCGGCGGCGTCCTCGGCCGCCGCTCCGGCGATGGTCTCCTCCCGGCCCGCGGTGAGCCAGCGCCGCATGACGTCGAGCAGGTGGTCCAGGTCGACGGGCTTGGTCACGTAGTCCGTGGCGCCCGCCGCGAGGCTGCGCTCGCGGTCGCCCTGCATGGCCTTGGCGGTGAGCGAGATGATCGGCAGGTCGGCGAACTGCGGCATCTCCCGGATGCGCTGGGTCGTCTGGTTGCCGTCCAGCTCCGGCATCATCACGTCCATGAGGACCAGGGAGATGTCCTCGTTGGCCTCCAGCCTGGCGATGCCCGCGTGGCCGTTGTCGGCGTAGAGCACCTCCAGCCCCTGCGCCTCCAGGGCGCTCGTCAGGGCGAAGACGTTGCGCACGTCGTCGTCGACGATGAGGACCCGCTGGCCGGCCAGGACGGCGCGCCGCTCGGGGTCGGTGCGCGCCTCGGCCTCCTTCGGCTCCTCCGCGGCCTCTCCCCCGGCCGGTGCGGCCGACTCGGGCGCCTTGAGCACCGGGACGGTGGGCAGCGGTTCGTGGCCGATGTCGGTGAGGGCGGCCACCGCCGCGTCGAAGTCCTCGTCCGGCATGGCGAAGTCGTCGTTGATCGGGACGCCCGTCCCGAACCCGGTCCCGAAGGCGTCCTGGGCGGGGTCGGTGTCGCCGCGGCCGGTCTCCAGCATGGGCACCGAGGACACGCCGACCGCCTGGTCGTCCCGGTCCCCGGCGTCCTCGGGAAGACGGACCGGCAGCAGCAGTGTGAAGGTCGAGCCCTGGTTCGCGACGCTCTGCACCCGGATCTCCCCGCCGAGCAGGCGGGCGAAGTTCCGGCTGATCGACAGGCCGAGGCCCGTGCCGCCGAACCTCCGCGACGTGCCTCCGTCGCCCTGGTGGAAGGCCTCGAAGATGACCTGGAGCTTGTCCTCGGCGATGCCGATCCCGGTGTCCGCGACCGTGAAGGCGATGACCTCCTCGTTCTCCTCGAACATCTCCAGGTCGGCGTCCTCCAGCGCCCACGCGGGCTCGATGAGGAGGCGCACCTCGCCCTGCGGCGTGAACTTGACGGCATTGGACAGCAGGTTGCGCAGTATCTGCTGGAGCCTCTGCTCGTCGGTCCACAGCGTCCCCGGGATGTCCGGCGACACGTCCACCGCGAACGCGAGCCCCTGCTCGCCCGTGACCGGGCGGAAGGTCGCCTCGACGTAGTCCACCAGCTGTCCGATGGACACCTCGCTCGGCTGGACCTCCGCGCGGCCGGCCTCCACCTTGGACAGGTCGAGGATCTCGTCGATGAGCAGCAGCAGGTCGCTGCCCGCCTTGTGGATGGTCTGGGCGAACTCGACCTGCTTGGGCGAGAGGTTCTGCTCCCCGTTGTCGGCGAGCAGTCGCGCCAGGATGAGCAGGCTGTTGAGCGGTGTGCGCAGCTCGTGCGACATGTTCGCCAGGAACTCGGACTTGTACTTGGAGGAGACCTGGAGCTGGTGCGCCCGCTCCTCCAGGGCGTTCCTGGACCGCTGGATCTGCTGGTTCTGGAGCTCGATGGCCCTGTTCTGGTTGGCGAGCTGGGTGGCCTTCTGCCGGAGTTCGGCGTTCTTGCCGCGCAGCTCCTCCTGCTGGCGCTGGAGCTCGTTCGAGCGCTCCCGCAGCTGGCTGGTGAGCTGCTGGGACTGCTCCAGCAGGTGCTCGGTGCGGTTGTTGGCGAGGATGGTGTTGATCGTCGTGCCGAGCAGGGCGACCAGCTGGCGCAGGAAGTTCTTGTGGATCTCGCGGAACTCGCCGTAGGAGGCGAACTCCACGACGCCGAGGGCGCGCTCCTCCGAGACGATCGGGAGGATGTACAGGTTGCGGGGCGAGGCCTCGCCCAGGCCGGACTCGACCTTGACGTACCCCGGCGGGATGTTGCCCACCTGCTGTTCGACCTGCTGAGAGAGGGCCTCGCCGATGAGTCCGACGCCCTTGCGGACGCGGCGGCGGCTCTCGCCCGGCTCGAAGCCGAACCCCGCGTAGAAGAGGAAGTTCTCCTCGTCGTCCTGGGCCTCGGGCAGGTAGCAGGCGCCGTGCTGCGCGCCGATGAGCGGCGTCACCTCGGTCATGATGAGGCGGGCCAGCTCCTTGAGGTCGCGGTGGCCCTGGATGTGGCCGGAGATGCGGGCCACGTTGGACTTGAGCCAGTCGGCGTCCCGCTGGGTGGCGGTGGTCTCGCGCAGGTTGGACACCATCAGGTTGATGTTGTCCTTGAGCTGCTCCATCTCTCCGCGGGCGTCGACCTGGATGTTGCGGGTCAGGTCGCCCTCGGCGACGGCGCTGGCCACCTCGGCGATCGCGCGCACCTGCGTGGTGAGGTTGCCCGCCAGCCCGTTGACGCTGTCGGTGAGCTGCTTCCAGGTGCCCGAGACGCCCTCGACCTTGGCCTGGCCTCCCAGCTGCCCCTGGCTGCCCACCTCGTGGGCGACGCGGGTGACCTCCGTGGCGAAGGCCGACAGCTGGTCCACCATGGTGTTGACCGTCGTCTTGACCTCCAGGATCTCGCCCTGGGCGTTGACGTCGATCTTCTTCGTGAGGTCTCCGGCCGCGACCGCCGTCGTCACCTCGGAGATGTTGCGCACCTGGGTGGTGAGGTTGTGCGACATCGAGTTGACGTTCTCGGTGAGGTCGTTCCAGATGCCGGACACGCCCTTGACGTTGGCGCGACCGCCCAGCTTGCCCTCGGTGCCGACCTCGCGGGCGACCCGCGTGACCTCGTCGGCGAACGCGGACAGCTGGTCGACCATCACGTTGATGGTGTCCTTGAGCTCGAGGATCTCCCCCTTGGCGTTGACCGTGACCTTCTTGGTCAGGTCGCCCGCCGCGACCGCGCGCGTGACCATGGAGATCTGCCGCACCTGGTAGGTCAGGTTGTTGGCCATGGAGTTGACGTTGTCCGTCAGGTCCTTCCAGACCCCGGAGACGTCGCGGACGTGGGCCTGCCCGGCGAGCTTGCCCTCCGTGCCCACCTCGCGCGCCACCCGGGTGACCTCGCTGGCGAAGGAGTCGAGCTGGTCCACCATCTTGTTGATGGTGTCCTTCAGCTCCATCATCTCGCCCTGGGCGTCCACGGTGATCTTCTTGGTGAGGTCGCCGGCGGCGACGGCGGTCGTCACCTGGGAGATGTTGCGGACCTGGTAGGTGAGGCTGTTCGCCATGGAGTTGACGTTGTCGGTCAGGTCCTTCCAGATGCCCGACACGCCCTTGACGTTGGCGCGACCGCCCAGCTTGCCCTCGGTGCCGACCTCGCGCGCCACGCGCGTGACCTCGTCGGCGAAGGAGTCGAGCTGGTCGACCATGGTGTTCACGGTGTTCTTCAGGGCCAGCATCTCGCCCTGCACGTCGACCTGGACCTTCTGGGTCAGGTCGCCCCTGGCCACCGCCGTCGTGACCTGTGAGATGTCACGCACCTGGTTGGTCAGGTTGTCCGCCATCGAGTTGACGTTCTCGGTGAGGTCCTTCCAGATGCCCTGCACGCCGCGCACGTTGGCCCGGCCGCCGAGCTTGCCCTCGGTGCCCACCTCGCGGGCCACGCGCGTGACCTCGTCCGCGAACGTGGACAGCTGGTCCACCATCGTGTTGACGGTGTCCTTGAGGTCGAGCATCTCGCCCTGGACGTCGATGGTGATCTTCTTGCTCAGATCACCCCGGGCCACGGCCGTCGTCACCTCGGAGATGTCGCGGACCTGCACGGTGAGGCGGGACGCCATCTGGTTGACGGACTCGGTGACCTCGCGCCAGGCGCCGGAGACGCCCTCGACCCGCGCGGTGCCGCCGAGCTTGCCCTCGGTGCCCACCTCGCGGGCCACGCGCGTGACCTCCTCGGTGAACCCGCTCATCTGGTCGGCCATGCGGTTGACGGTGGTGGCCAGGCGGAGCAGGTCGCCCCGGAGCTCGCCGCGGCGGCCGTCGGTGGAGGCGCGGCGGCTCAGCTGGCCCTCCGCGACCGAGTCCAGGACCTGGGCGACCTCGGACAGGGGTTCGGCGACCTCGTCCAGGAGCTCGTTCAGGGCCTGGGCGCTCTCGCCCCACGCCCCGCGGGAGGGGTTGACGTTGACGCGCTCGTTGAGGCGCCCCTCGTCGCGGACGACGTCGCCGACCCGCTGGAGCTCCTTGCTCAGCTGCTCGCTGTGGTCGACCACCTCGTTGAAGACGGAGGCGATCTCCCGGACCGTGCCGCTGCCGCGCTTCCGGAGGCGGACACTGAAGTCGCCGTCGCGCATGCGGTACAGGGCACGCAGAATCTCGTCGAGCTGGTCGTCGGCCACCAGTTCCTTGACCGCCTCGGGCATCGAACCCCCTCCTCAACCTGCCTCGTCACCGCTGTGTCCGGGGGGTCCGCGGTGTGGCCCGCGTACCCTTGGTGACACCCCGTCACGCTACCCGCGCGAAGTACCACCCGAAAGAAGCGGATGTGTCGACTTACACTAACCGGCCGGGGTGGGCGGCACGGGCGGGTTCTCCATGTTGGGTTCCTGCGCCCGCCTCCCCGAGCCGGTCAGCGCGCCGTCCCCCGTGCCCCGGGGGACGTGGTGGTATCACGGGGAGCGGTACCGCGCGACCCCCGGTCCGGAGGTTTCCGGGCGATACCCCGGGATCCGAGGGCGGGCGCACGCGTATCGTGTCAGTGACCACCACCCCCTCGCCCGTATCCAGCGACGAAGGACACCGACGGCTTGCCAGCACACGACGCGTTGAAGGTCGCTCGACGAGAGTTCCCTCCTGCCCCGGAGACCGCGGCCGCTGCCCGTGAGTTCGTTCACGACACCCTCCTCTCCTGGGGCGTCCCCGATCCGTTCGACGACGTGATCCTGCTGGTCAGCGAGCTGGTGACCAATGCCGTCATCCACGCGAGGTCGAGCCTGGACGTGACCGTGCGCCGGGCCGAGGGCGCGACCGAGGTGATGGTCACCGACTCCGCGCCCGAGCGCGCCGTGCCCCAGGCCGGTCCGCTGGCCGTGGACACCTCGCCGTCCAGGGACGACGAGCGCAGCGGCGGGCTGGGGCTGGCCCTGGCGTCCGCGATCGCGTCCAGCTGGGGCGTGAGCTACGGGCGCAACGACAAGGCGGTGTGGTTCCGGATCGAGGACGCCCCCGGCGAGCACCCCTCGCTGGAGTCGCCCCAGGTGCGGCGCGGTCCGGCCCGTCAGGTGCGCCCCGCGCCGTGGTCGGCGCTGGACGCCGCCCTCGGCTCGCGGCTGACCCTGCCGCAGCTGCTGGAGCGCACCGTGGAGTACGCGGCGACCGCCCTGGGCGGCGATGCCGCCTACATCACGCTGGCGACCTCCGACGAGACCATGTGGGAGGTGCGCGCCGCCGTCGGGCTGACCCCGGGCGGGGCGCCGTGGCGGCCGCTGCGCGTGCGCACCGAGGAGACCTTCCCGTCCGCCGCGCCCGAGCCCGGCGCGGTGATCAACGACGACCTGATGATCGCCCGCACCGGGCGCGGCCGCCTGTCGCGGGCGGGGATGCGCTCGCTGGTGACGGCGCCGCTGATCGTGGACGGCCGGGTGGCCGGCCTGCTCGGGGTCGCCTCCAGGCGGGCCAGGCACTTCGGTCCGTCCGCCGCCAGGAAGCTCCAGGAGGGCGCGGACCTCATCGCGCTTCCGGTGGAGCGCTCGCGCCTGGCCGAGGTCGAGCTCAACCGGCGCGCGTCGCTGAGCTTCCTGGCCGAGGCCAGCGACCTGCTCGCGGGCACGCTGGACGAGCGGATGACGGGCGCGCTCGCCGCCCAGCTGATCACCTCCCGACTGGGCCGGTGGTGCTCCATCCACACCATCAACGAGTTGGGCGGCTCCCAGCTCACCCACGTGGTGCACGGGGACGAGAACTACAACGACGTCCTGCGCGCCCTGCTGACCGGGCTGCCGCCGCGGGAGCAGCGCGAGCCGCAGCCCCTGTGGTCGCCCGCCGAGCTCGCCGAGGAGGGGCTCGACGAGCAGCTGGTCCGCGAGCTGGCCAGCGGTCCCGCGATCAGCATCCCGCTGGTGGCGCACGGCCGCGCGCTCGGCCGGATGACGATCGGCAAGAACGAGGCGGACGACTTCACCCGCGAGGAGGTCGACGTAGCGGACGACCTCAGCCGCCGCGTGGCCTCCGCCATGGAGAACGCCCGCCTGCACGAGAAGCAGGCGGCGATGAGCAGCGCCCTCCAGCGCAGCCTCCTTCCCGCGAAGGAGAAGGAGCCGGTGATCCCGAGCGTGGACCACGCGGTGTTCTACCGCCCCGCGGACGAGAAGAACCAGGTCGGCGGCGACTTCTACGACGTGTTCGCCGCGAGCGGCCGCTGGTGCTTCGCCATCGGCGACGTGTGCGGGACCGGACCGGAGGCCGCGGCGGTGACCGGCCTGGCCCGGCACACCCTGCGCGCCCTGGCCAAGGAGGGGTTCACCCCGTCGCACATCATGCAGCGGCTGAACATGGCGATCCTGGACGAGAACACCTCCACCCGCTTCCTCACCATGCTCTACGGGGAGATGACCCCGGCCACCGACGAGGGCGGAGGGATGCGCGTACGGATGGTGTCCGCGGGCCATCCCCTCCCGATGCGGCTCAACCAGAAGGGCGAGGTCGAGAACTTCGGGATGTCGCAGCCCCTCCTGGGGGCGTTCGAGGACGTGGGCTTCACCACGGAGAGCGTCGACATCCGTCCCGGCGAGGTGGTCCTCGCGGTGACCGACGGCGTCACCGAGCGGCGCAGCAACACGGACATGCTCGGCGACGAGGGTCTGCTGGAGATCTTCTCCGGGTGCTCCGGCCTGACCGCGCAGGCGGTCATCAGCCGGATCGACCGCGAGCTGGAGGAGTACGCGCCGGGCGGCCACACGGACGACACGGCCATGCTGGTGCTGCGCTTCCTGTGACGGGGACCGGGCTCCCCGTCACAGCCAGCCCATGTCCTGCGCCGTGCGGATGGCCGACATGCGGTTGTCCGCACCGGTCTTGCCGATGGCGTTGGAGAGGTAGTTGCGGACCGTCCCCTCGGTCAGGTGCAGGGCGGCGGCGATCCTGGCGACGGTGGCCCCGTCGGACGCGGCGCGGAGCACCTCGGCCTCGCGGTCGGTCAGGGGGCTCTCCCCTCCGACCATCGCGGCGGCCGCGAGGTCGGTGTCGATGTAGCGCCCTCCCCCGTGCACGCGCCGGATGGCGCCCGCGAGCTGGTCGACCGGGGCGTCCTTGGCGAGGAACCCGCGCGCACCCGAGGCGAGGGCCCGGCGCAGGTAGCCGGGGCGGCCGAAGCTGGTGAGGATGACGACGCCGCAACCGGGCGCGCTCTGCTTGAGCTGTGCGGCGACCTCGAGGCCGGTGCCGCCGGGCATCTCGATGTCCAGGACGGCGATGGAGGCGCCGTGTCCGAGGACCGCGTCGACCACCTGGTCGCCGCGGCCCACCTGCGCGACGACCTCCAGGTCCTCCTCCAGGCCGAGGAGGGCCGCGATGGCCCCTCGGACGAGGTGTTCGTCATCGGCCAGCACGATCTTGATCAAGGTCGGCCCTTCTCACGTGTAGCCGGAGCCCCGGCGCGGTATTGTTCCGGACATTGTGGTGCATAAGGTTCTTGCAGGCACGGGAGCTCCGAGGGCCGCTGGGTCCGGCCCCCGCGGAGGCGGCCCGGGGAGCGCGCGTCCCCGCCGGCATCCGGTCCGCCGCCCCCCGGCACGGACTCGAAACCCTGGTATATCGGGCTCTCACCCTGTTCTAACCCATGCGGCGCATGATGGATCCCGTCCACTAGACATCGTCCCGCCAGTCGGAGGATGAGTTGAACCCCAACGAACCGAGTACAGGTACCGAGCCCGGTGCGGCGGCCGGGAACGCCCGCCTCCCCGCCGAGCCGACCGACCAGCAGGTGCCGTCCGGTCAGGGACACTCCTCCGCCGACGGCGGGGCGCACGAGCCCGTGCCCGGCGGGGAGCGCGGGGGCATTCCCGCCGGGTACGAGGACCGGTCGTCCGCGCCGCAGGCGGCCGAGGGCAGCGGGTCCGGGGCCCCCGGGCCGGAGGACGCCGGAACGGGGACCGCCGGCCCGGAGGACGCCGAGGGGCGGCCCGCGCAGGCGGAGGGTCACGCGGGCCCGCCGTTCGCGGCGGAGCAGCGGCCCCTGCCGCACGGGGGGTACGGGGAGCACCCGGGCACGGCCCACCCCGGACACCCCGTGCAGCACGCGGGGGCGCACGTGACCGGAACCGGTCCGCGCTTCTCCCCGCCGGAGCACGCCCCGCGGTGGGCCACGGGCCCCAACGAGGCGGACCGCGCCTCGTACACGTTCCCGCCGCACGTCGGCGGCCCCGGCGGTCCGGCGGGCGGCCCGCCCGACCAGTTCGCCGCGCACCAGGCCGGCCCCGGCCGTCCGTACGGCGGTCCGCAGGGACCCGGCGGCCCGAACGGCCCGGGGGCGCCCGGCGGTCCGGGCGCTCCGGGCGGGCCCGGCGGCCCGCCCCCGTTCGGCGACGGCTCGGGCTTCGGTCCGGGCGGCCACGGCCACCCCCCGTACGGCGCTGCCGCGCCCGGCCCCGCGGCCGACGGCGGCAAGAAGCGGGGCGGGCGGGTCGTGACGATCGCCGCCGTGACCGCGCTGGTCACGAGCCTGATCGTCGGTCCGGCCGCGGCCCTGGGCACCGCCTACCTCTTCCCGAACGGCCTGGGCTCCCCGGTGAGCTCCCTGACGGGCGAGCAGGGCAGCACGCCCACGGAGGGGGCGGTCGGCGAGGTCGCCGAGAGCGTCCTGCCGAGCGTGGTGTCGATCCAGACCGCCAACGGCGGCGGCAGCGGCGTGGTCATCTCCTCCGACGGCCAGATCCTCACGAACGCGCACGTGGTGGAGGCGTCCGGGGGCGGCCCGCTGGAGGTGCTGTTCAACGACGGGACCTCCGCCCCCGCCGAGGTGCTGGGCGCCGACACGGTCTCCGACATCGCGGTCATCCAGGCCGAGGGGCGCAACGACCTCGAACCGGCCACCCTCGGCGACTCCGAGCAGGTCGGCGTGGGCGCGGACGTGGTCGCGATCGGCTCCCCGCTGGGCCTGTCCGGGACGGTCACCACGGGCGTGGTGAGCGCCCTGAACCGGCCGGTGAACACGGGCGCCACCGAGAACGGCAACGGCCAGACCTCGACGGTGATCAACGCGATCCAGACGGACGCGGCGATCAACCCCGGCAACTCGGGCGGCCCGCTGGTGAACATGGCCGGCGAGGTGATCGGCATCAACACCGCGATCGCGGGGATCTCCCAGGACAGCGGTTCCGTGGGCCTGGGCTTCGCCATCCCGGTCAACCAGGCCCGTCCCATCGCCGAGCAGCTGATCGAGGACGGCAGCGCGAGCTACCCGGCCATCGAGGCCACCATCACCAACAGCCGCGGCGGCGGGGCCGAGGTCGTCGAGGTGGTCGAGGGCGGCGCCGCGGACGAGGCCGGCCTGTCGGCGGGCGACGTGGTGGTGTCCGTGGACGGCCGGGCCGTCACGACGCCGGACCAGCTGATCGCCGAGATCCGCTCCCGGCAGCCGGGCGAGGAGGTCACCTTCGGGGTGGTGTCCGGCGGCAGCGGCTCCCCCCAGGACGTGGCCGTCACACTCGGCGAGCAGAGCTCGGAGTCCGTCGAGAACGAGGCGGAGCAGGACGGGGGCAACTGACCGGACGCGGTCGCGGTCCCTCTCCACGGGGCGGTCCCGGGCTCTCGGCCCGGGGCCGCCCCGTCGCCGTTCCCGCCCCGCCCCGCCGCGCCGCGCCGTCCGCGGGCGGCCACCGCCCCGGCCCCCGGGGTCCCCGGGCCCCGCCCTCCCGGGTCCGGCGGAGATCACCGATCGGCCACATCACGGTGCGCTTGCGCACACGGGTGAACACGCAGAGTATCCTTCTCTGCGCCGTGTGCTACCTGAGCGGTCGCCCCTCCGTCACCGGAAGGTCGGCGACGGTCAACGCGGGTGGGTCACACTCGTGCGTACGCGGCGACCCGACAGCCAGGAGATCCGGTCCATGTCCACGTCCTTCGCTTCAGCCTCCCCCACGACGGCGCCCCCTCCCCGGCCGGCCGGCGGCCCGGAGCGCCGGCCCCGGGTGCTGATCGGCACCGACACCTACCCCCCGGACGTGAACGGCGCCGCCTACTTCACCGAGCGCCTCGCCCGCGGCCTGGCCGGGCGCGGCGCCCGGGTGCACGTCGTGTGCCCCTCCCCGGAGGGCTCGCCCCGCACGGTCGAACGGGACGGGGTGGTCGAGCACAGGCTCCGCTCGATGTCCTCCCTCGTCCACGACAGCGTGCGCCTCGCTGTCCCCCTGGGGGTGCGCGGGCACCTGGACCTGCTGCTGGACCGGCTGGAGCCGGACGCGGTGCACATCCAGAACCACTTCCTCGTCGGCCGGATGCTGGCCGCGGCGGCCCGCGCCAGGGGCGTCCCCGTGGTCGCGACCAACCACTTCATGCCGGAGAACCTCTTCGACTACGTGCGCGTTCCCGGGCCGCTGCGCCCGTACGCCGCCCGGATCGCCTGGTGGGACCTGGGCGCCGTGCTGTCCCGGACGGAACACGTGACGACCCCGACGCCCGCGGCGGCCGGGCTGCTGCGGGAGCAGGGGTTCGCCAAGCCGGTCGAGCCGGTGTCCTGCGGGGTCGACCTGGCAGGGTTCAGCCCCCTGGACGGCGGGGCGGCGTCCAAGCGGCGGCTGCGCGCGCGGCTGGGCGTCCCCGACCGGACGACGGTGCTGTTCGTGGGCCGGCTGGACGAGGAGAAGCGCGCCGAGGAACTGGTGCGGGCGACCGCGCGGACGGCCTCCGCCCAGTTGCTGCTGGCCGGGCACGGCGCGTACCGGCGGAGCCTGGAGGAGCTGGCCGTGGCCGAGGGCGTGGCGGACCGGGTGGTGTTCCTGGGTTTCGTGTCGCAGGAGGACCTGCCCGACGTGTACCGGTGCGCGGACGTGTTCGCGATCGCGGGCGTCGCCGAACTCCAGAGCATCGCGACCCTGGAGGCGATGGCGAGCGGCCTGCCGGTGGTGGCGGCGGACGCCATGGCGCTGCCGCACCTGGTGGAGGAGGGCCGCAACGGGTACCTGTACCGGCCGGGCAGCCCTGAGGAGCTGGCCGCGAGGATCGAGGACGTGGTCGCGGACGAGGGCGGGCGCCTGAGGATGGGCGAGCACAGCCGGGCGATGGCCTCGCGGCACCGGTTGGAGGACTCCCTGGAGCGGTTCGAGCGGATCTACCTGGAGGCAGCGGAGGGAACGGCGGTCCCGGCGTCCGCCGCGGCCGGGGCCGTCCTGAGCGGCTGACGGCGGCGCCGAACCGCCCGCCCCGGAGGAGGGGCCCGGACCGGCGCGGCCACGCGGGACCGCCCACCGCGGAGCGGCGCCCCCGGGACACGGGCCCGGGGCCCCGCCGTCCCGCTCCCGGTCCGCCCGCGGGAGGCGGCGCCCCGGCAGGCCCCGCACCCTCAGCCCGGCGGAGCCTCCGGCCCCCCGGGCCCGTGCTCCGGCAGCTGGAACCCGATGGCGGCGCCGCCCCCCTCGCGGTTGCGGGCGAACACCCGGCCGCCGTGGGCCTGGGCGATCTCCTTCACCATGGACAGTCCGAGCCCGGAGCCGGGCAGGCCCCGGGCGACGGTGGCGCGGTAGAAGCGCTCGAAGACGCGGCCCAGCTCCTCCGGGTCGATGCCGGGGCCGCGGTCCAGTACCTCGACCGCGCCCGCCCGGACGCGGATCTCGATGGGCGCGGTGCCGTCGGGGTCGAACTTGGCGGAGTTCTCCACCGGATTGGCGACGGCCCGCTCCAGGGAGCCGGGGCGCCCCCACACCACGCTGTCGTCGGCGTCCACGACGATGTCCCGCCCGGTGCGCCTGCGGGTGCGCTCGGCGACCCTGTCGACGACCTCCCTCAGGGGGACCGCGCGCATCGCCTCGTCCTCGTGGTCGCCGGTGGCGAGTCCGACCAGCTCGTTGACGAGCGCGGTGAGCTCGCGGGTCTCCCCGCGCAGGTCGTCGATGAGGCTCTCCCGCGCCTCGGGGCTGAGCCGGTCCACCCTCCCCAGCACCTGGACGTTGGTGTAGAGGCTGGTGAGCGGGGTGCGGAGCTCGTGCGCGGCGTCCTGGACGAGTCGGCGCTGCTCCTCCTTGGACCTGGCCAGGCGGGCGAGCATCGCGTTGAAGGCGCTGCCGAGGCGGTCGACCTCGTCGTGGTTGCCCTCCTCGTGCGCGTCGCCGGGCCCGACGGGGTCGAGGCGGCCCGTGGAGCTGACGTACTCCGCGGCGTCGGTGAGGCGGACGAGGCGCCCGGTGGTGCGGTGGCCGACCAGCCAGCCCACCGCCGCGGCGCAGAGGGCGACGAGCAGGCCCACCCACAGGATCTGGGTGGCGAGGCGGTCGAGCATCAGCTCGGTGGGCGACAGCCGCTGGAGGAGCTGCAGGGCTCCGGCGCCGTCGCCGACGGAGACCGTGGCCATCCGGTAGGCCTGCCCCTCGATGGACTGCTCGCGCATGTCGACGACGCCCGGCCTGGCCGTCGCGGCCAGTTCCATGTCCGCGTCGGAGGGGGTGAAGAAGACGACCTCGGCGGGGTCCTCGACGCTGACGGTGCGGCGGCCGTCGGGGCCGAGGAGCTGCACCTGGAGGTTGTCGCTGGACAGGAACGGGATGGGGCCGGCGGAGGGCCCGCCGCCCTCCTGCCCGTGGATCTCGACGAGCTTGTCGGACAGGTCGGCGACGGTGCTCTCGAACCCGTTCCTGACGTCGGCGCGGATGAGGGCGGCGGCGGTGGTGTAGGCCAGGGTGCCGACCAGGGCGATGATCACGGTGGCCACCAGCGCGAAGATGACCGCGAAGCGGGTTCCCAGCCGCCAGCCGCGCGGGTTGAGCACCACGCCGCCGCGCCACGGGAGGGCGGCGTGGGCGCCGGCGGCCCCGGGGCCCGGCACGTCCGGACCGGCGCCGTCCCCGCGGCCGTCGGCGGCGGGCGTTCGCACGCCCGTCACCCCTGCGGGCGGAGCGTGTACCCGACTCCGCGCACGGTCTGGATGAGCGGCGGGCCACCGTCCTCCAGCTTGCGGCGGAGGTAGCTGATGTAGACGGCGAGGTTCTTGGACTCCGGACCGAAGTCGTAGCCCCAGATGCGGTCGTAGATGGTGGCGTGGTCCAGGACGATCCCCGTGTTGCGGATGAGGAGCTCGAGGAGGTCGAACTCGGTCTTGGACAGCTCGATCTCGCGTTCGCCGCGCCACACCCGGCGGGCGCGCGGGTCCAGGCGCAGCTCCCCCGCCCGCAGGGGGCCCTCGTCGGCGGTGTCCTCGGGAACGGGCGCGGCCCTGCGCAGGAGGGCCCGCAGCCGGGCGAGGAGCTCGTCCAGCTCGAACGGCTTGGCGAGGTAGTCGTCGGCCCCCGCGTCCAGCCCCGCCACCCGGTCGGGCGTCTCCACGCGGGCGGTGAGCATGAGGATGGGCGTGCGGTCGTGCTCGGCCCGCAGCACCCTGGCCACCCCCAGCCCGTCCACGCCGGGCATCATCACGTCGAGGACGAGCAGGTCGACGGGGTCGGCGTGCACCGCGGCGAGCGCCTGGACCCCGTCCGCGACCGTCCGGACGCTGTAGCCCTCCAGTTGGAGGGCGCGTTCCAGTGAGTCCCTGATCGCGCGGTCGTCGTCGGCGACCAGGACCGTGGCGGTGGCTTCCATGGCGCCCATGGTTCCCTATCCGGGTGAGAAGGCGGTAAGAGGCGGGTGGGGCGCGTGTCAGAGCTTCCGCCGGTCAGGACCCGGGGACGAACGCGCGGGTCCTCTCCAGCCCGGCCGCCCGGCCCTTGCCCGCGACCACGAGCGCCATCTTCCTGGAGGCCTCGTCGAGCATCTCCCCGCCGAGCATGACGGCGCCCCGGCGGTCCACGGTCGTGGCGTGCGCGTAGGCGTCCAGGACCAGCTCGGCGTGGTCGTAGTCCTCCTGGGAGGGGGAGAAGGCCTCGTTGGCGGCCTCCACCTGGAGCGGGTGCAGGACCCACTTGCCGTCGTAGCCCAGGGCGGCGGTGCGCCCGGCCGAGCGGCGGAGGGCGTCCACGTCGCGGATCTGGAGGCAGGGGCCGTCGATGGCCTGGACGCCGTTGGCGCGCGCGGCCGTGAGGATGCGCATGAGCACGTAGTGGTAGGCGTCGCCGGTGTCGTAGCCGGGCGGCTGCTCGCCCACGACCAGGCTCTTCATGGTGATGGAGGCCATGAAGTCGGCGGGGCCGTAGACCAGGGACTCCAGGCGGGGCGAGGACGCGGCGATCGAGTCGACGTTCACGAGGCCGCGCGCGTCCTCGATCTGCGCCTCGATGCCGATGCGGCCGACCGGGAGGCCGACGGCGCGCTCGATCTGGGTGAGCAGGGTGTCGAGCCACTCGACGTCGCGGGCCGCGGTGACCTTGGGGAGGACGATCGAGTCCAGGTCGGCCCCGGCGCCCTCCACGACGGCGATGACGTCGCGGTAGGCCCACTCCGTGGTGGTGTCGTTGACGCGGACCGACCTGACCCGTCCGTCCCAGCCGCCCTCGGTGAGGGCGCGGACGACCGTGCCGCGGGCGGCCTCCTTCTCCGAGGGGGCGACCGCGTCCTCCAGGTCCAGGAAGAAGGCGTCGGTGCCGAGGCCCCTCGCCTTGTCCACGAACCTGGGGTTGGACCCCGGGACCGCGAGTACCGACCGCCGCGACCTGAGTTCGCCCATCGCCGTCCCTGTTCCGCTCGACCGTGCCTGTGTGCGCGCCCCCGCGGCGGAGCCGCTCCCGGCGCCGCCGTCCACGGGTCGCGGGGCCCATCATCCCACCTGCGCGTGCGTAGAGTGAGAGACGGGTCCCCCGGTGGGGCCGGAGTGACCGAGGGAGAGTGACCATGTCCGCCACGCTGCGTCCGACGAGTGCCCACTGGGGCAGCTACCAGGTGGTCGTCGAGGACGACCGGGTCGTCGGCGTCCGCCCCGACCCCGACGACCCGGCGCCCTCCCCCGTGATGGCCAACACCCCCGCGGCCCAGCACCACGCGTCCCGGGTGGCCCGTCCCGCGGTGCGCCGCCGGTGGCTGGAGCGCGGCCCGGGCCCCGACCCGCACCGCGGCGCCCCGGACGACGACTACGTCGAGGTCGAATGGGCCACGGTCCTGGACCTGCTGGCGGCGGAGCTCGACCGGGTGCGCACGGAGCACGGCAACGCGGCGATCTTCGGCGGTTCGTACGGGTGGGGCAGCGCCGGGCGCGTCCACCACGCGCAGAGCCAGCTGCACCGCTTCCTCAACACGATCGGCGGGTACACGCGGTCGGTCGCCACCTACAGCCACGGCGCCGTCGAGGTGCTGTTCCCCAGGATCATCGGCACCCCCGCCGCGAACCGGCTGCTGCACCGCGCGCCGGCGTGGACGCAGATCCGCGAGCACACAGAGCTGCTGGTGACCTTCGGCGGGCTGCGGCTGTCCAACACGTGGACGACCTCGGGGGGCCGGGCGGCCCAGACCGCCGGTCCGGAGATGCGGGCCGCCTCGGAGGCGGGGGTGGAGTTCGTGTCGGTGTCGCCGCTGTTCGACGACACCCCCGAGGACGTCAAGGCCGAATGGGTGTCGATCCCGCCGGGCGCCGACACGGCGGTGATGCTCGCCCTGATGCACGTCCTGTTCACGGAGGGGCTGGCCGACACCCGCTTCCTGGACCGGTACACGGTCGGCGCGGACGTGCTGCGCTCCTACGTGCTGGGGGAACGCGACGAGCGCGGCGACCGGCCCGGGGTGGAGCGCTCGCCCGAGTGGGCCGAGCGGATCAGCGGGGTCCCGGCCGGCGAGCTGCGGACGCTGGCACGGCGCATGGCGGAGAAGCGCACGCTCGTCAACGTGGGCTGGTCGGTGCAGCGCGCCCGGTACGGCGAGCAGCCGCTGTGGGCCGGTCTGGCGCTGGCGTGCTGCCTGGGACAGGTGGGGCTGCCGGGAGCGGGTTTCGCGTCGGGGTACGGGTCGATGGGCAACTACGGGGGCGGTTCGACCCCGATGGGCCTGCCCAGGATGCCGCAGGGCGCCAACCCCGTCGACTCGTCGATCCCGGTGGCGCGGATCGCCGACATGCTGCTGGAGCCGGGCGGTCGGTACGACTTCGACGGCGAGGAGCGCCGGTACCCGGACGTGCGGCTGGTGTACTGGGCGGGCGGCAACCCGTTCCACCACCACCAGGACCTGGAGCGGCTGACCGGGGCGTTCGGCAGGCCGGAGACGGTGGTGGTCCACGAGACGCACTGGACGGCGACGGCCCGGCACGCCGACATCGTCATCCCCTCGACGACGGTGCTGGAACGCGACGACCTGACGGCCAGCAAGGGCGACCTGAGCGTGCGGGCCATGCCGCGGGCGGTGTCCCCCCACGGGCAGGCGCGCGACGAGTACGACACGTACGCCGACCTGGCCGGGCGGCTCGGGCTGCGCGAGGAGTTCACGGAGGGGCGGACCAGCGCCCAGTGGATGAGGTCGGTCTACGAGCGGTGGCGGTCCCTGGTGGCCAGGCACGGCGCGGAGGTGCCGGGGTTCGAGGAGTTCTGGGAGCGCGGGCGGGTGGAGATGCCCGGCCGGGTGGAGGACGAGGCGCTCCTGGGCGAGTTCCGGGCCGACCCGGAGGGCAGGCCCCTGCGGACGCCGAGCGGGCGGATCGAGCTGTTCTCGGAGACGATCGCGTCGTTCGGGTACGAGGACTGCCCGGGGCACCCGGTGTGGCTGCCGGGGCCGGCCGTGGACGGCGCGGACGACGGGTTCCCGCTCGTGCTGCTCGCGAACCAGCCCAGCGGGAGGCTGCACAGCCAGCAGGACATGGGCGCGCACAGCATGTCGCAGAAGGTCGGGGGGCGCTCGCCGCTGCGGATCGGCCCCGAGGACGCACGGGCGTGCGGCGTCGCCGACGGCGACGTGGTGCGGGTGTCGAGCGGCCGGGGGTCGTGCCTGGCGGGCGTGGTGGTGAGCGACGCACTGAGGCCGGGCGTGGTGCAGCTGTCCACCGGCGCCTGGTACGACCCGTCGGCGCCGGGCGTGACGTGCGCGCACGGGAACCCGAACGCGCTGACGGAGGACGTGGGGACGTCACGGCTGAGCCAGGGGTGCACGGGGCAGACGGTGCGGGTGAGGGTGGAGCCGTTCACCGGCCCGGTGCCGCCGGTCCGCGCGTTCGAGCCGCCTGTAGGCATCACGGTTCCCTGAGTACGTGGACGCGAACACAAATGGCCATTATAATGACCAGAATGGAGACCATTCCGATCACCGAGGCCAAGGCCAGGATCGCCGAGCTCGCTGATCGCGCACAGCGCGAACACGCCGACTACACGTTCACGAAGAACGGCCGCCCCGCGGTCGTCATGATGTCCGTGGCCCAGTACGACTCCCTGATGGAGACACTGAGCATCCTCTCCGACCCCGAGACCAGGAGGGACCTCGCCGAGGCCGCCGAGTCCGGGGAGTTCACCACCGAGGAGGACATGGCCGAGCTGATGGGGGCACGCCTGGGCAGGGATCCCCGGGCGTGAGGGTCGTCTACCTGGGTCCTGCCAGGCGTGCCCTCGCCGAGGAACTTCCCGAGGCCGTGGCGTCAGCCGCGTACGAATTCGTCAACGGGCCCTTGAGGACGAACCCCTGGCGGGTCGGAAAACCCCTCGACGAGCCTTTCGCCGGCCTGCACTCGGCCCGGAGGGGGACCTATCGGATCGTCTACCGGATCCGACCGGACAAGGACGCGATCGAGATCCACTCCATCCGCCACCGCAGGGACGCCTACAGGTTCTAGGGAGTGCTCTTCGGGGGGCGTTCAGCGGACCAGGAGGCGGTCCACCCGACGGGGCAGGAGCAGCCCCGCCAGCCCGAGGAGCGCGTAGCCGACCTGGCCCGGGGCGAGCATGCCCAGGATCGCGCCCGTGTTCGCCGTCGGCGCCCGCAGGAACTCGCGCATGCGCGGGTGAGCGTGCGGGACCCCGTTGCCGGAGACCAGCAGGGAGAGCGCCGCGACCAGCACGAGCGCGGCCCACGCGGTCTCCGCCCCCGTCAGACCGCCCAGCCACAGCTGGAGCCGGTCCAGTGCCACGAACGCGTAGGCCGGCGCGTCCGGGTCCGCGGCTCCGCCCGGCCCGGACGCCCCGGGGGCCGCGGCGGCGTACACCGCGGCGGCGGCGAACGAGGCGGTCGCCGCCGTGACACCGCCGGTGGCGGCCAGGCCCAGCCGCCGGGCCAGTGAGCGCGCCTGCCGGGTGAGCTCCTCCTGCGAGGGGTGGCTCCGCCAGGGGCGGCCGGCGGACCGGGCCTCCGCCATGGCGTTCGCCCGGCGCCGGCGGAGGAACCGCCACGTGTCGCAGAGGGCCCCGGGGCCGCGCCGCGCGGCGATGGCGGACACCGCGAACTCGTGGACGATCGTGGACAGCGTCGTGGCGAGCGTGACCGGCAGGTCCACCCAGGACAGCGCCAGCCTCCGGAACAGCGGCGCGATGTCCGCGGGGACGCGCACCCTCATCGCCACGGACCTGCCGCGGGCCCTGCGGCGCAGCCCGGCCAGCGGGGGGCGGCCGGGCAGCGGCGGCGTCGACTCGGCCGCGGTGCCGATCGTCCGGTAGTCCATCGCCACGGCGCACAGGAGGAGGACGACCAGCAGCCACGGGGTGAGGACCCCGCCGCCGAGCAGGCCGTGCACGAAACCGGACACCGGGTGGAGGGCCGCGTTGGCCAGCACGGCGTTCAGGTTGAGGTGCTCCAGGAACGCCGCGGTGAACGCGACCGGCGGCAGCAGCCACAGCCACGCGCCGTAGCGGCGGCCGACGACGGCGAGCCCGAGGGCCGCCCCGACCAGGCCGGTGGTGACGGCGTGGCCGGAGAAGACCGCGAGGACCGCGCCGGAGGCGTCGGTGACGGTGCTCCCGCCCGGCAGGAGGAACCCCCCGCCGCCGGGCCGGTCGCCGCCCCCGGTGGAGACACCGGTGAGCAGGTGCTCGGCGAGCTGGAAGCCGGCGCCGGACGCCGCGGCCAGCAGCAGGAAGTCGACGGCGGCCAGGCGGCGCGTCCGCCGCCGGGCCACCAGGCCGAGGAGGAGGAGCGGCGCGAGCTTGCCGGCCTCCTCCACGGCCACCGCGACATAGGTGTAGCCGACGACCCCGTACGGGTCGACGCCCAGGAGCCCGACGACGGCCGCCTCGGCGAGGGCGAGCGGCCACAGCAGGAGCGCGCCGAGGGCGGCCACCCGCAGCAGGGTCGCGAAGGAGACGGTGCGCGACCGCGCGGGCCAGGCCAGCTGGAACAGCAGCACGAAGGCCGCGGCCAGTGCGGGGAGGGCCGTGTCGAGGCTGGGGACGAACAGGGGCGCGACCAGCAGTGCGACGACCGCCAGCCACCCCCAGGCCCCGCGCAGGGCGCGCAGCGCGCCGACGGCGCGCGGCGAGCGCTCCCGGAGGCGGTCGCCCCGGCGGGCGAGGCGTTCGGGCAGGTCGGGTCCGGGACCGCGCGGGCTCCTGGCGTGCCTGGCGCCGGTGTCGGCGCAGTTGTAGAGCAGGGCGGCGCGGGTGAGGACGGGCCCGCCCTCGACGCGGGCCCTGTTGCCGAAGTGGACGCGCGCCTGGGGGATGTCGGCGCCGACGAGTTCGCGGACGAAGTCGGCGGGCCCGGCCGCGACCGTGAGCTCGTCGGCGGTGACCAGGACGGCGGCGGAGAAGTCCTCGACGCAGACGAGGAAGTCGGTGGGGGTGGGCCCCCAGCCCCGGATGAGGTCGATGAGGGTGTCGGTGTCGAGGGGGACCTCGGTGACGGGGTCGTACGAGAACTCGGGCCGGGTCCGGCACACCAGGAGCCGGTCGACGCCCATGGCGCGCCCCGCCGAGACGATCGCGCGGATGAGGTTGCGGTCCCGGGGCACGAGGAAGGGCGTGGTGACCTTGCCGTCGACCCTGATCCACTGGGGGTCGAGCTCGGTCGCTCCGGCACAGACACGAAGGACGAGGTCCCGCGCGAGCATGGCCTGTTCTTCCATCGACGTCCTCGTGCCGTGCGGGGGGCGGATACGGGGGCCGGTCCCGCCCCTTGGCGGACGGAACGGCCCGACCGAGCATAACGGCGCGGGGCGGCGGCGGAAGAGGCGCTCTGCGGCATTGTGGCCGTGATGTCATGCGGCGGGCCCGCGCCGCGCCTCCCCCGGCGCCCGGGGCCGCCGCCCGACCGGTAGTGCGCGGTGGCGCCGCCGGGCCCGGGGGCCTCCGGGCGCCTGCCGTCACCGTCCGCCGCCGGAGGGGAGGCCCTCCCTCGGCCGTGCGCCCGGTGCGCCGCGGACGTCGCGGGACGCACGGGGCCCGGCGCCGAAGGCGTCGGCGCACAGCTGCCCGACGTGGCGGAGGAGGGGCAGGTCGAGGGCCCACCCGGCGAACGCCCACCCCAGGTGGAGGTGGTCCAGGGCACGCGCCAGCGCCGCCACCCCGCTCCGGCGGAGCCCGTCGGGCGTCTCGTAGGTGAGGCGGTACAGGACCTCGGGGTGCTCCGCCGCCGGGCGCAGTTCCAGGGACACGGGCGCCCGGGCCGCGATCCAGCCGCCGAGGCCGGTGCACATGGAGCAGTCGGCCGCCACGTAGAGGGTCCCCGGGGTCCGGCCGGGCCACGGCCGCCACCGGGGCAGCCAGGGTCGCACGCCCTCGCGGTAGTCCTCCCAGTCGCTCCCGAAGGCCCGGCGCAGCTGCCCGCCCTCGTGCCAGGACGCGAACCCCGCTCCGTAGGCGAACGCGACCAGGGCGCCGACCAGCAGTCGCAGGTCCCCCGTCACCGGCACGAGCACCAGGTAGACGGCGGCAATGGCGGCCTGCATGGGGTTGCGCACGTAGGCGTAGGGGCCGCTGGCGACCAGGCGCGACGGCGGGTCGTAGGGCAGCGGGGTGCCGCGGCCCACCTGCGCGAACTCGCGGGCCGCGGCCAGGCCCGGCAGGCACGCCGCCGCGAGGACCTGGGCGCCGAGCAGCGCCTCCCCCGGGCCGGGGACGGCGTCCAGCGCGTACAGCGGCAGGCCCACCATGAGCCCGAAGGCCAGGACGGCCTGCGCCCACGTCCGGGCCCGGACCAGCTGCCCGCGCCGGGTCCAGTGGGCCAGCATCAGCGCGGGGATCAGGCACAGCGCCGACCCCGCGAACTCGCCGAGGAGCCAGAGGGGCCCGAGGACCACCACGGGTTCGGCGAGCGGCATGACGATCACGTCGACCCACACGAGCAGGCCGGTGAGCAGGGGGACCGGGAGGAAGCGGAGCATCAGCGCGGGCAGGGCGCCCCACAGGACCGCCCAGGCGATCAGCAGGTCGACGGGCATCCCGCGCCACACGGCGCCCTCGGCGTGGAAGGTCCACCAGCCCGCGTGCACCGCGTACAGGTTGAGCGGGACGAGGGTGAGCAGGGCCCACGCCCCCGCGACGATCATCGACGCGACCTCGCGCGGCCGGGGCGCGCGCCACGCGCACAAAGCGGCCAGGAGCAGCAGCGGGACGAACAGTCCGACGCCCCGGACCAGGGCCGCGGGAACCTCCGCGGCCGTCACTCCCCGGCCCCCGCGACCGCGTCCCGGAAGGTCGTCGCGAGGTACTCGGCGGCCAGGTCGGTCGTGTACGACTGGATCGGCCCGAAGTACCAGGAGGGCTCGTAGGTGCGCTCGTACTCGACGGTCCAGGTGAGGCGGGTGCCGCCGCCCTCCCTCTCCCAGACGGCCTCCGCCCGGCGCATGTCCATCCAGTTCGCGAACGCCGTGTCCCGGACCACGTCGAAGACCACGCGGCCGCCGTCGCCGTCCCACTCGCTCTCCGCGACCTCCAGCTCCATGTCGCGGGGGGTGGGTTCGGAGCCGATCCGGAGGGTGCGCCTCGGGGTGAAGTCGACGACGCGGGCGTCCCCGGGGTCCAGGCCCTCCCCGGCCGCCCGGACGGGGTGGGGGAAGGGCACGGCGCGCAGGAAGAGGGCGTCGGGGACCGCGTAGCCGGGCGGGGCGGCCAGCGCGGCGGCGACCCGCTCCGGTTCCGCGTCGATCAGCACCGACCCCTCGCCCTGGTCCGCCCGGGGGAGGAGGCTCGTCCCGGCGACGCCCTCCAGGGCGAGGACGAAGAGGACCGGTACGCCCAGCAGGGCGTGGCGTCCGCCCCTGCCGCCGGCCCGGAAGGCCTCCGCCGTCCAGGCCACGAGTGCGGCGATGCCGTAGAGCAGGGGCGCGGCGATGACCAGGCACACCGTGCCCTCGCCGAGCAGGGCCGCCGCCAGCGCGAGGCCGACGGTGGTGACGGCCATCGCGATGCCCGTGGCGCTCCGCGCCCGCACGGTGAACACGACGATCAGGGCGATCACCGCGGGGAGGCCCACGTAGAACAGCGCCGTCTGGTCGAGGCCTCCCCAGTGGTTGGCCCGCAGGGCCAGCAGGCCGGCGAAGGCCGCGAGCAGGAGCGCGGCGAGCGTCCAGCGGGCGCGGGTGGGGACGTGGGCCGGAAAGGGTTCGGGCTCGTCGCTTCGGGACATGGGGGCACCCTTCATCAAGCGGTTAAAGCACTTGGTTTAATCACTTGATTAAACCGTATGATGAACACACCCCGACCGGCAAGGGGGCTACGCGAGGAGGACCATGGCCAGGAGCGGCGGCGGACGGCGGACCAGCGAGGAGACCAAGGAGAGGCTGCTCGGCGCGGCCTGCGCGGTGCTGCGGGAGGAGGGGTACTCCGGGGCGTCCGCCCGCGCCATCGCCACGCGCGCCGAGGCCAACTCGGCGCTGGTCTTCTACCACTTCGGCGGGGTCGACCAGCTGCTGCTCGCGGCGCTGGACCGGTCGAGCGCCGAGCGCATGGCCATGTACCGGGAGATCGCCGGGCGCGCGAAGAGCCTGGAGGAGCTCGTGGAGGCGGCCCTGCTCATCTACCGCACCGACCTCGAACGCGGCTACATCACCGAGTTCTCCGAACTCGTGGCCGCCGCCGTCACCAAGCCCGAGCTCCGCACGGAGATCCGCGACCGCGCGGAGCCGTGGATCGCGTTCATCGAGCACGAGTGGAACCGCGTCCTGGGCGGATCGGCCCTCGGAAGGCTGCTGCCCGCGCGCGAGGTCGCCTACGGGGCGATCACGTTCTACCTGGGGGTCAACCTGTTCTCCGTCCTGGACGAGGACCGCACCCGCACCGAGGCGGTCTTCGAGCTCGCCGGGGAACTGGCGCCGCGGGCCAGGCTCCTCACCCTGCGCCTGCCGCGCCGCAACCGCGACGTAGGCTTGTCGCCGGCGGACCAGGAGGAGGACGCATGAGCGGTGGCGGCGGCGCGGGCGCCGACGGACGGGGCACGGACACCGGCGGGTCGGGGCCGACGGCCGGGCAGGGCGTGGCGGTGGCCCCGGGGATCGAGTTCCCCGACACCGCCGACGGGAGGACCCACGTGGCGGGCGCGGTCATCGCCGACGGCCGGGGACGCGTCTTCGCGCAGCGCCGGTCCGCGACCCGCAAGGTGTTCCCGCACTGCTGGGACATCGTCGGCGGACACGTCGAGCAGGGCGAGACCATGCTCGAGGGCCTGGCCCGCGAGGTCGAGGAGGAGACCGGCTGGCGGCTCGTCGGCGTGCTCGCGGAGCTGTACCGGCTCGACTGGGACCCCGGCGACGGCGTCACCCGGCACGAGGTCGACTACCTGGTGCGGGTCGAGGGCGACCTGTCGGCGCCGCGGCTGGAGCCCGACAAGCACACCGAGCACCTGTGGGTGGACGACTCCCTCGTGCACCGGCTGCGCGACGAACGCGACCCCGGCGACTACTTCATCACCGACATCGTGCAGCGCGGCCTCGACGCCGCCCGCTCGGCGGACGGCTGACCAGCCGGGGCGGCCGGGCCGACCCGGCCGCCCCGGCGGGCCCCGTCACACGGCGCGGCCCCGGGTGACCTCGGCCACCGCGAGCGGCAGCGCGTCCAGCAGGTCGGACGCGCTGATCGGCGCACCGCCGCGGGCCAGCGAGGCGGCGCGTCCGTGCAGGTAGGCGCCGCACGTCGCGGCCTCGCGCGCGGGCAGTCCGGACGCCATGAGCGCGCCGACCGCCCCCGACAGCACGTCACCGGTCCCCGCGGTGGCCAGCAGCGGCGTCCCCGTCGGGTTGGCGACCGCGGGGGCGCCCGGGTGCGCGATCACGGTGGTGGAGCCCTTGAGAAGGACCGTGCAACCGAACCGGTCGGCGGCGCGCGCCGCGTGCTCCAGGCGGCGGGCCTCCACGTCGGCCCGGTCCACGTCGAGCAGCCGTGAGAGCTCGCCCGCGTGCGGGGTCAGGAGCGTCTGCGGCGCCCGTTCGCGGAGCAGCGCGGAGAGCGGACCGCCCCCGCCCCCGGTGAGCAGGGTCAGCCCGTCCGCGTCGACCAGCACCGGGACCTCGCTGTCCAGGACCGCCCTGAGCTCGTCGGCGTTGGCCGGGTGGGTGCCGCGCCCGGGGCCGATGACCACGGCGGCCACCCGGCCCGGGGACAGGTCGGTGCTGCTCTGCGGGTCGCGGAGGTCGGCGACGGCCTCCGGCCAGCGGCCGATCACCTGGTCGGCCACGCCCCTCCCCCCGCCGAAGCGGACCATCCCGACGCCGGTGCGCAGCGCGCCGCCCACGCACAGGACCGCCGCGCCCCGGTAGGGGTCGGAGCCGGCGCGGACGCCGAGGACGCCCCGCCGGTACTTGTCCTGCTCCGCGCCGGGGGCCGGGAGGAGCGCGGCGATGTCCACAGCCTGTGGACGGACCAGCGCGGGGCCGGGCAGCTCCGGCCCCAGCCCGATGTCCACCAGCCGGACGCGGCCCGCCCGCTCCGCCCCGGGGTCGACGAACAGGCCCGGCTTGTGGGTGCCGAACGTGACGGTGGTGTCCGCCCGGACCGCGGGCCCGGCCACCTCCCCCGTGTCCGCGTCCACCCCGCTGGGCACGTCGACGGCGACCACCCGGGCGGGGGCGTTCGAGGCGAGCACCGCCAGGGCGGCGTGCGGCTCGCGCAGTCCGCCGCGCCCGCCGATGCCGACGAGCCCGTCGACGACCAGGTCGGCGTCGAACAGGGCGGCCTCCTCGGCCGCGCCGCCCGCGAACGGCAGGATCCGCCCGCCCGCGGCGCGCAGGGCGTCGGCGCCGCCCTCGTGGACGGTCCGCCCGGCCGCCAGCGCGCGCACCGACGCGCCCCGCGAGGCGAGGAGCGCGCCCGCGTACAGGGCGTCGCCCCCGTTGTCGCCGCCGCCGACCAGGAGCACCACCCCCGCCCCGTAGACCCGGGGCAGGAGCCCGGCGCACTCGGCCGCGAGCCCGGCCGCGGCCCGGCGCATCAGGGCCCCCTCGGGAACGCGCGCCATGAGCGCGCGCTCGGCTTCGCGGACGACGCTGACGGTGTGTGCTGAGTGCACCGGCTACCTCCAGAGGGGTCGATCGGCCACCATCGTGTCGCAGGTGGGGCCCGTGGGGCGGACAGCGCCACACCTGGCGTTCCAGGTAGGCCGATTTCAACCCGATGTCATCGTTTCACTACCCTTCGGAGTGTCGGCTTGCAACAATGGGGTGTATGCCTCGACCGAGCAAGTACGTGTCCCGGTCCGACCTCGGCTGGGGATCCTCCCCCGCCGAGAGGGCCAACCCCCGATCCGGACTGGTCATCCACTACGACAGCGCCGACCAGGGCCTCGCCGACAAGAAGCACGAGGCGTGTGTCACCTACTGGCGCAACACCCGCAAGTTCCACACCGGCCCCTCACGCGGGTGGGCCGACATCGGATACTGCGTCGACGAAAAGACGGAGATCTTCACAGAAGAGGGCTGGAAGACATTCCACGAGATCGCCGAAGGCGATGTGGTCCTCACCCTCGACCATGAGACGGGCATGTCCCAGTGGCAGCCGCTGCTGGCGCTGAACGTCTTCCCCGCGGTACCGCGCGAGCTGATCAGGATGGAGGGGCACAGCCACTCCTCCCTGACCACAGCCCAGCACCGGTGGCCTGTTGAGCGGTTCTATCGCCGCACAGGGACGCAACGCCAGAAGTCGGCCGGTGGTCGATGGGCGGCGACAGGGCGTGCGGAGCGCACGCAGCAGGGACGCGAACGCGTCTGGGCGACCACCGGGACCCTGAAGTACGCGGACCGCATCCCCCTGTCCGCTCCGTGCGTCACTCTCCCGACCGAGCCCAAGTGGTCGGACGCCCTGGTGGAACTGGTGGCGTGGTTCTGGACCGAAGGGCACATCACGCCGCAGAGCCGGAGCCGCGTTCCCAGCACGGGCGTGGTCATCTACCAGTCCGAGCAGAAGAACCCGGAGAACGTGGCCAGGATCAGGGGAGCGCTGCATGCCCTCTTCGGCCCCGCGTGTGACGGCTTCCCCCGCTCCGGGACTGCTGCGGACGGGGTCCCCCGGTGGCGGGAAGCAGTCAACCGGCACCTCGTGGAGTTCCATCTCTCGGTGGACGCGGGTCGGGTGCTTCTCGACCACGCGCCCGGACGTGTTCCCGGATACGGATTTCTCCGGTCCCTCACACGGGCTCAGCTCGGCCTGTTCATCGAGGCCTCCCTGCTGGCCGACGGACACAACAGCCGAACCGTCGACGTACAGGCCCTCAGCCAGAAGAGCCGGGAGGCGGCGGAGGCCTTCCAGTTCGCCGTGATCCTGGCGGGATATGCGACGTCGTTGCGAAGGCGCCCGCCGACGCCGTCGACGAAGTACGACATGTGGAAGGTCGAACTGAGGCGCAAGACCCACTTCGCGCCCAAGGCCGCGCAAACACGGAAGTCGGCCTTCTCCATCACGAAGGAACCCTACGACGGTCGCATCTGGTGCCCGACCACGCCGAACGGTACCTGGCTCGCCCGACGGGCGGGCACGGTGTACTTCACCGGGAACTCGTTCATGGCGTGTGCGCACGGATATGTCCTGGAAGGCCGCGGTCTGTACCGTGCCCAGGCCGCGCAGCCCGGGGGCAACACCTCCCACTACTCGGTGACCCTGGCCACGGGCCCGAAGGACGCCATCACACCCGAGCAGATCAACGCCGTCCGCCAGCTGCGCCAGTGGCTGATGGAACCGGACACCTCCATCTCCGGCAAGGTGCTCGGCCACCGCGACTTCATCTCCACCTCGTGTCCCGGGGACAGGGCCTACAAGCTCGTCAAGGACGGAACCTTCGCCAAGAAGCCCGACGAAACCGAGGGAGATGACGTGCCCAGACATCGCAGGTTCGAGAAGGACGACGCACAGGAGCTGACACCCGGCACGTGGGCCAGCCTCAAGTTCGACCGCCGACACGACGGCCACCGGGGCGACCTGTACGCCCTCGTGGGACCGGACGAGCCGGACGGGGCGCTCTACGACCTCTCCGTGGGCGTCACCCTCCAGGGGCTGGCCTCGGGGACCGAGGTGCAGCTGCGTGCCACGGAGTACGAGTCCGACGGCAGCGGCGGCTGGAAGGTGGCCCGCAACCGTCCCATCGAGAGTCCGGTGCAGGCTGCGGGGAACGGGCACTTCACCTACGCCTGGAAGGGCAATCTCGCCAAGGGCAGGCGTGTGCGGGTGCGGGTCGCGCAGTTCGGGGACGCGAGCGCGCAGGTCACGTCGGCCACCGCCGAGGTCTTCTACTGGCCCAAGTAGCCCGTGGACTCCCCCGGGGCCGGGCGCGGCCCGGAGGCCTGCGGCTCCGGGCCGCGCCGGTCCGTGGGGAGAGGCGTCCGTGACCGCCGCCGGCGCCGGATCGGCCCCGGCCCGGTCTTTCCGGTCCCGTACGGTTCCCGGCGGGCGAGGGACCGTCCCCGACGCCCCCTCGGCGCCCGTCCCGGAGCACCGGGACACGGGAACGCCCCGGCCGCGCTCGGGCGCGTCCGGGGCGTTCCGCCGTTCGTCCGGTCGGGTCAGCCGACCGGGATGACGATCGGCTCCTCCATCCCGAAGCTCGGGTCGAACCGGAGCTCGGTGACGGTCACCTCGCCCACCGTGGCGAGCTGCCCGGAGATGCTGTCCCCGGGAGCGACGGACACGGCTTCCATCTGGGTGATGTCGGCGAAGATCGTCTCGGCCCAGTCGGAGCGCTCCGTGCCGTCGTCCAGCACGAAGGTGAAGTAGATCGGGTTGACGTCCAGGGCCTCGGACGAGTCGTTGGTGATCTCGACGTCCACCACGGTGTAGGTGGTGTCGTCGATGACGTCGCCGGCGGTGCCGCTCTGCGTGGCGCTGGCGGTGATGCCGCCCTGCTCGACGGGAGCCTCCTCCTCGGTCGGCTGGGACTCGGTCTCGCCCGTCGACTCCTCCGGGGAGGAGGACGTGGTGGGCTGCGTGACCGGTTCGTCACCCCCCGACAGGGAGGCGACGATGACGATGAGCACGATGGCGATGATCACCACGCCGAGGCAGCCGCCGACCCCGATGCCGACCTTGGCGCCGGTGGACATGCCCTTCTTGGGCGGCTCGCCGTAGGGGGGCTGGCCGCCGGGGGGCATGTCGTAGGGCGGCTGGCCACCGTAGGGCGGCTGACCGCCGGGGGGCCCGCCGTAGGGGGGCTGACCCCCGGTGGGGCCTCCGTAGGGGGGCTGACCCCCGGAGGGGTCTCCGTAGGGAGGTTGGCCGCCGGTGGGGCCTCCGTAGGGAGGCTGGCCGCCGTAGGGCGGCTGCTGAGGGCCCGAGGGGTACTGGGGATAGGACACGGGGGTACTCCGGCTCTCGTGCACGATGCGGTGGAAGGGGAAGCGCCGCCTACACCGTGCACCGTCGGGTGAACACGTGCGGCTGCGAGGACAATATCCGACATGACCGCATCGCGTTCGCGCTGCTCCCCTGCCCGGCCCGTCCGGTTCCGGACACGGACGCGGGCGGGAGCCCCGGCGCCCCGGACGTATCCGGCCGGACCCCGGTGGCGGACACGGTGCGGCACGGTGTTCGATGCCGCCCGCCCCTGTGAGGTTCTCCACTGCCGCGCCCCGCTCCTGGGGCCCGCCGGTCCGGCCCCGGGTCCGCTCCGCGGTCCGCCGTGCCCGGCGGCCGGTCGCGCCGCGGGCGTCGTGGGCTGCGGGGAAGGCGCCCCGCCCTCCGCCCGTGCGCCCCGCCGCGGGGGCGCGCGTCGTAGGTTGTTCGCGGTCCCCACCCCCTGAGGAGACGCCCGTGCTGATCGACCACCTGTCCTGGCCGCTGGCCGTCGCCCACCGCGGCGCCCGGTCGACCGCCCCCGAGAACACCCTGGAGGCCGTGGCGGCGGCGATCGACGCCGGGTCGGACCTGATCGAGGTCGACGTCCACCTCGCCGCCGACGGGTCGCTGGTCCTGTGCCACGACACGACCCTGCGCCGGACGCACGGCGTCGCCCTGCCCGTGGCCGGGCTGACCGCCACGGCGGTGAAGAGGTGGCCCGTCCGGTCGGCGTCCCGGCTCGGGCTGACCGGGTGGCCGGACGTGCCCACCGTCACCCTCAACGAGGTGTTCGCCCGCTTCGCCCGTGCCCCGGTCGCCTGGCTGATCGAGGCCAAGTACCCGCCCGCCCCGGCCGGGGCCCGGCTCGACGCCGTCGGCGACGCCGTCGTGGACCACGTGTTCCGCTGGGACCTGGCCGGCTCGGTGATCGTCCAGTCGTTCCAGCGGCGTCCCGGGCTGCGCGCCGTCGCCGCCGGGCTCCCGGCCGGGTACATCGAGACCGCCGGCGGCAGCGACCCCCGCGAGCTCGCCGACCAGGGCTTCGACTACTACGGGATGCGCAAGGACGCCCCGCCCGAACGCATCGCGGCAGCGGCCGACGCCGGGCTGCGCCCCCTCGTCTACACGATCAACCGGCGCAGCGAGCGGGACGCCGCGCTCGCGGCCGGTGCGGCCGGGATCGTCACCGACGACCCCCTCTACCTGGCCGGACGCGCGCCGGGCCCGGACCTGTACGCCCTGGGCACCTGGCCGCACGGCCACCTGCCCTCACCGGTGAACCCGGTCACGGGCGTGCTCACCGGCTCGGCCCTGGAGCTGGCGCCCGCGCGGATGGAGGCGGGGGTGCCGGGGAACTACACCGCTGCCGTGCTCGGCTCGCTCAGCCACGAGGCGCCGCCGGAGTCGTGGACGTGGGACGTGCGGGTCGCCCTCCTGGAGGCGACGAGCGCCACCCGGTCCGCGCAGGTCCAGTTCTGCATGGGGTCGGACGTGGGCTACCACGACGACGACCACGGCCGCGTCGACTGCTACAACGTCCTGCTGCGGCCGAACGGGACGCTCGACCTCTACGCGGCGGCCGACGGCGCCGGGGTCCGCATCGCGACAGCGACGGGTCCGGCCGTGCCCGTGTCCGCGACGGACCCGGCGTACGTGCCTCTGCGCATCGAGGTCTCCCCCACGCACGTGGGCGTCAGCCGCCTGGACGCCTCCGGGGTCGTGGCCGCGGCCGCCGACCCCCGGTTCCGGGGCGGGTACGTGGGCGTCGGGGTCCGCTCCGTCAGGGCGCGCTTCGTGCCGGGGGCCCGGGCCTGACCGTGCCGGCGCGGGAGCGCCCGGGCTGCGGACCTGGCGTCCCCGCCCGTCCGGGCGGGGGCGGTCGCCCCGGTCGGAGGCGTACGGGCCCCGGTCGCGTGCGCGACAGGGGCCCGTACGGGTCCTACCCGACCTCGGCGACGACCGGGTCGCCCAGGCCGAGGATGTCCCCCATCTCGACGGTGGCCACGTCGACCTCGCCGACGAGGGCGATCTGCCCGGAGGCCCGCTGGCCGGGCTGGAGGGTGACGGCGTCGATGGGGTCGATGTCGGCGAAGATCGTGTCGGCCCAGTCGCTCACGACGGTGCCGTCGGAGAGGACGGCCGTGAAGTTGATCGGGTTCACGTCGACGGGCTCGTCCGAGTCGTTGACGACCTCGACGTCGATCGCGGTGTAGGTCGTGCTGTCGATGGTGTCGCCGACGGTGCCGGCGTGGGTGGCCGTCATCGTCACGCCGGTCTCCTCGGCGGGCTCCTCCTCGGCGGGTTCCGCCTCCGAGGCCTCGTCGGCCTCCTCGGTGGTGGCGCTCACGGCGGGCGGCGGGGCGTCTGCCTCGGTGTCCGAGGTGACGGCGGCGACGCAGCCGGCCATGAGGAGGAGGATCAGCAGGACGCCGGCGCAGCCGCCGCAGCCGAGGCCGATCTTCGCTCCGGTGGACATCCCCTGCTTCGGGGGCTGGGGCGGGGGAACGGACTGTCCATAGGGTCCGTAGGACATGGGGGAGCTCCGAGTCTGTGGGGGCAGAGCGGCGAGCGGGGGCCGCGGGGGTACCGAGCCCTGAGCGGGAGTGCGCGGCTGTTGGGAGAACCGTAGCCCCCGGACCGACCACGGGGCGCCTGTTGCGCGGGAGACGGCCGGATGTGGTCAGCGATCGGCACCCGGGGCGGGGGCGTCGAGCCAGCCGGTGATGTCCTCGGCGGTGATCTTCTTCAGCGTCCGGGGGCGGCCGACCCCTTCGAGATGGGTGTCGAGCAGGCGCAGGGTCTTGAGGTAGTTACGAATCGTGTACGGCGACGCGGACTTCCGCTGCTTCTTCGTGGCGGTCCCGGACCGTAGGGCCCGCTCCCACGACTTTCCGAGGGTCAGGAGCGGGCTCGCCGGTGTCTTTTCTGGCACGTACTACTCCTGCGGTGAAGGACGGGCGTCGTGCGGCAATAGTGCTGCCGACGACCGTCGTGCTCATGGACGAGTTTGCCTCGCCGAAGAGTCTTCGCAGGTCAGGCGCATAATCGGCCCTGGGTTAAGCCGGGGGTTGCGCTGTACTACGCTGTGTCGTAGACAGGTGTGGTGTGCGGACCGCTGACATGGGCGGACGCGGCGGAGTGCGAGCGGAGGCGGCGTGGTCGACTGGCTGACCATGACGATTCAGATGGTGTCGCTGGCGATGGCCGGCTGGTGCCTCGTCTCGACCTTCCGCGACCGGCCGATGGTGGTCCCCCACCTGGTCGGCATGGGCGTCCTGTGGCTGCTCGTGCTCGGACAGGTGGGCGCCTCCGTGGCCGCCATGGTCGGCGGCGACCGCCCCGCCGAGACGGCGATGTACGTGTCCTACCTGGCGACGGTGGCGCTGCTGCCGCCCGCGTGCGCCGTGTGGGGCTTCATGGAGCGGAGCAAGTGGGGCCCCGCGGTGATCGCCTTCGCGTGCCTGATCCTGCCCGTCCTGTTCGTCCGCCTGGAACAGCTCTGGAGCCCCGTTGCCTGAGACGTCCGCGCCCACCGCGGCCAAGACCCTGCGCACCGGCCCCGGCCGGCTCCTCGTCGCCGTGTACGGGGTGTTCGCGCTGGCCGCGACCGCCCGCGGGAGCTACCAGCTGGCCACGCGGTTCGACGAGGCGCCGGCTGCCTACGCGCTGTCGCTGTTCGCCGGGACCGTCTACCTGGTGGCGGCGGTGGGCCTGGCCCGTGCGGGGCGGACCTCGCGCCGGGTCGCCCTGGTCTCGTGCGCCGTCGAGATGGCGGGCGTCCTCGTGGTGGGGACGGCGAGCGTGTTCTGGCCGTCCGTCTTCCCCGAGGACACCGTGTGGTCCGGCTTCGGCAGCGGCTACCTGTTCATCCCGCTCGTGCTGCCGGCCCTGGGGCTGTGGTGGGTCCTGCGGGTGCACCGCATGGACCGGGACTGACCAGGCCGGTCCCGCCCCCGGGACGGGGACCCGGTTCCGTGTGCGGCGGGCGGTGGCCGGTTAGGCTGTCGCCCATGTCAGAACCCTCGTCCCTCCCGGTGGCCGTGTCGGCCGACTGGCTCCGCGAGCACCGCGACCAGGTGGTCCTCGTCGACTCCCGCTGGTACCTCGACGGCCGTTCCGGCCGTGACGCCTACCGCGCCGGGCACCTGCCCGGCGCCGTCTTCGCCGACGTGGACACCGACCTCGCCGCCCCGGCGGGCCCCGGGGTCGGCCGCCACCCGCTGCCCTCGCCCGAGGACTTCGCCGAGGCGCTGGGCCGCCTCGGCGTCGGGGACTCCGCCCGGGTGGTCGCCTACGACGACGCCGGGGGCTCCGTGGCCGCCCGCCTGGTGTGGATGCTCCGCGCCCTGGGAACCCCTGCCGCGTTCCTCGACGGAGGCATGCGGACGTGGACCGGCGGCCTGGAGGAGGGGGAGACCGTATCTTTGCCCGTGCACCGGACGGCGCGGCCCTGGCCCTCCGAACTGGTGGTGGACACCGACACCGTCCTGGCGGAGACCGGTGAACCCGGCGACCTGCTCGTCGACGCCCGCGCCTACGCCCGCTTCACCGGCGAGCGGCCCGCGCCGGTGGACGCCCGCCCCGGGCACGTACCGGGCGCCCGCAGCGCCGAGTGGACGGCGAACCTGGACGGCGACGGCCTCCTCGCCGCACCGGAGGTCCTGCGCGAGCGCTTCGCCTCCCTGGGCGCCGACTCCGCCAGGACCATCACCGCGTACTGCGGTTCGGGGGTCACCGCATGCCACGACCTGCTGGCCCTCGAACACGCGGGGTACGCCGGCGCCCGCCTGTACCCGGGATCCTGGAGCCGGTGGGGCGGGGACGACTCGCTCCCCGCGGAGACCGGCGACCCCCGCGCCTGACGGGCCGTCCGGTCCCGGCGGCCCGCCCCGCGGGCGGCCGGCGCCGTCCCGGACCGACCACGCACCGTCGTGACCTGTCGCGATCCGGTCTCGGAAGGAACCGGCGCCCCCTGTGCGGCGTCCGACCCGTCAGTAGGATTGCCCCGCCCGGGGAACGACGCGGCCGGGGCACAACCGACAACCCGCCCCCGCACCCCGCTCCACCGCGAAACGAGGAACCTTGTCCGTCGAACTCGTTCTGCTGTTCATCCTCCTCATCGTCGCCGCCGTGGCCGGCGTCCTGATCTACCTCCAGCGCTCCAAACAGCGGCAGGCGGCGCCCCCGCCGCCCGCGGCGCCCCGGGACCCCTTCGCCGACCAGGGCGACAGCGCCGCCGGGGACCCCCGCTCCATCAAGGCCGGCGACATGATCGACTGGGGCGCCGAGCGGACGTGGATCCGCGGCACCCTGCGCCTGTCCGAGGGCGGCTACGTCTGGTCCGAGCACTTCCTGGAGGTCGAGGGCGGCAAGCGCTGGCTCTCGGTCGAGGAGGATCCGGACGTGGAGCTCGCCCTGTGGTCCGGACGCCCGGACCTGGATCTGACCCCGCACAGCAAGACCATCGAACTGGAGGGCGTCACCTACCGCCTCCAGGAGAAGGGCAGCGGCTCCTACCGCTCCGAGGGCACCACAGGCCTCAAGGCGCAGGGCGGCCTCGACTACGCCGACTACGAGTCCTCGGACGGCAGGCTCCTGTCGTTCGAGCGGTTCGACCACGGCGGCTGGGAGGCCAGCACCGGCACCAAGGTCGCCCCCGGCACGTTCACCATCTACCCCGGGAGCTGATCCGCACGTGCGCGCGAGCATCAGCGCCCCCTTCGTCGACACCGGCGCGGACGACCTGGTCTGGACCCTGGGGCATCCGCCGACCGAGCCGCTGGCCTCCCGCTCCCTCCGGGTGGCGGGCGCCCGGGTCGAACTGCGCGTGCTGGGGGCCTCGCACCAGGTCGTCGTCGCGCCGGATTCCGGCGGAGGAGCCCTGGTGGAGACGGTCGCCTGCCTGCCCGGCCTGCCGGGCGGGCTCCCCGGACGCGCGGAACGCCCGGACCGGGGCGGCTACCGTTTCGACTCCCTCGTGGAGTCCCTCGCGCGCGACGAACTGGCCGACCGCGTGGAACGGCTCCACCGCGAGGTGGCCGATTCCCCCGGCGGACTCCTCGTCGCCTTTCCCGGCGACCCCCTGGCGATCACCGCCCTGCACCTGACCCCTCTCGGCGGTTCTCCCCTCGGCTGGCGCACCTGGCACGCCTATCCGCAGACAGGCGAACTGGTGACGACCACCTCGACGATGACCACTCCCCCCAGTCCGGAGAGATCCGCACCATGAACGCACACGAGGAAACCCACGAGAACAGGAACAAGATCATCACGGTGGTCGTCGTCGTCGGCGTCATCCTCCTGATCCTCATCCTGCTGAGCGCCTGCAACAACAACAGCAACAACTACTGCCCCGACGACGACGTCGTCGCCGTGGAGGGCTATGACGACGACGACTGCGAGGGGTCCTCGTCGGGCTCCGGCGGTGGCGGCGGTTTCTTCTTCTTCGGCGGAACCGGCGGCGGCTACCGGAACGACAACAGCAGCAGCTACAACAGCGGCAGCAACAACTACCGGAACGACAACGGCAGCGGCAGCAGCTACCGCGGCGGCGGCAGCAGCTTCGGCAAGTAGTCCCCGCGCCCCCGGGAGCCCCGCGACCGACAACCCGACGACGTCACCCCCTACACGGACAGGACCATGAACGAGATCCTCTTCAACTCCCTCGCAGCCCTCGCCTACGGCGGTGTGGGCATCGCCATCCTCGTGGCGGGCTACCTGATCACCGACCTGCTCACCCCCGGCAAGCTGCACCAGCTGATCTGGGAGAACCGCAACCGCAACGCCGTGCTGCTCGTGTCCGCGAACACGCTGGGCTCGGCCATCATCGTCACGTCGGCGATCCTGTCCAGCGACTCGGAGATGGGCCTGGGCGCCGGCCTGCTCTCGGCCGCGGTCTACGGTGTGATCGGCCTGGGCGTCATGGCCCTGTCGTTCCTGCTGATCGACCTCATCATCCCGGCCAAGATCGCCCAGATCATCAGCAACGACGAGCCGCACCCGGCCACCTGGGTGAGCGCCACCGCGCACGTGTCGATCGCGCTCGTCGTGGCCGCCGCCCTCACCTGACGCCCCCGGGAGCGCAGGGCCCCTGACCCCGGCCACCGCCCCGCCCGCACCACCACACGAAGGCATCCGCGTTGACTGAGAACACGACCCGCGCCCGGCCAGGACTCCCGGTCCCCGCCAGGGCCGCCAGGTTCCTGGTACTGCTGGCGGTGTTCATCTGCGCGGCCTGCGGCCTGGTGTACGAGCTGGCGCTCGTCGCCATCGGCAGCTACCTGCTGGGAAACACCATCACCCAGGCCTCCGTGGTGCTGTCCGTGATGGTGTTCGCCATGGGCGTGGGGTCGCTGCTGTCCAAGCGCTTCCAGGCCAGTCCCGCGGTGTCGTTCGCGGTGATCGAGGGCCTGCTCTCCCTGGTCGGCGGCCTGTCGGTGCTCCTGCTGTACGGGGCCTTCGCCTGGTTCTCCGCCTACCAGCCCGCCCTGGTGGTGCTGTCGTTCGTCATCGGCCTGCTCATCGGCATGGAGATCCCCCTGCTGATGACGCTGATCCAGAGGATCCGCAGGCAGGAGGCCTCGGAGGCGGTCGCGGACCTGTTCGCGGCCGACTACGTGGGCGGGCTGATCGGCGGGCTGGCCTTCCCGTTCCTGCTGCTGCCCCTGCTGGGCCTGCCCCGGGGCGCGCTGGTGGTGGGGGCGCTGAACGCGGTGGTGGGCGTCGCGGTGGTGCTCTGGCTGTTCCGCTCGGAGCTGACCCGGCGCGCCTACGCGGGGCTGGGCCTGGGCCTGGCCGCCATCATCGCGGTGCTCGGCCTGGCCTACGTGTACGCCGACCGGTTCGAGGTGGACGCCCGCCAGGCGCTGTACCGGGACCCGATCGTGCACGCGGAGCGCTCCGAGTACCAGGAGATCGTGCTCACGCGCTCCCTGGACGGCGAGGACGTGCGCATGTTCCTCAACGGGAGCCTCCAGTTCTCGACCCTGGACGAGTACCGCTACCACGAGTCGCTGATCCACCCCGCGATGGACGGCCCGCACGGGAACGTGCTGGTCCTGGGGGGCGGGGACGGCCTCGCCCTGCGGGAGGTCCTGGCCTACGACGACGTGTCCTCGGTGACGCTGGTGGACCTGGACCCGGCGGTGATCGAGCTGGCGTCCACGGACCCGGTGATCACGGAGCTGAACGGGGACTCGTTCGAGGACCCGAGGGTGGAGGTGGTCAACACCGACGCCTTCCAGTGGCTGCGGGAGAACGGGGAGGGCTTCGACGTGGTCGTCGCCGACCTGCCGGACGGCGACGACACCTCCACGTCGAAGCTGTACTCGGTGGAGTTCTACTCGCTCCTGCGGCACGCCCTCGCCGACGACGGCCGCCTGGTGGTGCAGGCGGGTTCGCCGTTCTTCGCGCCCGACGCCTTCTGGAGCGTGGACCGCTCGCTGGAGGCGGCGGGGTTCTCGACCACCCCGTACAACGTGGACGTGCCGAGTTTCGGGAACTGGGGGTTCTACCTGGCGGCCGTGGGGCCGGCGCCCGAGCTGGACGTGCCGGACGACGCGCCCCCGCTGCGGTTCCTGGACGAGCCGCTGCTGGACGCGGCGCAGGTCTTCCCGAGGGACCGGCGCGGGAGCGACGCCGAGGAGTCGACCCTGATGCACCCCCGGGTGATGGCCTACCACCAGGGCGCCTGGCGCGGTTACTGACGCCCCCCGGGGGGGGCGCGGGGCCGGGGCGGCCCCGGCGCGCCCTCCCGTGGAGTGGACACCGCGCGGCCTGGAACTGTGGGCCAGTGGGCGGCCACGCGGTGGGTCTGTGCGGGGGCGGACGCCGAACCGGACGTTCGCACGTCGGCCCGCGACCGGGTCCATCCTGTCCCGGGGGGCGGGCTTCCACGGGGTCGCCACGCCGCCCCGGTCCCCGCGCAGGCCAACCCCTTACCCAGACTTACCGCCCCTTTTCCGACAGGAGCCGGGACGGGCGTCCGGCGTTCCGGTCGGGCCGCCGGCCGTCGCATGTCCGGTCCGGGCGTGGGACGGCCCGGCCCCGCGTGCGGAAGGACGCGGCCGGTCCCCGGGTCAGCCCCTCTCCTGGGCGGCGAGGGCGGTGACGGCGCCCAGCTCCCAGCATGCCTCGCGGGCGGCGGCGTCGGGGCTGCCGTGGACGGTGACCGGGGGCCGGTGGCGCTCCCATCCGATGCCCTTCGCGATGGACTCCACCGCGCGGACGGCTCCGGCGGTGTCGTTGTCCCCGTGCACGTAGAGGGAGTAGGGCAGCCCCTCGGTCTCCCCCTGGGCCGGGTAGAACACCGTGTCGAAGAAGTGCTTGAGCGCGCCGGACATGTAGCCGATGTTGGCCGGGGTCCCCAGGACCAGCGCGTCGGCCCCGAGCAGGTCGCTGACGGTCGCGGACAGTGCCGCCTTCGACCGCACCTCCACCCCTTCGATATCGTCGTCGCGGGCACCGTCGAGCACGGCCCCCAACATCTCCCGGGTGGCGGGTGAGACCGTGTGGTGAACGATGAGAAGTCGTGCCATGCCCCCACAGTAGGCAGTCGAACGCGTCTGGAACTGTCGGCCTCCGGCCGGCGTCACACTCAGCACGGGCAAGACGGCCCGGCCGCCTCCCGACCCGCCCGCAGCAGAAAGCCAGGACCTCCATGAGTCAGCCTCCTCCCCCGAACGGCCCGTACCAGGGACCTCCGACCGGTGGCCAGCCGCCCATGGGCCCTCCCCCGCCGGGTGGGCCCTACGGCCCCGGCGGCCCGTCCGACGGCTACCCCTCCGGGCCCTACGGCCCTCCCGGGGGTGACCCCTACGGTCCCCCCGGCGGTGACCCGTCCGGACCCTACGGCCCTCCCGGCGGCGACCCGTACGGTCCCCCCGGCGGCGACCCCTACGGCCCTCCCGGCGGAGGCCCGTACGGCCACCCCGGCGGACCGGGCGGGCCCTACGGCCCCGGCGGCCCCCAGCCCCCCTACGGCCCCGGCCCGCAGGGGCCGAAGAAGAGCTCCCCGTGGCTGTGGGTCGGCCTGGGCTGCGGCGGCCTGTTCGTCATCGGCGTCATCCTCGTGGTGCTCATCGCCTTCGTCTTCAACGACAGGGACGAGTCGGGCGGCACCTCCACGACGGTCACGACCGAGAGCCCCAGCGAGGGCTCGGGCGAGTCCGGCGGCGGTGGCGAGTCCGGCGGCGGTACCGGCGAGACCGTCGAGCACAACGGCATCCTCTACACGATCACCGGCACCGAGGTCACCGACGAGGTCGGCGGTTACACCGCCGACGGCGAGTACGTCATCGTGCACCTCGACGTGGCCTACGCCGGCACCGACACGTTCTGGCGCGACGAGCAGCACCTGTACACGTCCTCCGGCGAGCAGTTCGAGGAGGACTACGACGCCACCGGCACGCTCGGCGACTCCATGTGGAGCGACCTGCCCAGCGACGGCACCCCGGTGAGCCTGAGCATCGTCTTCGACGTGCCCGCGGCCGCCGACATCACCCACATCGGGCTGAGCTCGGAGACGTACGGCGGGGACGAGATCGAGGTCGAGCTCAGTCCCTGACCCGCACCCTCCCCCCGGACACGGGGCCGAGCGTGAACGGGGCCGTCGGAATCCCTTCCGGCGGCCCCTCGCCGTGTCCGCCGGGGACATGTGCGGTTCCCTGAAATTTCTCGGGAAAACGGCGCGAAACCTGTGTTTTCCTCCGAATTGTTTTCACCCGGAAATGCCATTACGCCCCTGTTGTGCACGATGAGAAAAACGGAAACACCGACTTATCACATGAACGGGGATGTCGAACGTTGACCCCCCGTTCCCCTCTTCTCTAAGGTGCGACTCTCACGCGCACCGCCCGCCGCGCCCACCGCACGACCACCGGCGCGAGCAGGGAGTACGCGGGCCCACCAGCCGAGGAGCGAGGGAACCATGCCGCACAACGTCCGCGCCGCGCTCGTCCAGACGGAATGGACGGGCGACACCGAGTCCGTGCTCGCGGCCCACGAGGAGTACGCGCGCGACGCGGCGGCGCAGGGCGCCCGGATCATCGGTTTCCAGGAGGTGTTCAACGCGCCCTACTTCTGCCAGGTGCAGGAGGCGGAGCACCACCGCTGGGCGGAGCCCGTCCCCGACGGCCCCACCGTCACCCGGTTCGCGGCCCTGGCCCGGGAGCTGGGCACCGTGATGGTCCTGCCGGTCTTCGAGGTCGAGAAGCCCGGCTTCTACTACAACACCGCCGCCGTCGTCGACGCGGACGGCTCCTACCTCGGCAAGTACCGCAAGCACCACATCCCGCAGGTCGAGGGCTTCTGGGAGAAGTACTACTTCCGCCCCGGCAACCTCGGCTGGCCCGTGTTCGACACCGCCGTCGGCCGCGTCGGGGTCTACATCTGCTACGACCGCCACTTCCCGGAGGGATGGCGGGCGCTCGGCCTGGCCGGGGCGCAGCTGGTGTACAACCCGTCCGCGACCAGCCGCGGCCTCTCCGGCCACCTGTGGAAGCTCGAACAGCCGGCCGCCGCGGTGGCCAACGCGTACTTCGTCGCCGCCATCAACCGCGTGGGCGTGGAGGAGTACGGCGACAACGACTTCTACGGAACCAGCTACTTCGTCGACCCGCGCGGGCAGTTCGTCGGCGATGTCGCCTCGGACACCTCGCCGGAGCTGGTCGTCCGCGACCTCGACCTCGACCTGGTCGACCGGGTCCGGCAGCAGTGGGCGTTCTACCGGGACCGCCGCCCGGACGCCTACGGTCCGCTGGTCGAGGGCTGAGAGGGGGAGGAGAGCCGTGGAACGCACCGTCATCAGCGGCGGCCTGGTCGTCACCGCCTCCGAGGAGGTGGAGGCCGACGTCCTCGTCGAGGGGGAGCGGATCGCCGCCCTCGCCCTGCGCGGCAGCGAAACCGCACGCTCCTGGGCCGAGAGCGGAGCCCGCACCGTCGACGCCGCCGGCCACTACGTGGTCCCGGGCGGGGTCGACGGCCACACCCACATGGAGATGCCCTTCGGCGGCACCTACTCGGCCGACACCTTCGAGACGGGCACCCGCGCCGCCGCCTGGGGCGGAACCACCACCATCGTCGACTTCGCCGTCCAGGGCCGGGGGCGGTCCGTACGCGCCGGGGTGGACGAGTGGATGGCCAAGGCCGAGGGGAGGTGTGCGATCGACTACGCCTTCCACGCGATCCTGTCCGACGTCGACGAGTCCTCCCTGAGGGAGACGGACGCCCTGGTGGACGAGGGCGTGACCTCGTTCAAGCTGTTCATGGCCTATCCCGGCGTGTTCTACAGCGACGACGGCCAGATCCTCCGCGCCATGCAGCGCGGCGCGTCCAACGGCGCGCTGACCATGGTGCACGCCGAGAACGGCATCGCCATCGACGTGCTGGTCGAGCAGGCCCTCGCCGAGGGCAGGACCGACCCCCGCCACCACGGGGAGGTGCGCAAGGCCCTGCTGGAGTCGGAGGCCACCCACCGCGCCGTCCAGCTCGCCCGCGTCGCCGGATCGCCCCTGTACGTGGTGCACGTGTCCGCCCGGGAGGCCGTGGAGGAACTGGTCCGGGCCCGCGACATGGGCCTCAACGTGTTCGGGGAGACCTGCCCGCAGTACCTGTTCCTGTCCACCGACAACCTGGCCGAGCCGGGCTTCGAGGGCGCCAAGTACGTGTGCTCCACGCCGCTGCGCCCGCGGGAGCACCAGGAGCACCTGTGGCGGGCCCTGCGCACGAACGACCTGTCCGTCGTCTCCACCGACCACTGCCCGTTCTGTTTCAGCGGGCAGAAGGACCTGGGCGTCGGCGACTTCTCCAAGATCCCCAACGGCATGCCCGGGGTGGAGCACAGGATGGACCTGCTGCACCAGGCGGTGGTGGAGGGCCGCATCGACCGGCGCAGGTGGATCGAGATCGCCTGCGCCACCCCGGCCCGCATGTTCGGCCTCTACCCGTCCAAGGGCACGATCTCGCCCGGCGCGGACGCCGACATCGTCGTCTACGACCCGAGCGCGGAGCATGTTCTGTCGGCCGCGACCCACCACATGAACGTGGACTACTCGGCGTACGAGGGCAGACGGGTCACCGGGAGGGCGCGCACGGTCCTCTCGCGCGGCCGCGTCGTCGTGGACGGCGGCGCCTACCTGGGCGAGGCCGGCCACGGCCGGTACGTGCCCCGCTCCACCTGCCAGTACCTGATCTGACCGCCCGAGGGGACACGACATGGACTTCGGACTCGTCCTCCAGACCGACCCGCCCGCCGACCTGCTGGTCGAGCGGATGGTGCGCGCCGAGGCCTACGGCTTCACCCACGGGTGGACCTTCGACTCGGTCGTGCTCTGGCAGGAGCCGTTCGTCATCTACAGCCGCATCCTGGAGCGCACCGAGCGCCTGGTCGTGGGACCGATGGTGACCAACCCGGGCACACGCGCGTGGGAGGTGACCGCGTCGCTGTTCGCCACCCTGAACGACATGTTCGGGAACCGGACGGTGTGCGGGATCGGCCGGGGCGACTCGGCGATGCGGGTGGCGGGGCGCAGGCCCGCGACGCTCGACCGCCTCTCCCTCGCGATGGGGGCGATCAAGGACCTGGCCGAGGGCCGGGAGGCGGAGGTGGACGGCACGCCCATGCGCCTGCCGTGGGTCCGCGGCGGCTCCCTGCCCGTGTGGATGGGCGCCTACGGTCCCAAGGCGCTGGACCTGGCGGGGCGCCGGGCCGACGGGTTCGTCCTCCAGCTGGCCGACCCGTACCTGACCGAGTGGATGGTCGCGGCGGTGCGGGCGGCCGCGGCCGGCGCCGGGCGCGACCCCGCGTCGGTGAAGGTGTGCGTGGCGGCCCCCGCCTACGTGACCGACGGCTCCCCGGAGGCGCTGGCGCACGCGCGCGAGCAGTGCCGGTGGTTCGGCGGGATGGTCGGCAACCACGTCGCCGACCTGGTCGCGCGGTACGGCGAGTCCGGCGCCGTACCGCAGGAGCTGACCGACTACATCCGGGCCCGCGAGGGGTACGACTACAGCCACCACGGCCGGGTGGACAACCCCGACACCCGGTTCGTCCCGGACGCGATCGTGGACCGGTTCTGCCTGGTGGGCCCGGTCGAGGAGCACGTCGCCAAGCTCGAACGGCTGCGGAGCGCCGGTGTGGACCAGTTCGCGGTCTACGCGATGCACGACGACGTGGACGGGGTCGTCGAGGCCTACGGCCGCGACGTGGTCCCCGCCCTCTCCTGAGCCCCGGGAGCACTTGGCCGGGCGGGCCGCGGGGAGGCGGACGGCGTCCCCGGGGCGCGGCCCGGCCACCCCGTCCGGGCCGCGCGCAGGCGCCCGCATGCCGTTCCGGCGCCTTGCGGGGCCCGGTTCCCGAGGCACGCGGGGAGACGTCGTCGCACCCCGGGTGACGTGCGAGGATATTCGGTGGCCTATGCACAATCCGGACTTTCCGTGCATACTGCCGGGCTCCGCCCCCGTGGACCCGGCGCCGCTCCCCCACCCCGCTCCCCACCCAGCACCACCGAAACCAGGTGTCCCGTGACCCAAGCCCCGCCGTCCCCGGAATCCGCCGTCGTCACCCATCCCGACGGACGCGTGTCCCTGGCGGAGGGCTCCGCCCTCCCCGAGAGCCCCTTCGTCAACGCCGACCTCCAGCCGGTCCCGATCTCCCGGCGCGACTGGGGCACCGGCAGCTTCACCGCCCTGTGGGTGAGCATGTCGGTCAGCATCCCGGCGTGGACCCTGGCCAGCGGCCTGATCGCGGCCGGCATGGACTGGCGGCAGGCGATGCTCGCCGTCGTCCTCGGCAACCTCGTCGTGCTGCTGCCGATGGTGCTGACCGGCCACGCCGGAGCCAAGTACGGCATCCCGTTCCCGGTGTTCGCCCGCGCCTCCTTCGGCCTGCGCGGCGCCAACCTGCCCGCGCTGCTGCGCGGCGCGGTGGCGTGCGGCTGGTACGGCATCCAGACATGGGTCGGCGGCCAGGGCGTGTACGTCCTCGTCGGTCGCCTGCTCGGCGACGGGTGGACCGGCGCCGCTCAGGTAGGCGGCAACCCGTGGACCCTGTGGCTGTCCTTCGGCCTGTTCTGGGCGGCCCAGCTCGCGATCATCCTGTGGGGCATGGAGGGCGTGCGCCGCGTCCAGGTGTGGGCCGCGCCGCTGATGGTCGTCGGAGGCCTGGCCCTGCTGGCGTGGATGGCCGTCGAGGCGGGCGGCGTCGCCCCGATGCTCTCCCTGGACTCCGGTGAGGCCCTGGACTGGGGCCCGTCCTTCTGGGCGCTGTTCTTCCCGTCCCTCATGGGCGTCATCGGCTACTGGGCGACCCTGACCCTGAACATCAGCGACTTCACCCGGTTCTCCGCGTCGCAGCGGGCCCAGGTCGTGGGCCAGACGCTCGGCCTGCCCACCACGATGACGCTGTTCTCCCTGCTGGCCGTGATGGTCACGGCGGGCACCGCCTCCGTGTACGGCGAGCCGCTGTGGAACCCGATCGACATCGTCGCGCAGATGGGCAGCGGGCTCGGCCTGCTCTTCGCGGTCTTCGTCGTGCTGCTCGCGACGGTGTCCACCAACATCGCCGCGAACCTGGTCGGCCCCGCCTACGACCTGGCCAACCTGAGGCCGAGGCTGATCAGCTTCCGCACCGGAGCGGTCATCACGTGCTTCCTCAGCGTCCTCATCTTCCCGTGGAGGCTGCTGGAGAACGAGAACGTGTACATCTTCACCTGGCTCGGCACCGTGGGCGGCGTCCTCGGCACTGTGGCGGGCATCCTGCTCGCCGACTACTGGCTGCTGCGCCGCACCAGGATGAACCTGGCCGCGCTGTACGAGCGCGGCTCGGAGTACTGGTACGCGCACGGGTGGAACTGGCGCGCCCTCGCGGCGTTCGGGATCGGCACGGTGCTCGCCGTGGGCGGATCGCACTCCCCCGAGGGCTCGGGCCCCTTCCCCGCCGACGGCCTGATCCCGGTCCTGGCCCCGCTGGCCGACTACGGCTGGCTGGTCGGGCTCGTCAGCGCGCTGCTGGTCCACTGGGCGCTGGGCGTGTTCCTGCCCGACCGGCGCGCCGGCGGCCGGCGGGCCGCGGAAGACCCCGCCGACTGACCGGACCGCCCCACAGGTCCCGGGGCCGCGCCGGTGTCCGGCGCGGCCCCGCCGCGTGCCGGGCCGGACCGTGCGGGCCGCGGCCCGCACGACGGCGGCCCGGGGGCGTCCGCCGGCCCGGGCGCACTCCCGTTCCGGTGGGATTGGACACCCTCCCGGCCGCGGGGCGCACCCCGGAGTCCGGCGCCCCGGCCGGACGGCGGGCGGTCCAGGTCGGGCACCCGCCGGGGCCGGACGCGCGGACCGGGTTCGGCGCGTCCGCGGACGACCTGCGCGCACGGGCCGTCAGGGCCTCTCCCCTGGCCACGGTGGTCCCGCCGGCGCCGGCGGGCCCCTTCGCCGCGGGCGCGGGGCGAATGACTGCTATCACACGAGAAGAAGGTGCTTCGGCGGGTTAGGTAGTGTTCACCTGTGTGTTCCCACTACGTGGATATATCCGGCTGTCCGGGCGAACCGTTCCCCTGGGGAGGTGCGTTAGCCCAGGAGTCGGCCCACGAGTCCCGCTCCGGGTGCCCGACACGCGTCCCGCACTCCGTTCACACAGGGGCCACCGGCCGTCCTACCGCACCGTGGCGGGCGGGCGGGCGATGTCACCCGAACAGGGGTCACAGGACACGCATCCCAGACCAAGACGACCAGAACGAACTACAACTCGCACCGGGCCCCGGGTAAACCCCGGGGCGGCCACGGCCGTCAACGTGACGCCGAAGCATCCACTTTCATCCAGACAACGCACACATGTCATGAAGTGACGCGCATCCCCCGCGCGGGTCCTGATCCCTCCCGCGTTCCCTCTCCCCCACACGTCCACCCCGACGGGGTCCGCGTAGCCGGGGGCGTCGTTCGACATCTCGCGTTTCGACGGGAGACATCACCTTGCCTCACACCTCCGCGCGCCCGACGCCTGCTGCGTCGGCGCACCGCACCGTGGCCGTCGTCCTGGCGGGCGGCAGCGGCCAGCGCATCGGACTGGCCACCCCGAAGCAGCTGCTCAAGATCGCCGGGAAGTCGATCCTCGAGCACACGCTCACGATCTTCGAGCAGGCTCCGAGGGTCGACGAGGTCATCGTGATGATGAACCCCGGGTTCGTCTCCGACGCGGAGGCGATCGTCCGCGGCGCCGGCCTGTCCAAGGTCACGCGCGTCCTGCCCGGCGGCACATCGCGCAACGCCACCACCCAGCTCGCCCTCGACGCCCTGGCGCACCTTCCGGCGGAGACCACGAACGTGCTCTTCCACGACGCCGTGCGCCCGATGCTGTCCCAGCGCGTCATCGACGACTGCGTCACCGCGCTCGGGTCCTTCGAGGCCGTGGACGTGGCGATCCCCTCCTCGGACACGATCATCGAGGTGGACGACGACGTCATCACCGACGTCCCCGTCCGCTCGCGGCTGCGCCGCGGCCAGACCCCGCAGGGGTTCCGTCTGGCCACCATCCGCGACGCCTACGTCAAGGCGTGGGACGACCCGGGCTTCGAGGCGACCGACGACTGCTCGGTGGTGCTGCGCTACTCGCCCGGCGTCCCCATCCACGTGGTGGCCGGCGAGGAGCAGAACATGAAGGTCACCCAGCCGGTGGACATCTTCATCGCCGACAAGCTGTTCCAGCTGGCCTCCTCCGCCACCCCCGAGTTCTCCGACGAGGACTACGCGAAGCGGCTCGCCGGGGCCACCGTCGTCGTGTTCGGCGGCAGCTACGGCATCGGCGCGGGCGTGGCCGACCTGGCGGAGAGGCACGGCGCGCGCGTGTTCCGCTACTCGCGCGGTGCCACCCGCACCAACGTCGCCAACCCCGACGACGTCGCCGCGGCCCTGGAGCAGGCCCACTCCGCCACCGGCCGGGTCGACTTCGTCGTCAACACCGCCGGCGTGCTCCGGATCGGGCGCCTGGACAAGACCGATCCGGAGACCATCGAGGAGGCCCTGCGGGTCAACTACCTCGCCCCGGTCCACATCGCCCGCGCCGCCTTCCCGTACCTGGCCCAGACCGGCGGGCAGCTGCTGCTGTACACCTCCAGCTCCTACACGCGCGGGAGGGGCGAGTACAGCCTGTACTCCTCCACCAAGGCGGCCACCGTCAACCTCACGCAGGCGCTGGCCGACGAGTGGTCGCAGGACGGGGTCCGGATCAACTGCATCAACCCCGAGCGCACGCAGACCCCGATGCGCACCAACGCCTTCGGCGACGAGCCGGCCGGAAGCCTCCTCAGCGCGGAGAAGGTCGCCCGCACGTCCGTGGACGTCCTGTTGTCCGACCTGACCGGCCACGTCGTCGACGTGCGCCGCGAGGACCCTCCCGGCGCCGTGACCGGCGCCCCCCGCGGGGAGACGGAGGGAGCCAAGTGAACAAGTTCAGAGAACTGGGCAGGGAGACCATCGGCTGGTCCGCCCTGCTCGGGCTGTCCTACCTGGTCATGCTCGCCGGCGTGATCACCGGCCTGTGGTGGGTCTTCCTGGTGGGGGCCGTCGGCAGCTACGCCATGGACGCCCTCCTGCTGCACCGCCTGCCCGCGCTCGCCAAGCTCGTCCAGCAGATCCGCCTGGGCATCACGCCGCGGGCCCTGCTGCGCCAGCTCCTCGCCCTGGGCCTGCTCATCACCACGCCCACGGCCACCTCCACGGGCATCGGCATGGTCCTGCTGACCTGCCTGGTGCTGTTCGGGCTCCAGCTGGTGTGCGGTGTGGCCGCCCGGCTGCTGCGGATGCGCCGCCGCCTGCCGATCGTCACCCGCAACATCGACCTGGGCCCCCTGCGCATCCCCGACAGCCCGCCCATGGTGCTCGTCCGCGAGCCCATGAGCCGCCTGCTGCCCCTGGACGCGTTCCTGGTCGCCGGAGCGGTCGCCTACGTCGCCGAGGGCGCGGTCTGGGCCGTCGTGGTCGGGGCGATCGCCTCCGTGTCCCTGACCGTGCTGGCCCTGGCGCTGTTCGGGTGGCACCTGGCCCGCGCCCGGACCATCCCCGAGTCCGAGCGGGTCATGGAGTTCGCCCAGAACTGGCTGGACTCCTACCGGCCCGAGGTCGTCCTGTACTTCTCGGGTTCGGCCGACTCCGCCTACCAGGTCAACATGTGGCTGGAGGCCGTGGCCGCGCTGCCGCGCCGGTCGGTGGTCGTCCTGCGCGAGCGGGTCATCGCCGCGCAGCTCGCCCCGACGCCGGTGCCGGTCCTGTGCGTTCCCACCTCGACCGACCTGATGGCGCTGGACTTCGGCCCGGCGCGCGTGGCCCTCTACCCGGCCAACACCGGCAAGAACATCCACATGCTGCGCAACCCGCTGCTGGGCCACGTGTTCATCGGCCACGGGGACAGCGACAAGGTCGCCAGCATCAACCCGTTCAGCAAGGTCTACGACGAGGTGTGGACCGCCGGACGGGCCGGGCGCGACCGCTACGACCGCGCCCGGGTGGGCGTGCGCGACGACGAGATCGTGGAGGTCGGCCGCCCCCAGCTCGACGCGATCCGCACCGACACCGCCCCCAACGCCGTGCACAGCGTGCTGTACGCCCCGACCTGGGAGGGATGGACGGACGAGCCCGGCAACACGTCGCTGACCGACGCCGGCCCGGCGCTGATCCGGACACTGCTGGCCGCCGAGCCGCGGGTGCGCGTCCTGTACAAGCCGCACCCCTTCACCGGGGTCCGGTCCGCGGCCGCCCGCGGCGCGCACCGCCGCATCGTCGCGATGCTGGAGGAGGCCAACCGGGCCGCGTCCGCGAACGGCGACCGCGCCCCGGCGGGACGCGAGCGCCCGGACCTCGCCTCCCTCGAACGGCGCCTGGCCGCCTTCGACACCGACAACGGCGCCACCGACGAGGCCCACAACTCCCGCGAGGAGGGCACCGCCGACCCCGGCGCCGCCGCCGAGCTCCAGCAGCTGTCCGAGGAGTGGCACCGGGTGTACTGGGAGGGCCGCGCCGACACCGAGCACCTGGTCATCCAGGGGCCCCGCCCGACCCTCTACTCGTGCTTCAACCAGGCCGACCTGCTCATCAGCGACATCTCCAGCGTCGTCGCCGACTTCATCGCCACCGAGAAGCCCTACGCCATCACCAACTGCGAGGGCATCACGGACGAGGAGTTCCAGGACAAGCACCCCACCTCCGGCGCCGCGTACATGCTCGCGCCGGACGGGCGCGGCCTGGAGGCCGCGCTCGCGGCGGTCCGGTCGGCCGCGACCGACCCCCTGGCGGAGGACCGCACCAGGCTCAAGGCCTACCTGCTCGGCTCCGGCGACTCCAGCTCCCAGTCGCGCTTCGAGGCCGCCGTCGACGACCTCTACCGGCGCAGGAGCGACCAGCACCCGGTCGGCTCCGGGGCGGCGTCCGCGGACGCGCCCGACCCGGACGACGCACCCGGATCCTCCGCCGACTCCCCGCCCTCCGGGGCGGACCCCGCTCCCGCGCGTGTGTGACGCCCCGTCCACCGCGCTCCTGAAAGGAACCTGACAACCCATGGCCGGAGCAAAGCGCACGGTCCCCGAGGAACTCCAGCGCCTCATGCGCTACCTGCCCGAGTCCGAGCAGGACGAGCGGGCGCGCTTCCTCGCCGCCGCCGACGAGTTCGTCGGCGGCTCGGCCCCCGGTGACCTGAGGGCCTTCTCCCCGCTGACCAGGGTCAAGCTGTGGCTGGCCAAGGAGCACCGCCTGGACGACCTGGAGACGGTCATCCGGTACGAGCGGGACAACCCGCAGGCCCACCTGGTGCGGGGACGCCTGTCGCCCTCGGTCGAGGTGCCCGGCATCGCGCCGTCGTCCCTGCCCAGGGAGGTCACCCGGCTCAAGAACTCCGAGATGCCGCTGGTCACCAAGCTGACCGACATGGCCTGGGTGGAGGGACGCCTGCGCCTGCGCGGGTACGCGTACGTGCGCAACGTGCCCGTGGAGTCGGCGCCGCGCGTCCCCGCGATGGCGTGGCTGACCGACACCGCCTCGCGCCGGCGCGTCGTGGTCCGCATGGCCCCGCGGCACGAGCCGCGCGCCACGGCCGACTCCAAGCAGGCGCTGCACTGCTACGACTGGGCCGGGTTCGAGCTGTTCGTCGACCCCGCCAAGCTGCGCGGGAGCCAGGGCTGGAAGCCCTCGACGTGGTCGCTGACCCTCGGCGTGTGGGCCTCCGGCAGGCCGCACAGGGCGGGGCTGGTCCCCGGCGACATCGGCCCCGCCGGACACCAGCACGCCCACCGCCTGGACGCGTCCACCCGCTGGGTGAGCGCGTTCCGCAAGAAGCGGCTGGAGTTCGAGATCCAGTCCGTCGAGGCCGAACTCGTCGGCCACTCCCTCGACGCCGACCTGCTCAGCCTCGGGTTGCGCGGCCCGGCCGAGCGTCCCGTGGAGGGCCTCGTGCTCTCCCACGGCCCGGCCAAGGAGCCGGTCGAACGCGAGTACAGGGCCGAGGCGGACGGCCCCGACGGGCGCCGCCGCGTCACCGTGCCCCTCGCCGACCTCTCCGTGGCGGACACGGAGGAGACCCGTGAGCTGCGCGCCCACGCGGTCGTCGGCGGGCGCCGGGTGCCGGTCGTCGTCGCCGAGGGCGTGCTCTCACAGGCGCACCCGACCGACGGCGGCCGCGAGATCTCGGTGGGCGTCACCGCCGTGGACACCCTCGTCCTGCACGACCGCCTCCGCCAGCCCGTCGTGGACGCGATGGAGTGGGTGGAGGGCGACCTGGTGCTGTCCGGCTCCTACACGGGCCCGGACCGGGACCGCGTGATGGTGCTGCGCCACGGGGAGCGGTTCGAGGAGGTCCCCGTCCCTGTGGAGGTCGCCGACGGGCGCTTCCGGGCGGTGATCGACCCCGAGCACCACGACTCCCACGGCGACACCCTGCCGCTGCGCAAGGGCCGGTGGTACATGTCGTTCCGCTCCGTCCGGGACTGGGACGACTCCAACGACGTACCGGTGAAGATCCGGCACGACCTGGTGCCGCGGCTGCCCCTGGTCCACCAGGGGGCCAAGCGCTCCTACTCCGTGGACCACCGGTTCCACGACCGCCTGTTCCTGTCCCCCGCCAGTCCGCTCGACGACTCCGAGAAGGGCGCCTACCGGCAGAGGGTCCTGCGCGAGGCGTTCACCGCGGAGCAGAAGGCGCTGCCCCTGCGCGCGGCGGTGTTCTACAACAGCTTCGGCGGCAAGCAGTTCTCGGACTCGCCGCGGGCCGTGTACGAGGAGCTGGTGCGCCGCGGCGTGGAGGTCGACCACCTGTGGTCGGTCGACGACCAGCAGGTGTCCCTGCCGCCGGGCGTCGTGCCCGTGGAGTGGCACAGCCGCGAGTGGTACGAGGCGCTGGCCCGGAGCCGGTACGTCGTCACGAACGTCGGCATCGGCGACTGGTTCGTCCGGCGCGAGGGGCAGACCGTGGTGCAGACCTGGCACGGCACCCCGCTCAAGAAGATCGGCGCCGACCTGCTCGGCACGCCGAAGGCCAACCGGGCCTACATCGCGAGCCTGCCGCACCGGTCCCGCCAGTGGGACTTCCTGGTCTCGCCGAACTCGTTCACCACGCCCATCATGCGCGGCGCGTTCCGCTGCGAGACGGAGATCCTGGAGGCGGGCTACCCGCGCAACGACGTCTTCCACGCCCCCGACCGCGAGGAGCGCGCCGAGCGGACCCGCAAACTCCTCGGCATCCCCGAGGGCAAGAAGGTGGTCCTCTACGCCCCGACCTGGCGCGACGACCAGCGCTACGGCGGGACCCGCTTCAAGCTCGACCTCCGGATCGACCTGGAGGCGGCGCAGCGCGAGCTCGCCGAGGACCACGTGCTGCTGTTCCGCAAGCACCCGAAGGTGCTGGACAGCATCCCGGGCGCGGGGCAGGGGTTCGTGTGGGACGTGTCCAAGTACCCGGACATCGCCGACCTGTACCTGATCACGGACGTGCTGATCACCGACTACTCGTCGGTGTTCTTCGACTTCGCCCACTCCGGCAAACCGATGCTGTTCTTCACCTACGACCTGGAGCACTACCGGGACACCCTGCGCGGGTTCTACTTCGACCTGACCGCGCGGGCCCCGGGGCCGCTGATCAAGACCTCGGACGAGCTCATCGGCTCCATCCGGGACATCGGGTCCGTCACCGAGGAGTACGCGCAGCAGTACGAGGCGTTCGTCCGCGACTTCTGCCACCCCTCCGACGGCCGTGCCACACAGCGGGTGGTCGACCGCATGCTGGGCGGCGGCGAGGGCTAGGACGTGTTCTCCGCCCCCGGGCGCCGGGTCCTCCCGGAGCCCGGGGGCGGAGCCGTGCGCCCCGCCGCGGCGGAGGGGCGGAAAGGCGGATCGGGGCCGGGCACGCCCGGCGCACCGTCCGCCGCCGTGTGATCCGGGGCACCCGCCCCCCGGCGCGAGGCTACGCGTCAACACTGATTCCGTCTCGACTCGACAACAGGGTCCGCCCGGGAGGCGGGCCGCCCGCGGCGCCCGCCGATACTGGACCCGCAGGGTTTCCCGGGCGCCGTCGGCGCCCCGGCGCCGCGTCCGGCTCCCGCCCCCGGCGGCGCCGGGCCCGGTCCTCCCGCGACCGCGCTCCCGGAGCACGGCCCGGCCGCTGCCCCTGGCCCACCCCTGTCGAGTCCCGAGGCTGATCCGCACCCGTGCCCCTTCCCGCCCCCTTCCGCCCCGAGCCCTCCCCCGCCCGCGTCGAACCGGGGCGGCGGCGCTCCGACATCGAGGGGCTGCGCGCCGTCGCGGCGCTGCTGATCGCCGTCTACCACATCTGGTTCGGCACGGTCTCCGGAGGCGTCGACGTCTTCCTCCTGCTCACCGGGTTCCTCGTCACCGGCTCGCTGGTCCGGTCGGTGGAGCGCGACGGGCGGATCGCCTTCGGGGCGTTCTGGGCCAGGCTGGTCGAGCGGCTCTTCCCGGCGGGGGCGGTGGTGCTCGCGGCCGTGCTGGCGGGCGCGTACCTGCTCCTGCCGCGTTCGCGGTGGACGGGGGTCATCGCGGAGGTACAGGCCTCGGCGCTGTACTTCGGCAACTGGCGCCTGGCCCTGGACTCGGTCGACTACATGGCGGAGAACGCGTCCGCGAGCCCCGTGCAGCACTTCTGGTCGCTGGCGGTGCAGGGGCAGTTCTACCTGCTGTGGCCGCTCCTGATCGCGGCGGCCGGCCTGCTCGCGGCGCGGCTGGGCCGGAACGTGCGCGCGGTCGCGCTGCCCGCGGTGGGCGCGGTGCTGGCGGTGTCGTTCGCGTACTCGCTGTGGATCACCGCCGCCGAGCCCGTGTGGGCCTACTTCGACACCGGGGCGCGGTTGTGGGAACCGGCCCTGGGGGGCGTGCTCGCCCTGGTCGTCCACCGGGTGCGCCTGCCCCGGAGGCTGCGGACCGCCGCGGGATGGCTGGGGCTGGCCGCGCTGGCCGCCTGCGGGGTGGTGGTCGGCGACGCGCTCCCCTACCCCGGTTTCGCGTCCCTGTGGCCGGTGTGCGCCGCGGTCCTGGTCGTCCTGGCGGGCACGGGCGGGGACGGCGCCCCGCTGTCGGCGACCCGCCTGCTGGGACTGCGCCCGCTCACCTGGTTGGGCGGCCACGCCTACACGCTGTTCCTGTGGCACTGGCCCGTGCTGGTGTTCCACCTGGAGGTCACCGGCCAGGACCGCCCGACACCGGCGGGCGGCCTGCTCGTGCTGGGCGTCTCGTTCGCGGCCGCCGTGGCCACGAGCCGGGTGGTGGACGGGGGCGTGGGCCGGCTCACCCGTACGCGGAGCGCCCCGTCGTGGTCGCTGGCCGCGGGCGTCCTGTTCGTCGTCCCCGTGCTGGCCGCGGGCCTGCTGTGGGGCGGGTCCATCGAACACGACCGCAGGCTGCGCCTGGAGCTGAGCTCCGACCCGCTGGCCTACCCGGGCGCCGCGGTGCACCTGGACCCCGAGCTGAGGGCGAACCTGCCCGCGCTGCCGGTGTACCCGGACACGACCACGGTCGTACGGGACACCATCGACCAGACCTCCGAGTGCAACTCCCTGCTCCCGGACACGGAGATGCGCAGGTGCGTGTTCGGCGACCCCGGGGCGGACTACACGCTGGTGCTGACCGGCAGCTCGCACGCCCGGCACTGGTTCCAGGCCCTGCGCCCCATCGCCGAGCGGCACGGGTGGCGGCTGGTGGTGATGACCAAGAACGCCTGCCAGTTCAGCGCGGATCCGCAGACCTACCGGGGCGAGCCCTTCGCGGAGTGCACCGTCTGGAACGACCGGGTGATGGACGAGATCGCGACGCTGCGGCCCGATGCCGTGTTCGCCCTGGGATCGCTGACCCGGGCGGGAGAGGGCGCCTCCGAGCACGTGCCGGACGGTTTCGTGGAGCGGTGGCGGCAGCTGGAAGACCTGGGCGCGGACGTGGTCGCGGTCCGCGACACCCCCCGTTTCGGGTTCGACGTGGCCGAGTGCGTCGACCGCCACGGCGCCGGGCGCTGCACGGAGGACCAGTCCCGCTCGATGGCGCTCTCCTCCCCCTTCGAGGACCTGGAGGAGGTGCCGGGCAACACGCGGTTCCTGGACATGACCGACTACCTGTGCGAGGAGGGCCGGTGCCGCGGGGTCATCGGCAACCAGCTGGTGTACTACGACTCCGACCACTTCTCCTACGCGTTCTCGACGTCGCTCGCGGTGGTCCTGGAACCGCACCTGCTCGACGCCCTCGTGGACGCCCCTGCGGACGGGGGCTCCCTCGCCGAGGCGGCGGGCCACCCGCTCGTGCCCGTCGGCTCCTCCGGGGAGGAGGCGGACGGGCCACCGCGTACCGGCCCCACGGGAAGCGGCGGGGAGGGGCCCTGACGGTCGCGCCCCGGTGGCGTGGACCGGACCCTCCCCCGCGCGGCGGTCCCCGTGTCCTCCAGGCGGCCGTGCGCGCCCGCCGGGCGCGGTGCGGCGTCCGGGGCCGGCCCTGCGTCCGGGACAGGGACACCGGGGCCTGGCGGGGGCCTGGCGGCGTCCGGGGCCGGGCCCCGTCCGGCCCCCGGGCGCGGACGACGGCGGCGGCCGCCCCCGGGAGGGGACGGCCGCCGCACGCGGAGCCGGAGGCGCCGGGCGGCGCTACTCGCCCTTCCACACGGGGGCGCGCTTCTCGGCGAACGCCGCCGCCCCCTCCATCGCGTCCCGGCTGGCGAACACGGGGCCCGCCAGCTCGTTCTGCCTCTCCCACATCTCGGCGGAGGACCAGTCGTCCGAGGAGGCGATGATCTCCTTGGACACCCTCACCGCCAGCGGGCCGTTGGGGGTGATCCGCGCCGCCAGGGCGCGGGCCCCCTCCAGTGCCCCGCCGCTCACGGTGACCTGGTTGACCAGGCCCAGCTCGGCCAGCCGGGGGGCGCCGACGAAGTCGCCGGTGAGGGCGAACTCCATGGCGATGTTGCGCGGGATCCGGTGGTGCAGGCGCAGCAGCCCGCCCGCACCGGCGACCAGGCCGCGCTTGGCCTCGGGGATCCCGAACTGGGCGTCCTCGGCGGCCACGACCAGGTCGCAGGCGAGGACCGCCTCGAACCCGCCCGCGAGGGCGTAGCCCTCGACGGCGGCGATCAGCGGCTTGCTCGGACCGCGCTCGGCGAACCCGCCGAATCCGCGCCCCTCCACCAGGGGGACCTCGCCCTTCATGAAGGCCTTGAGGTCCATCCCCGCGCAGAAGGTGCCGCCCGCGCCGGTGATGATGCCGACGCTCAGGTCCTTGCGTGCGTCCAGGTCGTCGAGGGCTTCGGCGACCTGGGCGGCGACCGCGGCGTTGACCGCGTTCCTGGCCCCGGGCCGGTTGATGGTGATGACGGCGACGCCGTCCTCGGCCGTGTAGAGAACCTCGTCGGACACGGTGTCCCCCTACTTCGGCGGCATGCGGAGCGCGCCGTCGATGCGGACGACCTCTCCGTTGACGTAGCTGATCTCCAGCAGGGCGCGCGCCAGCTTCCCGAACTCCGCGGCGGTGCCGAGGCGCTTGGGGAAGGGGACCGGCGCGGCCAGGCGGGCCTTGAACTCCTCCGAGGCGGGGCCCTCCCCGTAGATGGGGGTCTCCAGGATGCCGGGGGCGATCGTGTTGACCGTGATGCCGACCGCGGCGAGGTCGCGGGCCGCGGGGAGGGTCATGCCGATGACGCCGCCCTTGGAGGAGGAGTAGGCGATCTGGCCGATCTGGCCCTCGATGCCCGCGAGGGAGGCGGTGTTCACGATCGAGCCGCGCTCGCCGTCCTCGTTGAGCGGCTCGGTCTTGGCGATCTCGGCCGCGGACAGGCGCAGCACGTTGAAGGTGCCGATGAGGTTGACCTGGATGACCTTCTGGTAGCTGTCCAGGTCGTGGGGGGTTCCGTGGCGGTCGACGGTACGGGTCGCCCAGCCGATCCCGGCACAGGAGACCGCGACGCGGAAGGGCCTGCCGGTGTCGACGGCGGCCTGGACCGCGGCCTTGACCTGGTCCTCCCGGGAGACGTCGGTGGAGACGAAGACCCCGCCGATCTCCTTGGCGACGGCCTCGCCGCGTTCGGCGTTGAGGTCGGCGACGACGACGGTGGCGCCCGCTGCCGCGAGCTCCTTGGCGGTGGCCTCGCCCAGGCCACTCGCGCCGCCCGAGACGAGGGCGGAGATTCCGTTCAGATCCATGGCCCGAACTCTACCGAGGATGTGACCCACGCACTAGAACCGGGTTCGGTTAATTGCGGACGACCTCTCCGGACCGGAGCCCGCACCGTCCCACCGGCCCCTTTCCCGCTCCGACGCACCTTGTCGTCACGGAGCGCTACCTTCCTGTCATGAGCAGAGCGACAGGATTACAGTGGGCTCAGGAATCGACCCCGGAGGAATCGATGACCGCCGAGCCGCTCCCCGCCTGGTTCATGCCGCCGCCCGGTGGATGGACCGCCGATCACATGGACAACCTTCCCCCGGGGGTACCCCGGATGGAACTCATCGACGGAGCGCTCGTCCTGCTTTCCCCCCAGACCCGGTTCCACAGTCAGGTCATGCGTCGGCTCGCCAATGCCTTGGAGGACTCGGCTCCCCCGAACGTCGAGGTCCTGCAAGAGATGACGATGAAACTCGGTAAGTACCAGAGGCCGGAACCCGACGTACTCCTCTACCGGTTCGAGAAGGGCGACGAGGAGCACCTCGACCGGTACCGGGCCACCCACGTACCGCCCGAGAACGTTCTCGTCGCCATCGAGATCGTGTCCGACGAGTCCCGGGACCGGGACCGCACCACCAAACCCCTCAAGTACGCACAGGCGGGCATTCCCCACTTCTGGAGGGTCGAGCACGAGGAGAACGGCCCGGCGATCCACGTCTACGAGCTCGACGGGACGAAGGACCCCCGCTACGTGCCGGTCACCATCGCACGGGAACGGCTCAAGCTGGACGTGCCCTTCCCGATCGACATCGACGTGAAGGCGCTGGCCCCCCGCTGACGGCTCAGCCCCGGTACGGCCCCCTCAAGCGCCGCTGGCGGCGCCTCTGGTGCCACCGGGGCAGTCCCTCCCGGGCGAGGTCGGCGGCGCCGATCAGCCCCGCCTCGTTCCCGAGGGCCGCCGCCGCGACCCGTGCGGTCGGCCGGTAGCCCCGCCCGGTGAGGTTGCGCTCGAACGCCGCACGCGCCGGTGCCAGCAGCAGCTCCCCCGCCTCGGACACGCCGCCGCCGATGATGAACAGCTCCGGGTCGAACGCCGCGGCCAGATTGGCCAGGCCGGTCCCCAGCCACTCCCCCGCGTCCTCCATGAGCTCCACGCACGCCCGGTCGCCCTTGCGCGCCAGCTCGCTCACCAGCGGACCGGTGATGAGCCGGGCGTCGCCCCCGACCGCCTGGTGCAGGGCCCTGGCCACAGGGGACTCCGCCGCCACCAGCTCCCGGGCCTCCCGGGTCACCGCGTTGCCGCTGGCGTACTGCTCCCAGCACCCGCGGTTGCCGCACTCGCACCGGTGGCCGCCCGGCACCACCGTCATGTGTCCGAACTCACCGGCCAGCCCGTACCGGCCGCGGTGCAGCCGACCGTCCAGCACCACCGCCCCGCCGATTCCCGTGCCGAGGTTGACCACCACGACGTGGTCCACGCCCTGGCCGGAACCGGCGCACACCTCCGCCCACGCGGAGGCGTTCGCGTCGTTCTCCACCACCACCGGCAGGCCCAGCCGCAGCGACAGGGCGTCGCGCAGCGGCTCCTTGCGCCACGACAGGTGCGGGGCGAACAGCACGTTCGCGCGCCGTTCGTCCACGAAGCCGGCCGCGCCCACCCCCACCGCGCGCACGGGGAACTCCCGGCGCAGCTCCTCCACCGCGGACACGATCGTGTCCTCCACCACCGCGGGGCTCTTGCTCCGCTCGGGCGTCTCCGTGCGCAGGCGGGCGAGGATGCGCCCGCCCGGCGTCACCACGCCCGCCGCGACCTTCGTGCCGCCGATGTCCACCCCGATCGTCAGGGCGTGCCCGTACCGCGTGTCCGCCATCGTGACCACTTCACCGGTTCCAGGGACCCGCGCCGGAGTGGCGGGTCCGCCACACAGGGGAACGCGCACCCGGGCGGCGTCGTGCCCGGGTGCGCGTTCGAGGGGTCGGGGCCGCGCCCCGGCGGGCCTTCGCGGAGCGAAGGCCCCTGGAGCGCCCGGGCCGTGTCCCGCGGGTCGTTCCGGGCTCGCGGCGCGGGCGCCGGGCCCACCGGGAGCACCCGCGGACCACGTCCTAGCCCAGTGCGGAGCGGACCACCGCGGCCAGCCGCTCGGCCACCGCCGTCGCCTGCTCCTGCCCGGGAGCCTCCACCATCACCCTGACCTTGGGCTCGGTCCCGCTCGGACGGATCAGCACCCGGCCGGTCTCACCCAGCTCCGCCTCCGCGGCGCGTACGGCCGACCACAGCTCCTCGGAGTCCTTCACCCGGGACCTGTCCACGTCGGGGACGTTGATGAGCACCTGCGGCAGGCGGGTCATGACCTTGGCCAGCTCGGCCAGCCCCTGCCGGCGGTGGGCCATCGCCGCGAGGAGGTGCAGCCCGGTCAGCACGCCGTCGCCGGTCGTGGCGTGGTCCAGCAGGATCACGTGCCCGGACTGCTCGCCGCCCAGGCCGAAGCCGCCGCGCTTCATCTCCTCCAGCACGTAGCGGTCGCCCACCGCGGTCTCCACCACGGCGATGCCCTCCCGCTCCATCGCGAGCTTCAGCCCCAGGTTGGACATGACCGTCACCACGAGGGTGTCCTCGGCGAGCCTGCCCGCGTCCTTGGCCTCGGCGGCCAGGATGGCGAGGATCTGGTCGCCGTCGACCACGCGGCCGTCCGCGTCCACCGCCAGACAGCGGTCGGCGTCGCCGTCGTTGGCGATGCCCGCGTCCGCGCCGTGCAGGAGCACGGCCTCCTGGAGCACCTCGAGGTGCGTGGAGCCGCAGCCCTCGTTGATGTTGTAGCCGTCCGGCCGGTCCCCGATGGTGACGACCTCGGCGCCCGCCCGGCGCAGGGCCTCGGGGGCGACCGCGGTGGAGGCGCCGTTGGCGCAGTCCACCACGACCTTGAGGCCCTTGAGGCTGTGCGGGACCGACGCGAGCACGTGGGCGACGTAGCGCTCGGCCCCGTCGTCCGCCTCGCCGACCCGGCCGACCTGGTCGCCCACGGCGGGGGTCGAGGGCACGCCGAGCATGCCCTCGATCTCCTCCTCCAGGGCGTCCTCCAGCTTCTGGCCGCCCCGGGCGAAGAACTTGATGCCGTTGTCGGGGGCCGGGTTGTGGCTGGCGGAGAGCATCACGCCGAAGTCGGCGTCCAGCTCGCCGGTGAGGAAGGCCACGGCCGGCGTGGGGAGCACACCCACGCGGACCACGTCCACGCCGGTGCTCGCAAGGCCGGCGACCACGGCCGCCTCCAGGAACTCGCCGGAGGCGCGCGGGTCCCGGCCGACCACGGCCCTGGGTCTGCGCCCCGACCCGCTGTCCCGGGTCAGCACCCTCGCCGCGGCGATGGAGAGGTCCAGTGCCAGGGACGCGGTCAGGTCCCGACCGGCGACACCCCGTACACCATCTGTTCCGAACAGCCGAGCCACAGGCGACCAGCCCCTTTCGCAAACGGCGCCGCGTCCGGCGCCGGTGAAGTTCAGCGTGGCGCAAGCCACCGGAAAAACCAAAGACCCGCACGCCGCCCCCTGGAAACGGGAACGGCGTACGGGCCGAAGCTCAGCCGAGCAGGTGCCGGCGCATGAGCACTAACGCTTGGAGAACTGGGGAGCCTTGCGCGCCTTCTTGAGACCGGCCTTCTTCCGCTCCACCTCACGGGAGTCGCGGGTCAGGAAGCCGGCCTTCTTCAGGGTCGGGCGGTTGTTCTCCGGGTCCAGGGTCGCGAGCGCACGGGCGATGCCGTGGCGCAGCGCGCCGGCCTGGCCGCTGGTGCCGCCGCCGTCGAGACGGGCGAAGACGTCGTAGGCGCCGTCGAACCCGAGGGAGACGAACGGGTCCTTGATGGTCTGCTGGTGGACCTTGTCCGGGAAGTAGACCTCAAGGGGCTTGCCGTTGACCTTCCACTCGCCCGAACCGGGGGCGATGCGGACGCGGGCGACAGCCGACTTGCGGCGACCGGTACCGGCGCTGGGGCCGGAGGCGGTGGGGACGTAGGCGGCGACGGTCTCGTCGGACTCGCTGGTGTACTCGGAGGGGAACTCCTCCGGGTTGTCAGCGATCTCCTGCTCGACCTCTTCGATGCCGGTGGGCTCGACCACGGTTTTCCTCGTGCTCTCTGTAAAAGTCTGCGAACGCCTAGGCGGGCTGCTCGATCTTGGTGATGGCGAACGGAACCGGCTGCTGGGCCTGGTGCGGGTGCTCCGCGCCCGCGTACACCTTGAGCTTCTTGGCCATCTGGCGGCCGAGGGAACCCTTGGGCAGCATGCCCTTGACGGCCTTCTCGATGGCGCGCTCGGGGTTGTTCTCCAGCAGGTCGACGTACGCCACGGAGCGCAGACCACCGGGGTAGCCGGAGTGCCGGTAGGCCTTCTTCTGCTCCAGCTTCTTACCGGTCAGGGCGACCTTGTCGGCGTTCACGACGATCACGAAGTCGCCGGTGTCGATGTGGGGCGCGTAGTACGGCTTGTGCTTGCCCCGAAGGAGCGTGGCAACCTGGCTCGCCATACGCCCGAGCACGAGATCGGTAGCGTCGACAACGTGCCACTGACGCTGGACATCGCTTGGTTTGGGGCTGTATGTGCGCACGATCGTTTGCCTTCGCTTCTTCAGTCGGCTGCCCCATCCCGAAGGTGGGAAGGGGGACTCGTATACACACCCGCGGTTGCGGGGTGTTTGGCCGGGTGTCCCATGCCAATCACAGGACTCTCCGATGGTGAGTGCGCAGACGATGGTGCGTGGATCGGCACCCGAATACGGGAGTTCGGGGCCCACGGCAACTCAACGCACAACGACGGGATATCCTACCTGGCCACCATAGCGCAGGTCAAAGCCAGCGACAGTGCGGACCGGCAGGACCACGCTCGGCGGGAAGCGCCGGCACGGGGTCACATCCGTGACCTCTCCGCCTTTTATTATGCCTTGTGCCGAGAGTGCTTCGTCCTGCGGCCGTCCGCGCGTTGGCTACGCTTGCACCGAAAGGCCGGTCTCCGCCCGGAACGACGGGCGCCGACACGCACCCCAGGAGACGCCCGTCACGGACGCCGACCCCCCGGGAGCCGGTGCTGACGCCAGAGGGCGCACCAGGCCGTGAGCCCGGTCGACCGCGGCCCGGTTCCCATCCCCAGAGCCTTCGGAGACTCCCATCAGTACCCATCCGAACCAGCCACAGTACGGACCCGACGGGCGACCCCTCGGACCGGAGGCCGGTGACGGCCAGGACCTGCTCGGATCAGCGGCCCCCCATACCGAGGGCCAGCATCCCACATCGGGGCCGCAGCAGCCGCACTCCGCGCCCGCGGGCGGCCGGCCGCCCCTCCCCCCGCAGCCCTCCCCCCCGCACGCGCGGCCCGGCGGCCCGCAGACCCCTCCCCCGTACCCGCAGAGCGGGCCCCAGCAGGGGTTCCACGGCGGCCAGGGCGACCCCGCGGGCCGCGGCGGCCCGAGCGGCCCCCAGGAGCCGCCCTACCCCGGCGGCCCCGTCGCCGCGCCCACGGGCGGCCGGCCCCCGATGCACCCCGGACAGCCGCCGTACGGCGCTCCCACCGGCGGACACGTGCCTCCGCACGGGGGCCCCACCGGTGGGCAGGTCCCCCCGTACGGGGGCCCCACGGGCGGCGGTCCCGGCATGGGACATCTCACCCCGGGCGCTCCCCACCAGCCCCCCGGCCGGACGCTCCCCCCGGGCGCCCTCCCCCACGGCCAGGGCGCTCCGCCCCTCCCCCCGCACGTGCAGGGACGGCCCGGCCCGCCCCCCGGCGCCCCGGCGCCCGGGCTGCCGCAGGCTCCCGGCACGCCCCAGGGGCCGCAGGATCCCCGAAGACAGCAGGGGCCCCAGCCGGACTTCCAGGTGACCGGGCAGCCGACGTACGGCGCCCCCACCGGCGGGCAGGTCCCCCCGCACGGGGGCCCCACGGGCGGCGGTCCGCGCCCGCTCCCCGGCGTGCCGTCCGGCGGCCAGATCGGCGGAGCCCCCGCGCTGCCGCCGGGCGCGCTTCCGCCCGGCGCGGCCCCGAGCCCCCAGCAGGCCTTCCAGGCGCCGCCTCGCGGCCCGGGGGCCGGGGAGCCGGGTAGGGGTGACCCCGTGTTCCCCCCGGAGGCCATGGGGGCCACACAGAACATCCACGCCGTCCCCGCGGCGCCGGGCAGGCGCGACAACCGCCCCCTGTACCGGGACGAGGTCCCCGACGACGCCGGCGTCGACACCGCGCAGTTCGACGTCCGGGGGATCGACGACTACGAGGACTACGACGACTACGCGTCCGGTGACGACGGCTATGCGGACGCGCGCGCCGGGAAGCGCCGCCTCCTGATGATCGCCGGGTTCGCCGCGCTGCTGGTCGTCGCGGGCGGCGTGACGTTCCTCCTCGCCAGCGGCGGGGGGACGGAGTCCGGCGGGGCGAGCGCCTCCGCCGTCGCGGACGAGTCCGACGACCCGGGCGCGCTCGCGCCGGACGACCTCTTCCCCGAGACCCTGGACGTGGAGGGCGGCACGTTCACCCGTGTGGCCGTCGACGACATCGAGGACTGCGCCGCGGGCGCGCACGGCGACTACGGCCAGGTCCTCTCCGACAACGAGTGCCGCCAGATGGTCCGCGCGTCCTACCTCAGCGAGGACGAGGCCCACGCGGTGACCATCGGGGTCGCGGCGATGCCCTCGGACGAGGACGCCGCCGCCGCCATGGAGGCGCAGGACCTCGTGGGGGCGCAGTGGTTCGCCGGCCTCGCCGGCGAGGAGGGCACCCCCGCGGAGCGGCTCGGCCACGCGGGCGGGCACGGCAGCAGCGGCCAGTGGGGCCGCTACGTGCTCTTCGCCCTGGCCACCAACAGCGACGGCTCCGAGGAGGGCTCGGAGGAGAGCGAGTCCGCCACCGAGCTGCGCACCATCGGCGACGGCTTCCTCGACGAGGCGTTCGGCGCCCTCAGCGAGGACCGCGCCTGATCCGCCCGGGAACACGGGGAGGGGGCGCCCGGTCCGGGCGCCCCCTCTGTCGTCCTCGGCCTCTCCGCCCCCGTCCACAGCCCGCGGAGCGGGCTTCCCCCGCCCACGGCCCGGCCCTACCGTGGAAAGCGGGGGGATCCCGGGGTCACACCGGCCCCGCTGCACCGCACCGGTCGCACAGGCCACGCGGGCCCCGCTGCACCGCACCGGTCGCACAGGCCACGCGGGCCCCACGGCACCGCACCGGTCGCGCAGGACGCCTGACGCGGCGCCCGGCCGCACCGGGCACCGCACGCCCTGACCGTCCCGGCGGCCCGGCCGCGCAGCCGCCGGTCCCCGGCCGCCGCGCCCCGTGCCAGGCGCCACACGCACCGTGTCAGGCCGAGTGCCCCCGGCAGGGCAGCTCGCGCACCCGCCGGGTCGCCGAGGCCCGCGCCGCCAGCTCCTCGTCCCCGGGATAGCGCACCTCCTCCAGGCTGAGCCCCTGCGGTCCCACCACGTGCACGGAGGAGTCGCGCACGGCCGCGCCGAGCACCGTCCCCGGCCAGTCCGCGTCCCGGCGCCCGTCGCCCACGGCCAGGAGCGCCCCCACGAGGGCACGCACCATGTTGTGGCAGAAGGCGTCCGCCTGGATCGTCCCGCGCAGCAGGTGGGTGTCCACACGCGCCCACTCCAGGCGCAGCAGCTCCCGGACGGTCGTGGCGCCCTCCCGCTTCTTGCAGAAGGCCGCGAAGTCGTGCTCGCCGACCAGCCGCGCCGCTGCCTCGTTCATCCGCCCCTCGTCCAGCGGGCTCCTGTGCCACAGCACCGACCGGCGCAGCAGCGGGTCCACCCCGTGGGGGGCGTCGCTCACGTGGTACTCGTAGCGCCGGAACAGCGGGGAGAACCGCGCGTCGAACCCCGGGGGGGCCTTCCGGGCCCCGGTCACGCGCACGTCCTTGGGCAGGACCCCGGCGAGGCGGCGGAGCACCCTCTCCCCCTCGGCCTCCCAGGTGGCCGCCGGGATGTCGGCCTGCGCCACCTGCCCCCTGGCGTGCACCCCGGCATCCGTGCGACCCGCGCAGGTCAGTGCCACGCGCGGCAGCCGCAGGACCCTCTCCAGGGCCGACTCCAGCTCGCCCTGCACCGTGCGGCGCCCGGGCTGCGCGGCCCACCCCGAGAAGTCCGTGCCGTCGTAGGCGATGTCCAGCCGGATCCTGACCGCCGGCTCGGCCCCGGACGCGTCTCCCGCGCCCCCGCCGACCTCCGGGGGGCCGGCGGCGCCACCGGCCCCGGCGCCCCCTGGAACACCGGCGCGTCCCGGCTCCTCCGCCGCGGCGCCGCGCGGGGGCTCCCCCGCGGGCCCGGCCCCGGCCGTCGTCCCGTTCTCGTCCATCACACCCATCCGTTCAGGCCCACCGTCGGAGGGCGGCGCCCCAGGCGCCCGCCCTCCTGGAAAACACGAGTGCCCGACCCCCGGAGGGGTCGGGCACTCGGCGAGCGGTCGCACACACAGGTCCTGCCCGCGCGCGCCATCCGCCCTACTTGCTCTCGGCGCTCTTCTCGGCGGCCTCGTCGGTCTCGGCGACCTCTTCGGTCTCCGTGGCCGCGGTCTCCTCGGCGGGGGCCTCGACGGGCTCCTCGACCGGGGCGGCGGCCGGAGCGGCGGGGGCGTTCAGCGCCTCGACCAGCTCGATGACCGCCATGGGGGCGTTGTCGCCCTTGCGCGGACCGATCTTGGTGATCCGGGTGTAGCCACCGGGACGGTTCTCGAAGCGCGGGCCGATCTCGGTGAACAGCTCGTGCACCACGGACTTGTCCGTGATCTTGGTGAGAACCTGGCGACGGGCGTGCAGGTCACCGCGCTTGCCGAGGGTGATCAGCTTCTCGGCGTACGGGCGCAGACGCTTGGCCTTGGCCTCGGTGGTGCGAATGCGGCCGTGCTGGAACAGCGAGGTCGCGAGGTTCGCCAGGATGTGCCGCTCGTGAGCGGGCCCGGAACCCAGACGGGCGCCCTTGGTAGGCGTGGGCATGGTGTCGTTCTCCTAGTGATGCGATCCGCGGCCGCACTCGGCCGTGGACCATGTGGGCGACGAAGGTCGGTTAGTACTGCTCCGTCTCGACGAAGGACTCGCCCTCGTCGTCGTCGGAGCTGTAGGAGTCGGCCGCCGTGCTGGGGTCGAATCCGGGCGGGGAGTCCTTCAGGGACAGGCCCATGTCGATGAGCTTCTGCTTGACCTCGTCGATGGACTTCGCACCGAAGTTGCGGATGTCCAGCAGGTCCTGCTCGGAGCGGGCGACCAGCTCACCAACGCTGTGGATGCCCTCCCGCTTGAGGCAGTTGTACGAGCGCACCGTCAGGTTGAGGTCCTCGATGGGCAGCGCCAGGTCCGCCGCGAGGGCGGCGTCCGTCGGCGACGGGCCCATGTCGATGCCCTCGGCGTCGACGTTGAGCTCGCGCGCCAGACCGAACAGCTCGACCAGGGTCTTGCCCGCGCTGGCGACCGCGTCACGGGGACGGATGGCCGGCTTGGTCTCGATGTCGACGATCAGGCGGTCGAAGTCGGTGCGCTGCTCGACACGGGTGGCCTCGACCTTGTAGGTCACACGCAGGACCGGCGAGTAGATGGAGTCGATCGGGATGCGACCGATCTCCTGGCCGGCCTGCTTGTTCTGCGTGGCCGAGACGTAGCCGCGGCCGCGCTCGACCGTCAGCTCCATCTCCAGCTTGCCCTTGCCGTTGAGCGTGGCGATGTGCAGCTCGGGGTTGTGCACCTCGACGCCGGCGGGCGGAGCGATGTCCGCCGCGGTGACGACGCCGGGGCCCTGCTTGCGCAGGTACATCAGCACGGGCTCGTCGTGCTCGGAGCTGACGACCAGGCCCTTGAGGTTGAGGATCATCTCCGTGACGTCCTCCTTGACACCGGGCACGGTGGTGAACTCGTGCTCGACGCCCTCGATGCGGATGCTGGTGACAGCCGCGCCGGGGATGGAGGACAGCAGGGTGCGCCGGAGCGAGTTGCCGATGGTGTAGCCGAAACCGGGCTCCAGCGGCTCGATGACAAACCTCGAGCGCAGGTCCGAGATGACTTCCTCGGCGAGCGTGGGACGCTGTGCGATCAACATGGTCCGTGTTTTCCCTTCCACATGGCCGACCGCTATATGACGGCCACCGGATGGACGTTCCGCCGGAACGGCGGTGTCCACTACTCGGATTACTACCCAGCCCGCGCGGGCCCCAGCGGGGACCGCGCGGGATCAAGCACGGCACGGTGCCCTGCCGGCCGGGGCCGCGGGCACGCGCTGCCGATCAGACGCGGCGGCGCTTCGGCGGACGGCAGCCGTTGTGCGGAACCGGGGTGACGTCCTGGATGGAGCCCACCTCGAGGCCGGTCGCCTGGAGCGAGCGGATGGCGGTCTCCCGGCCGGAGCCCGGGCCCTTCACGAAGACGTCCACCTTGCGGACGCCGTGCTCCTGCGCGCGACGGGCAGCGGCCTCGGCGGCCATCTGCGCGGCGTACGGCGTCGACTTGCGCGAGCCCTTGAAGCCCACCTGTCCGGAGCTTGCCCACGCGATCACGGCACCGGTCGGGTCGGTGATGCTCACGATCGTGTTGTTGAACGTGCTCTTGATGTGAGCGTGTCCGTGGACAATGTTCTTCTTTTCCTTGCGGCGCACCTTGCGCGCGGCACCCTGACGGCCCTTAGGCGGCATTAGCGAAACTCCCAGAGATCATCGGTCCGTTGCTGTTCTCGGACGCGGTCGACAGTCCGAGCGGACTACTTCTTACCGGCCTTCTTCTTACCGGCCACGGTCTTCTTCTTGCCCTTGCGGGTACGCGCGTTGGTCTGCGTGCGCTGACCGCGGACCGGGAGCCCGCGACGGTGGCGGACGCCCTGGTAGCTACCGATCTCCATCTTGCGACGGATGTCGCCCTGCACCTCGCGGCGCAGGTCGCCCTCGACCTGGTAGTTCGCGCCGATCCACTCGCGCAGCTTGACCAGGTCCTCTTCGGACAGCTGGTGGACGCGCGTGTTGCCGTCGACGCCGGTCTGCTTCAGGGTCTCGAGCGCGCGGGTGCGGCCGATCCCGAAGATGTACGTGAGAGCGATCTCCACCCGCTTGTCGCGAGGGAGGTCAACGCCTTCAATACGTGCCATGTGGGCGAGACTCCATATCCATGCCCCGGAGGTCTGCCCCGTTCCACCCTCTCGTCGCCCAATCGACGAGGCCCCGGCCTCCGACCGGGGGTTGTCCCCGGGCCTCGTCGGCGCCGGGAATCGGAACAGGTTTTCGTTTGTACTGCGCCCGGGAGGGAAGTCCTTCCCTTGCCGGGTTGTCGCGGTTCAGAAGCCGCGGCGAGCTGCGGGGGCTGTTAGCCCTGACGCTGCTTGTGCCGCGGGTCCGAGCAAATGACCATGATCCGACGGTTGCGACGGATCACGCGGCACTTCGCGCAGATCTTCTTCACGCTCGGCTTGACCTTCATGGTGACTCCGAACTCATCACATCACTCATCCTGGGCCGTGCGGCCCACGACGGGCTACTTGTAGCGGTAAACGATGCGCCCGCGCGTGAGGTCGTACGGGCTCAGCTCCACGACGACACGGTCGTCGGGGAGAATACGGATGTAGTTCATCCGCATCTTGCCGCTGATGTGGGCAAGAACCTGGTGCCCGTTGTCGAGCTCTACCTTGAACATAGCGTTGGGTAGGGACTCGACAACGGAACCCTCGATCTCGATGGCGCCGTCTTTCTTTGCCATGTCCTCCACGCCTCGCTCATCGATTGGTTGATCAGGACAGTCCCGACGCGACCCCAGTGGCCTCGCACAACGCGACGGCCCCGGCGACACCGTACGGGCCGGATGTCGTCGACGCCAGGACACACTGGTAGTTCAGGTCAACTGCAAGGGCGTACGTCGATGGGAAGACGTGGCACAAAGAAGGCAGACTGACCCAACAGCCCGCGTATGGGCAGTGACAGTCTATCGCCTTCGGGCAAGTGCTTCTGACCGGCGGGCAGAGAACCCTATACCGTCGCCCCCGCAGGGGGAACCGGCGCCGCTCCGCGCCCCGGGCCGCGTTCGGGGGCGCCCCCGACAACGCCTCCGGTGGCCGCTTTCTTCCCCGTGCGGCGTCCCTGGCCGGGCGGACGGGGCCGGCGCCGGGGAGGGCCGGACCGCGACCGCCCGGAGGCCGGCCTACGGCGAGTGGTCGCCGCCGGGGTGGCTGCGCTGCGAGGCCAGGACCCCGAAGGTCACCACGCTCATCACGATGCCCCACGGCCCCAGCACCCACAGGAACCACGGGTAGTTGTAGTCGGTGGTGAGGAAGAGGATCAGCCAGATCACGAAGCACAGGACGTTGACCCCGGCGTACAGGATCCACGGCACCATCAGCGCCGGGTCCCGCATGCTGATCGGCGGCGCGATCAGGGGCTCCTCCTGGAGGGGGGACGCCCCGCGCAGGTCCGCCAGATCGCGCTCGGGCAGGTCGCGGGTGACCGTGGCCAGCTCGTCCGCCGTCCGGGACTTGTAGACGCGGCCGAGCCGGTCGGTGAACTCCTCGTGGTCGAGCCGGCCCTGCGCGAAGTGCGTCTGGAGGAGCTGCGCGACACGGTCGCGCTCGGAGTCGGACGTTCGTATCGACGGCACCGGGTCGGACACTGCGCGCACCTCGATCTTCACCCGTGAGTGGTCGCGTCCCGCGCGCGGTGCGCGTGGGGCGGGGCCGCTACCAGGTTGGCTGGACGAACCCCATATGAGTGATTTTATCGCGGTTGGACTCACGGGCGGTCAGGACCACGGGGCCCTCTGCGGTCACCGCGACCGTGTGCTCGAAGTGCGCCGCCCTCTTGCCGTCCTTCGTGACCACCGTCCAGCCGTCGTCCAGCTGGAGCACGTCCTGGCGGCCCAGGGTGGTCATCGGCTCGATCGCCAGGCACATGCCCTCGACGAGCTTCAGCCCGCGGCCCCGCTTGCCGTAGTTGAGGACGTGCGGGTCCATGTGCATCTCGGTGCCGATGCCGTGGCCGCCGTACTCGCGGACGTTGCCGTAGCCGCCGTTCGCGGAGATGTGGCCGCCGATCGCGAAGCCGATGTCGCCCAGGCGGTTGCCCGGCCGCATCTGCGCGATCCCCTGCCACATGGACTCCTCGCAGACCTCCATCATGCGGAGGTCCTCGGGCCGGCCCTCGCCCACGGCGACGGTGATCGCCGAGTCCCCGTGCCAGCCGTCCAGGATGGCGCCGCAGTCGATGGAGACGATGTCGCCCTCGGCCAGCACCCGCTCGGCGCTGGGGATGCCGTGGACGACCTCCTCGTTGACCGAGGCGCAGATGGACCCGGGGAAGCCGTGGTAGCCCTTGAAGGACGGCACGGCGCCCGCGTCGCGGATGACCTTCTCCGCCACGGAGTCGAGGTCCAGTGTGGACACTCCGGGCCGCACAGCGGCCCGGAGGGTGTCCAGGGCGCGGGCCACGACCTGGCCCGCCGCCCTCATCTTGGCGATCTGTTCCGGCGTCTTGATCTGCACGTCCGGCTCCGCCTTCCGAAACATCAGGAACTGGCCTTTCGGGCCTGCTCCTCGATCGCGGCCTTGGCCCGGGCCGTCACCGCGGCCACGGAGCCCGTGGCGGCGATGGTCGCCAGCAGCCCCTCGCGCTCGTAGAACTCCACCAGCGGCGCGGTCTGCTCGCGGTAGACCTTCAGGCGGTGCCTGATGGTCTCCTCGCGGTCGTCCTCGCGCTGGTACAGCGCGGCGCCCTCGTGGTCGCACACGCCCTCGGACTTCGGGGCGTCGTACTCCACGTGGTACACGCGGCCGCACTCGGGGCACGAGCGGCGCCCCGAGAGGCGCTTGACGACCTCGTCCTCGTCCACCCTCAGCTCCAGGACCACGTCCAGGTGCGTCTTCAGGTCGGCCAGGATGCCCTTGAGCGTCTCGGCCTGCGGGACGTTGCGGGGGAAGCCGTCGAGCAGGAAGCCCACAGCGGCGTCGTCCTGCGCCAGTCGGTCCTTGACCATGGCGTTCGTGACCTCGTCGGGGACGAGGTCGCCACGGTCCATGTACTCCCTGGCCTTCTTGCCAAGCTCCGTGCCACCGCTGACGTTGGCCCGGAAGATGTCACCGGTGGACACCTTCGGGATCGACAGCTCCGACGCGAGGATCTGGGCCTGGGTGCCCTTGCCGGCCCCAGGCGGCCCCACCAATACTGCTCGCATTTATCGCAGAAAACCTTCGTAGTTCCTCTGCTGGAGGTGACTCTCGATCTGCTTCACCGTGTCCAGCCCGACACCGACCATGATCAGGATGCTCGTCCCGCCGAAGGGGAAGTTCGCGTTGGCGCCGGTGGCGCCGAGCGCGACCATCGGGAGAAGAGCGATCACACCCAGGTACAGGGATCCGGGGGTCGTCAGCCTCGTCAGGACGTAGTCGAGGTACTCGGCGGTCGGACGCCCCGGTCGGATACCCGGGATGAACCCACCGTACTTCTTCATGTTGTCGGCGACTTCAGTGGGGTTGAACGTAATCGCCACGTAGAAGAACGCGAACCCGATGATCATGACGAAGAAGGTCGCCAGGTACACGGGGTGCGTGCCGGACAGGAAGTAGGTCTGGATGAAGGTCACCACGGGGTTCGTGGAGTCCTGGCCGACCAGTCCGACGACCAGCTGCGGGAGGTACAGCAGCGAGGAGGCGAAGATCACGGGGATGATGCCCGCCTGGTTGACCTTCAGCGGGATGTAGGTCGAGCTTCCGCCGTACATGCGGCGTCCCACCATGCGCTTGGCGTACTGCACCGGGATGCGGCGCTGCGCCTGCTCCATGAAGACCACCGCGGCCACGAGCACGAGGCCCGCGATGCAGATGAGGGTGAAGACCCAGATGGAGCGCTCCTCGAAGAGCCCCATGATGGAGGACGGGAACATCGCGATGACCTGGGTGAAGATCAGGAGCGACATGCCGTTGCCCACGCCGCGCTCGGTGATCAGCTCGCCGAACCACATGACGATGGCGGTGCCGGCGGTCATCACGAAGACGATCGTCACCAGGGTCAGGATGTCCTGGTTGGGCATGTAGGTGCTGACCGGGATGGCCCCCTGGAACAGGGCGCCCGTCCTGGCCATGGCGACGATGCTGGTGGCCTGCAGGACCGCGAGCATCAGCGTGAGGTAGCGGGTGTATTGGGTGATCTTGCTCTGCCCCGACTGGCCCTCCTTCTTGAGGGCCTCCAGGCGGGGGATCACCACCGTGAGCAGGTTGATGATGATGCTCGCGGTGATGTACGGCATGACCCCGAGCGCCAACACCGCCAGTTGCAACAGCGCGCCGCCGCTGAACAGGTTCACGAGCGCGTACACACCGCTCTGGTCTGCGGCGGTGACCGCCTCCATCTGCTCCCGGATCGCCGCGGAGTCGATCCCCGGAGCGGGAATCACCGACCCCAGACGGAAGATCGTCAGGATGAACAGTGTGAACAGCAGCTTGTTACGCAGGTCGGGCGTGCGGAATGCACGGACGAACGCACCTAGCACGTCTCCTCCTGCGCGGCTTCGGCGGCGGAACGGGTTCCAGACATCGCGGCCGATCCTGAATCGTCGTAGAACGTCAGCAGCGGGCAGTCGCCCGTTGCTCGGAAGTATTCACAGTACGTCAAGCGGGGAGCTCAAACAGATGGAACTGTAACAGCCATCACGCGGCAGTTGCGGTCGTGAGTCATAACGATCACTTCTCACAACACACGGGGGCGCCCGCCGGCCGGTCTTTCACTGACCTGCCGGGCGGACGCCCCCAGTTGCGCATTTCGGGGTAGACCCCTACAGCTCGGTGACGGAGCCACCGGCAGCGGCGATCTTCTCCTTCGCCGAGGCGGAGAACGCGTTCGCGCTCACCTGCACGGCGACGGTGATCTCACCGGTGCCCAGAACCTTGACGAGCTGGTTCTTGCGAACCGCGCCCTTGGCGACCAGGGCCTCGACGGTGACCTCGCCACCCTCGGGGAACAGCTCGCTCAGCTTGTCCAGGTTGACGACCTGGTAGGTCGTCTTGAACCGCGCGTTGCTGAAGCCCTTGAGCTTCGGCACCCGGCGGATGAGGGGCATCTGCCCGCCCTCGAAGCCGGGACGGACGGTGTTACGAGCCTTGGTGCCCTTGGTGCCCCGGCCCGCGGTCTTGCCCTTGGACGCCTCGCCGCGGCCCTTGCGGGTCTTGGCCTTGTTGGCGCCCGGGGCGGGCCGCAGGTGGTGCAGCTTGAGCAGCTCGTCGGGGTTGTAGTCGCTCATTCGGCAACCTCCTCGACAGAGACGAGGTGCGCGACGATCGTGATCTGCCCGCGAACCTCAGGGCGGTCCTCACGGACGGTGGACTTGCCGATCCGGCCCAGGCCGAGCGACTGGAGAGCAGCGTGCTGCTTCACCTTGCCGCCGATCTTGGAGCGGGTCTGCGTGATCTTGAGCTTGGCCATGGTCAGGCTCCTGCCTTCGCCTCAGCACGAGCACGCAGCATGGCGGCCGGGGCGACGTCCTCGATCGGCAGGCCACGGCGGGCGGCGATCTCCTCGGGCTGGTTGAGCCCCTTGAGAGCCGCCACGGTGGCGTGCACGATGTTCAGCGGGTTGGACGACCCGAGCGACTTGCTCAGGATGTCGTGGATGCCGGCGCACTCCAGCACGGCGCGCACGGGGCCGCCGGCGATGACGCCGGTACCCGGAGCGGCCGGACGGAGCAGGACGACGCCAGCGGCGTCCTCGCCCTGGACCCGGTGCACGATGGTGCCCTGGATGCGGGGGACGCGGAAGAAGTTCTTCTTCGCCTCCTCGACACCCTTGGCGATCGCGGCCGGAACTTCCTTGGCCTTGCCGTAACCGACACCGACCATCCCGTTGCCGTCACCGACGACGACGAGAGCGGTGAAGGAGAAGCGACGGCCGCCCTTGACGACCTTCGCGACCCGGTTGATGGTCACGACCTTCTCGATGTAGGAGACACCCTTGTCTGCGGCGCCGCCGCGGCGATCGTCACGGCGATCACGCCGCTCGCCACCGGCGCCGCGCCGCGGTGCTGCAGCCATCAGTGGTTCCTCTTCTCGTGGTTGATCTTGCCCAGTACAGAGGTCATCGCTAGAACTCCAGCCCGCCCTCGCGCGCCGCGTCGGCGAGCTTGGCGATACGGCCGGCGTACTGGTTGCCGCCGCGGTCGAACACCACGGCGGAGACCCCAGCGGCCTTGGCGCGCTCAGCGATGAGCTGACCGACCTTGGCGGACTTGTCGGACTTGGTGCCCTCGGCACCGCGCAGGTCGGCCTCGACGCTGGAGGCGGCGACCAGGGTGTGACCCCTGGTGTCGTCGATGACCTGCGCGACGATGTGCTTGGAGGACCGGAACACGGCCAGACGCGGACGCTCGGCGGTGCCCACGACCTTCTTGCGGACGCGGAACTGGCGGCGCGCACGGGAGGTCGCGCTCTTGGAGGTCCGCTTGCGCACGGTGATACCCATGGCTACTTACCAGCCTTTCCGGCCTTGCGGCGGATGTGCTCGCCCTGGTACCGCACGCCCTTGGCCTTGTACGGGTCCGGCTTGCGCAGGCTGCGGATGTTCGCGGCGACCTGGCCCACCAGCTGCTTGTCGATGCCCTCCACGTGGAGGATCGTCGGCTTCTCCACGCGGAAGGTGATGCCCTGCGGGGGCTCGACCACGACGGGGTGGCTGTAGCCCAGCGAGAACTCCAGGTTGGAGCCGCGGGCCTGGACGCGGTAACCCACGCCGTGGATCTCCAGCGTCTTCGTGTAGCCCTTGGAGACACCCTCGGTGAGGTTCGCGACCAGTGCACGGGTCAGACCGTGCAGCGACCGGTTCTCCGGCTTGTCGTCGGGACGCGCAACCGTGACGACCCCGTCCTCGAAGGAGACGGTGATCGGCTCGGCGACGGTGTGCTTCAGTTCGCCCTTCGGCCCCTTGACAGTGACGTCTTGCCCGTTAATCGTGACTTCGACGCCCTTGGGGACCGAGAGCGGCAGTCGACCGATTCGCGACATGCTTCAGTCTCTCCCTCTACCAGACGTAGGCGAGGACTTCGCCGCCCACGCCGCGCTTCTTGGCCTGCTTGTCAGTCATCAGGCCACCGGACGTCGAAATGATCGCCACACCGAGGCCACCCAGCACGCGCGGGAGGTTCTCCTTCTTGGCGTACACCCGCAGACCGGGCTTGGAGACCCGGCGGATGCCCGCGATCGAACGCTCTCGGGTGGGGCCGTACTTCAGGTCCAGGACGAGGCTCTTGCCCACAGGGGCCTCCTCGGTCCGGTGGCCCTGAATGAAGCCCTCCTGCTGGAGGATCTCGGCGATGTGCGCCTTGATCTTGGAATACGGCATCGCCACGGTGTCGTGGTAAGCCGAATTCGCGTTACGCAGACGCGTGAGCATGTCTGCGATCGGGTCGGTCATCGTCATGGCCGACTGGCCCTTCCTCACCGCGGTTTCCGAGTGCGGGCTTTCCCAGAGCCTGCCCTCCCACGGGTCTCCCCGTGGAGGTGCACAAACGGACCTACGGCGTGGTCGTGGGCACCGCTGTCCCTCGCGGGACTGCCGTGCCCTGATGGTTGGATGTTGCTGGACCGCTGACCGCGTCGGGCGGTCACGGACACTTGTCGAGCCACCAAGGGGGTGGCGGTTCGGGGGGCCGAACCCAGTGCGCCCTCCTCAGGGAGTGAGCGCCTGGTCGGCCCCGCCGGAAACTACCAGCTCGACTTGGTGATACCGGGCAGCTCGCCGCGGTGCGCCATCTCGCGGAAGCAGATGCGGCAGAGGCCGAACTTCCGGTAGACGGCGCGCGGACGGCCGCACCGAGAGCATCGAGTATACGCGCGGACGCTGAACTTCGGCTTCCGCTGCGCCTTGGCGATCAGGGACTTCTTAGCCATGTGTGCTTACCCCTCAGGCTTCCTTGAACGGGAAACCGAGCCGCTTGAGCAGGCTGCGGCCCTGTTCGTCGGTCGTGGCCGTGGTGACAACCGTGATGTCCATCCCACGCTGCCGGTCGACCTTGTCCGGGTCCACCTCGTGGAACATGACCTGCTCGGTCAGACCGAAGGTGTAGTTGCCGTTCCCGTCGAACTGCTTCGGGGAAAGGCCGCGGAAGTCCCGGATACGGGGCAGAGCCAGCGAGAGCAGCCGGTCGAGGAACTCCCACATCCGGTCGCCGCGCAGCGTGACGCTGGCGCCGATCGGCTGGCCCTCGCGCAGCTTGAACTGCGCGATGGAGTTCTTGGCCCGGTTGATCCGAGGCTTCTGGCCGGTGATCGCCGAGATGTCGGCGATCGCGCCCTGGATCAGCTTCGCGTCACGAGCCGCCTCGCCGACACCCATGTTGACCACGATCTTCGTGAGACCGGGGACCTGCATGATGTTGGCGATGTCGTGCTCCTCCTTGAGGGCAGCGACGATCTCGTTACGGTACTTCTCCTTGAGCCGCGGCATCGGAGGGGCCGTGATGTCGTTGGTAACCGTCATCAGATGTCCTTACCGGTGCGACGGGAGACGCGAACCTTGGTTCCGTCGTCCTCGAAGCGGTAGCCGACCCGGGAGGGCTTGCCGTCCTCGGCGAGCGCGATGTTGCTCACGTGGATCGGGGCCTCCTTCGTGACGACCTCGCCCTGCTGGCCGCCCGCCGGGTTCGCCTTCCTGTGCTTCTTGACCAGGTTGACGCCCTCGACGACGACACGGTCTTCCTTCGGCAGGGCCTTGACGACCTTGCCGGTGGCACCCTTGTCCTTGCCGGCGAGGACGATGACCTCGTCGCCAGTTTTGATCTTCATCGCTCAGAGCACCTCCGGCGCCAGCGAAATGATGCGCATGTACTTCTTGTCACGCAGCTCGCGGCCCACCGGGCCGAAGATGCGGGTGCCTCGCGGGTCCCCACCGTCCTTGATGAGCACGGCAGCGTTCTCATCGAAGCGGATGTAGGAGCCGTCGGGCCGGCGGCGCTCCTTGACGGTGCGCACGACAACGGCCTTGACGACGTCGCCCTTCTTGACTCCAGCGCCAGGCAGGGCGTCCTTCACCGTGGCGACGATCGTGTCGCCGATCCCGGCGTAGCGCCGACCCGAGCCACCGAGAACACGGATGGTGAGGATCTCCTTGGCACCCGTGTTGTCGGCGACCTTGAGTCGCGACTCCTGCTGAATCACGTCTGCTCCTGATGTGATGCGTGCGGTCCACTGCCGCACGGCTAGGTGGTCTCACCCCTCGCGCTGGCGGCCGACAACGCGTGTCGGCCGCCAAACGCAGGCTGGGGTTACTTAGCCTTCTCCAGGATCTCCACGACGCGCCAACGCTTCGTCGCGGAGAGCGGCCGGGTCTCCATCACTCGGACCCGGTCGCCGACGCCACAGGAGTTCGCCTCGTCGTGCGCCTTGTACTTGGTCGTCCTACGGATGACCTTGCCGTACATGGCGTGCTTGATGCGGTCCTCGACCTCGACAACGACGGTCTTGTCCATCTTGTCGCTGACGACGTAGCCCTCGCGCACCTTGCGGTAGTTGCGGGTCGCGGTCTGGTTCTCACTCATTCGGCTGCTTCCTTCGTCTCCTCAGCCGACTCACCAGACAGCGGGGCGATGCCCAGCTCGTGCTCACGCATGACCGTGTAGATCCGCGCGATCTCGCGCTTGACGGTACGCAGCCGGCTGTGGTTGTCGAGCTGGCCGGTGGCGGCCTGGAAGCGGAGGTTGAAGAGCTCTTCCTTGGCTTCCTTGAGCTTGGCGACCAGGTCCTCGACGGACTGGTCCCGGAGCTCATGGGCAGTCACGGACTTCGCCATCACTCCCCCTCCCGCTTAACAAACTTGCACTTCATCGGGAGCTTGTGCATGGCACGGCGCATCGCCTCCTTGGCGATGTCCTCGGGCACGCCCGACAGCTCGAACATCACGCGACCGGGCTTGACCGGCGCGACCCACCACTCGGGTGAACCCTTACCGGAGCCCATGCGGACCTCGGCGGGCTTCTTCGTCAGCGGACGGTCCGGGAAGATGTTGATCCACACCTTGCCGCCACGCTTGATGTGACGCGTCATAGCGATACGAGCGGACTCGATCTGACGGTTGGTGACGTAGGCCGACTCCAGAGCCTGGATGCCGTACTCGCCGAAAGTGACCGTCGTTCCACCCTTGGCCTTACCGCGCAGATCCGGGTGGTGCTGCTTGCGGTACTTGACCTTACGAGGAATAAGCACTGGTCAGCTCCCCTCGGGCTTCGCGGACTCGGCCGGAGCCTTGGCCTCGGTGTTCTGCGGCTGACCGCCGCCGGCACCGCCACGACGACGACGCTGCGGGCGCTCGCGGCGCTGACCGCCGCCACCGCCGCCACCGCCACCGGCGGAACGCTGGGCGGCCTGGGCCGCCTCGCGCTCGGCGCGGGTCGCGGGTGCGTCACCCTTGTAGATCCACACCTTGACGCCGATGCGGCCGAACGTCGTACGGGCCTCGAAGAAGCCGTAGTCGATGTCGGCGCGGAGCGTGTGCAGCGGGACCCGGCCCTCGCGGTAGAACTCCGAGCGGGACATCTCAGCCCCGCCCAGGCGTCCGCCGCACTGGATACGGATGCCCTTGGCACCGCTCTTCATCGCGCTCTGCATCGCCTTGCGCATCGCGCGGCGGAAGGCCACACGGCTGCTCAGCTGCTCGGCGACGCCCTGGGCGACGAGCTGCGCGTCGACCTCGGGGTTCTTGACCTCGAAGACGTTGAGCTGAACCTGCTTGGCGGTCAGCTTCTCCAGGTCGGTCCGGATTCGATCGGCCTCGACGCCGCGGCGGCCGATGACGATGCCCGGCCGGGCGGTGTAGACGTCCACGCGGACACGGTCACGGGTGCGCTCGATCTCGACCTTGGAGATGCCCGCGCGCTCCATGCCGCGGGTCAGCATCCGACGGATCGCAACGTCTTCCTTGACGTAGTCCTTGTAGGACTTGTCGGCGTACCAGCGGCTCTTGAAGTCGGTGGTGATGCCGAGGCGGAACCCGTGCGGGTTTACCTTCTGCCCCACTATCGGGTCCTTTCCTTCGTCTTGGACGAGGCGCCCGAGCGCTCAGCGACGACCACGGTGATGTGGCTCGTACGCTTGGTCACCCGGAAGGCGCGGCCGAAGCCTCGCGGTCGAATGCGCTTCAGGGTCGGACCCTCGTCCACCCATGCGCCCTCGACCACCAGCGTCTCGCGGTCCAGCTTGTCGTTGTGCTCAGCGTTGGCGATGGCACTAGCCAGCACCTTGCCAACAGGCTCGCTCGCCGACTGGGGCGCGAACCGGAGCACCGCCTGTGCCTCGTCAGCGGGCAACCCGCGAATAAGGTCCACCACCCGGCGGGCCTTCCGGGGCGTAACACGGACGAACCGTGCCTGTGCCCTCGTTCCCATCGCTTTTCCCTCGCTCACGGAAATTCATCTCCACTCACCGTGGAGAAATGGTTCTTTCTCCTGCTGCAACCGCTAACGGCGGCTACGGCGGTCTTCCTTGACGTGGCTACGGAAAGTACGCGTGGGAGCGAACTCACCGAGCTTGTGGCCGACCATCGACTCGGACACGAACACGGGGACGTGCTTGCGGCCATCGTGGACGGCGATCGTGTGACCGATCATCTCCGGGACGATCATGGACCGCCGGGACCACGTCTTGATGACGTTCTTGGTCCCCTTCTCGTTCTGAACTTCCACCTTCTTGATGAGGTGGTCGTCGACGAAGGGACCCTTCTTAAGGCTACGTGGCATCAGACGTGCTCCTTACCGCTTCTTCTTACCGCTACGCCGACGCCGCACGATCAGCTTGTCGCTGGCCTTGTTCTTGGCCCGGGTCCGGCCTTCCTTCTTGCCCCAGGGGCTGACCGGGTGTCGTCCACCGGAGGTCTTGCCCTCACCACCACCGTGCGGGTGGTCGACCGGGTTCATCACGACACCGCGGACGGTCGGGCGCTTGCCCTTCCAGCGGTTACGACCGGCCTTGCCCCAGTTGATGTTGGACTGCTCGGCGTTGCCGACCTGACCAACGGTGGCACGGCAGGTGACCTCCACCATGCGCATCTCACCGGAGGGCATACGCAGCGTGGCGTAACGGCCCTCCTTGGCGAGGAGCTGGATCTGGGAACCGGCGGAGCGGCCCAGCTTGGCGCCACCACCCGGCTTCAGCTCGACCGCGTGCACGAACGTACCCGTGGGGATGTTGCGCAGCGGGAGGCAGTTGCCGGGCTTGATGTCGGACTGGGGGCCGTTCTCGACCCTGTCGCCCTGCTTGAGACCGGCGGGTGCCAGGATGTAGCGCTTCTCACCGTCCACGTAGTGGAGCAGTGCGATGCGAGCGGTGCGGTTCGGGTCGTACTCGATGTGAGCGACCTTGGCCGGCACGCCGTCCTTGTCGTGACGACGGAAGTCGATCACGCGGTAGGCGCGCTTGTGGCCGCCGCCCTGGTGGCGGGTCGTGATCCGGCCGTGGCCGTTGCGCCCGCCCTTGGAGTGCAGAGGACGCACCAGGGACTTCTCCGGCTCCGAGCGCGTGATCTCGACGAAGTCGCTCACGCTGGAACCGCGACGACCCGGTGTCGTCGGCTTGTACTTACGAATGCCCATCTTCTTCGCGCATTCCTTTACGTGTTGCTTGGTGTGTAGCGGTCAGACCCGGAAAGGTCACCGACCGAAGATGTCGATCCGGTCGCCCTCGGCGAGGCCGACGATCGCGCGCTTCGTGTCAGGACGCTTCCCGAAACCGAAACGGGTCCGCTTGCGCTTGCCCTTCCGGTTGATCGTGTTCACGCTCGTGACCTTCACCTCGAAGATCTTCTCGATCGCGATCTTGATCTGGGTCTTGTTGGCGTCGGGCTTGACGATGAACGTGTACTTGTTCTCGTCCATGAGCCCGTAGCTCTTCTCGGAGATCACCGGCTCGATGATGATGTCCCGGTGGTCGGCGATCCTCACTGGTCGTCCTCCTCGGACTGAGCGGCCTTGGAGGCGCCGGCCGCGTGGGCCAGGAACTCGGCGTAGCCCGCCTCGGTGAAGACCACGTCGTCCGAGTAGAGGACGTCGTAGGTGTTCACCTGGTCCGCGTCGAGGATGTGCACCTCTTCGAGGTTGCGCAGGGCGCGCCGGTTGTGCTCGTCGTCGCGGGCCAGGACGACCAGGACCTTGTCGGACCCGGTGACCTGGCGGAGCGCCTTCAGAGCGTTCTGCGTGAGCTTGCTGTCCGCGTCCTCGGCCACGAAGTGGCTGATGACGTGGATACGGCCGTGCGTGGCCCGGTCGGAGAGGGCGGCGCGCAGGGCGGCGGCCTTCATCTTCTTCGGGGTCCGCTGGCTGTAGTCGCGCGGCTGCGGTCCGTGGACCGTGCCACCGCCGGTGTACTGCGGGGCGCGGATGGAGCCCTGGCGGGCCCGGCCGGTGCCCTTCTGGCGGTACGGCTTCTTGCCACCGCCGCGAACCTCGCCGCGGGTCTTGGTGGAGTGCGTGCCCTGGCGGCCCGCGGCCAGCTGGGCGTTCACGACCTGGTGCAGGAGCGGAATGCTGACCTGCTGGGCGAAGACGCTCTCCGGCAGCTCGACACTGCCCTGAGCGGCGCCCTCGGGGTTCTTGACCTCGATCTGGGCCATGGCTTACTTGTCCCCCTTCACAGCGGTGCGGACGAGCACCAGACCGCCGTTGGGACCGGGCACGGCACCCTTGACCAGGATGAGGCCCTTCTCCGCGTCCACGGAGTGAACGGTCAGGTTCTGGACGGTCTTGCGCACGTTGCCCATGCGCCCTGCCATCCGCATGCCCTTGAAAACGCGGCCGGGCGTGGCGCAGCCGCCGATGGAACCGGGCGAGCGGTGCTTGCGCTGGGTACCGTGCGAGGCGGAGAGGCCACGGAAGCCGTGACGCTTCATCACACCCGCGAAGCCCTTGCCCTTGCTCTTGCCCGTGACGTCGACCGTCTGGCCGCTCTCGAAGCTGTCCGCGGCGACCTCCTGGCCGAGCGTGTACTCGGAGGCGTCGGTGGTGCGGACCTCGACGTAGTGCCGGCGCGGGGTCAGGTCGTTCTTGCGCAGGTAGTCGCCGAGAGGCTTGTTCACCTTGCGCGGGTTGATCTGCCCGTAGCCCAGCTGGACGGCCGAGTAGCCGTCGGTGTCCGGAGTCCGGATGCGGCTCACGACGCACGGACCGGCCTTCAGAACCGTCACGGGCACCATTTTGCCCGTGTCGTCGAAGACCTGGGTCATGCCGAGCTTTTCGCCCAGAACTCCCTTGATCTGCTTGGTGGCCATGTCTGTGCGTCCTTAAAGCTTGATCTCGATGTCAACACCAGCCGGCAGGTCGAGTCGCATGAGCGAGTCGACCGTCTTCGGCGTGGGGTCGATGATGTCGATCAGCCGCTTGTGGGTGCGCATCTCGAAGTGCTCGCGCGAGTCCTTGTACTTGTGCGGCGATCGGATAACGCAGTAAACGTTCTTTTCCGTCGGCAGCGGCACCGGGCCCGCGACCTGTGCGCCAGTTCGCGTCACAGTCTCGACGATCTTGCGCGCCGAGCTGTCGATGACCTCGTGGTCATAGGCCTTTAGCCGAATGCGGATCTTCTGTCCCGCCATGTGGCCTGTTCGTCCTTCGCTTCAGTGTCCGTAACGGTGAGCTGTCCCGGTCACAGAAGCCCAGGCCTGACGGAATCCGCCGTGTGGCCGTGAGCCCCTATTCCCTTGAGAAACCGCAACAGGGCTTGCCCCTGCGGTGCGTCACCGTCACAGTGCCCGATGACGTCTTGTGTGTGGGTGGGTGGGCCGTGCGGACACGGCCCGCCCACCACGCCGGGGGCGGCTCCTCAGGGGGCCGCCCCCGGCATGCGTACTACTTGAGGATCTTCGTGACGCGACCGGCGCCCACGGTACGGCCACCCTCGCGGATGGCGAACCGCAGACCGTCTTCCATGGCGACCGGCTGGATCAGGTTGACGGTCATCTCGGTGTTGTCACCGGGCATGACCATCTCCGTGCCCTCCGGCAGCGTCACGACGCCCGTGACGTCCGTGGTGCGGAAGTAGAACTGCGGACGGTAGTTGTTGAAGAACGGCGTGTGGCGCCCGCCCTCGTCCTTGGACAGGATGACGACGTTGGCCTCGAACTCCGTGTGCGGGGTGGTCGTGCCCGGCTTGATCACGACCTGGCCGCGCTCGACGTCCTCGCGCTTGATGCCGCGCAGGAGCAGCCCGACGTTGTCGCCGGCCTGGCCCTGGTCGAGCAGCTTGCGGAACATCTCGACACCGGTGACGGTGGTCGTCTGCTTCTCGTCCTTGATACCGACGATGTCGACGGTCTCGTTGACGTTGACGATGCCGCGCTCGATACGACCGGTGACGACGGTGCCGCGACCGGTGATCGAGAAGACGTCCTCGATGGGCATGAGGAACGGCTTGTCGGTGTCACGCTCGGGCTCGGGGATGTAGGTGTCCACGGTGCCCATGAGCTCCAGGACGGTCTTGCCCCACTCCTCGTCGCCCTCCAGCGCCTTGAGCGCGGAGACCTTGGTGACGGGGACGTCGTCGCCGGGGAACTCGTACTCGCTGAGGAGCTCACGGACCTCGAGCTCGACGAGCTCGAAGATCTCCTCGTCGTCCACCATGTCGGACTTGTTCAGGGCCACGACGATGTAGGGCACGCCGACCTGGCGGGCCAGGAGCACGTGCTCCTTGGTCTGCGGCATCGGACCGTCGGTGGCGGCCACGACCAGGATCGCGCCGTCCATCTGCGCCGCACCCGTGATCATGTTCTTCACGTAGTCGGCGTGGCCGGGGCAGTCGACGTGGGCGTAGTGACGCGCCTCGGTCTGGTACTCGACGTGGGCGACGGAGATCGTGATACCGCGCTCGCGCTCCTCGGGAGCGTTGTCGATGTCCTCGAACGGCGTGAACGGGTTCAGGTCCGGGTACGCGTCGTGCAGCACCTTGGTGATGGCCGCGGTCAGCGTGGTCTTGCCGTGGTCGATGTGACCGATGGTGCCGATGTTGACGTGCGGCTTAGTCCGCTCGAACTTTGCTTTCGCCACTGGATGTCTCCTAGACGTACAGAGCTATCTGGTGCTCGCCCCCCGCGTGGACGGGGAGCGGGCTGGTTACGTGTTCGCGGCTACTCGCCGCGAACCTTCGCCACAATTTCTTGGGCGACAGCGGACGGAACCTCCGCGTAGGAGTCGAACACCATCGAGTAGTTGGCGCGACCCTGGGTACGGCTGCGCAGGTCACCCACGTAGCCGAACATTTCGGAGAGGGGCACCTGGGCCTTGACGATCCGGACGCCGGAACGCTCGTCCATGGACTGGATCTGTCCACGACGGGAGTTCAGGTCGCCGATCACGTCACCCATGTACTCCTCAGGGGTGGTGACCTCCACTGCCATGACCGGCTCGAGAAGAGTCGGCTTGGCGAGCTTGACGGCCTCCTTGAAGGCCATCGAACCCGCGGTCTTGAAGGCCATCTCCGAGGAGTCGACCTCGTGGTACTGACCGTCCTGGAGCGTCACCTTGACGCCGACGAGCGGGTAGTGCGCGAGCACACCCAGTTCGGCGGCCTCCTGGGCACCGGCGTCGACCGACGGGATGTACTCCCGCGGGATACGGCCACCGGTGACCGCGTTGACGAACTCGTAGCCGGAGGCGTCGCCGCTCTCGACGACGAGGGGCTCGACGTCGATCTTGACCTTGGCGAACTGGCCCGACCCACCGGTCTGCTTCTTGTGGGTGTAGACGTGGCCTTCGACCTTCTTGCGAATGGTCTCTCGGTAGGCCACCTGGGGCTTGCCGATGTTCGCGTCGACCTTGAACTCGTCGCGCATGCGGTTGACGAGGACCTCGAGGTGCAGCTCGCCCATACCGGAGATGATGGTCTGGCCGGTCTGGTCGTCCGTGGCGACCTGGAACGAGGGGTCCTCGTCCGCGAGGCGCTGGATCGCGATGCCCAGCTTCTCCTGGTCGCTCTTGGTCTTGGGCTCGATGGCCACCTCGATGACCGGAGCCGGGAACGTCATGGACTCCAGGACGATCGGAGCCGACTGGTCGCACAGCGTCTCGCCGGTCGTGGTGTCCTTCAGACCCATGACCGCGACGATGTCGCCCGCGCCGGCCTCGCCGATCTCCTCACGCTTGTTGGAGTGCATGCGGTAGATCTTGCCGATCCGCTCCTTGCGGCCCTTGAGACTGTTCAGCACCTGGGTGCCGGTCTCGAGGACGCCGGAGTAGATGCGCACGTAGGTCAGCTTGCCCAGGTGCGGGTCGCTCATGATCTTGAAGACCAGGGCGGACATCGGCTCGTCGACGCTCGGCTTGCGGGCGAGCTTGGTCTCCTCGGTCTCGTCCTTGGGGTCGTGGCCCTCGATGGCGTCCACGTCCAGGGGCGAGGGGAGGTAAGCGGTGACCGCGTCGAGCAGGGGCTGGACGCCCTTGTTCTTGAACGCGGTGCCGCACACGATCGGGATCGCGGTACCGGCGATGGTCGCGCGGCGGATCGCCGGAACCACCTGCTCCAGGGTGGGCTCCTGCCCCTCCAGGTACAGCTCCATGATCTCGTCGTCGGCCTCGGCGAGCACCTCGATGAACTTCTCGCGGGCCTCGCGGGCGGCGTCGGCGTGGGTCTCGGGGATGTCGATCGTGTCGTACATCTCGCCGAGCGCGGCCTCGTCGTTCCAGACGTAGGCCTTCATGCGGACCAGGTCGACGACGCCCTTGAAGTCGCTCTCGGCGCCGATGGGCAGCTGGATCGGCATGGCGTTCGCGCCGAGGCGCTCACGGAACATGTCGACGCAGCGCTGGAACTCGGCGCCGATCTTGTCCATCTTGTTGACGAAGCAGATACGCGGAACGCCATAGCGGTCAGCCTGACGCCAGACCTGCTCGGACTGGGGCTCGACGCCTTCCTTGGCGTCGAACACCGCGACGGCACCGTCGAGGACACGCAGCGACCGCTCGACCTCGACCGTGAAGTCGACGTGGCCGGGCGTGTCGATGATGTTGATGGTGTGGTCGTCCCAGTGGGTGGTGGTAGCAGCCGAGGTAATGGTGATACCCCGCTCCTGCTCCTCCTTCATCCAGTCCATCGTGGCGGCGCCATCGTGGACCTCACCCACCTTGTGGGTCACACCGGTGTAGTAGAGGATCCGCTCAGTCGTGGTGGTCTTGCCCGCGTCGATGTGGGCCATAATCCCGATGTTGCGGACCTTGGCCAGGTCAAGCGCAGTCTTAGCAGCCATGAGGCTCGTCTTCCCTCGGTCTCAAGGAATCGAATCGCCGCGGGGTTACCAGCGGTAGTGGGCGAAGGCCTTGTTCGACTCGGCCATCTTGTGCGTGTCCTCACGCTTCTTGACGGCCGCGCCGAGACCGTTGCTGGCGTCGACCAGCTCGTTCATCAGACGCTCGGTCATGGTCTTCTCACGACGCTGACGCGCGTAGGAGACCAGCCAGCGCAGGGCCAGCGTGGTGGACCGGGAGGCGCGAACCTCGACCGGCACCTGGTAGGTCGCGCCACCGACACGGCGGCTGCGGACCTCGAGCGCGGGCTTGACGTTGTCCAGGGCGCGCTTCAGAACGACGAGCGGGTCCTGGCTGGTCTTCTCGCGAGCGCCTTCGAGGGCGTCGTAGACGACGCTCTGGGCGATGGAGCGCTTGCCGTCGAGCAGCACCTTGTTGATCAGTGCGGTGACGAGCGGCGAGCCGTAGACCGGGTCGGTGATGAGCTGGCGCTTCGGCGCCGGGCCCTTGCGCGGCATCTTTACTTCTCCTTCTTGGCGCCGTAGTGGCTACGCGCCTGCTTGCGGCCCCGGACACCCTGGGTGTCGAGCGAGCCGCGGACAATTCGGTAGCGGACGCCCGGCAGGTCCTTCACACGACCACCGCGAACGAGCACGATGCTGTGCTCCTGGAGGTTGTGACCAATGCCGGGGATGTAGGCCGTGACCTCGATGCCGCTGCTCAGCTTGACGCGAGCGACCTTACGCAGAGCGGAGTTCGGCTTCTTCGGCGTAGTGGTGTAGACACGCGTGCACACACCACGACGCTGCGGACTCCCCTTCAGCGCCGGGGTCTTGTTCTTTGCGACCTTGTCCTGTCGGCCCTTGCGGACCAGCTGCTGGATGGTGGGCACCGCGTCTCCGTCTTCCTCGTGACCTACGCCGGTTCTCGTAGCCGATATCGCTATTGACCTGCTGAATTTCCCGAACCTCCCCGACCCCCGTGGTCGGGCGTGTCGCGCTGGTTGTCGCGCACGGCAAAAAACCGATCACACCCGGCCGGAGGCCGATCATGGGAGGGGGTTCACCTGCGCGGCGCGCCTTACGTCCTCAACTGGTGGGACCGAGGCGCCGCACACGCACGTGTGACCCGTCGACTCACGGGCACAATCACACAGGCTACCGTTTACCGTCTGGGCGGTCAAAACGGTGTGCGACATGGCGAGAATCATGGAACCGGTTCTCGCGTAGCCGTGGGTCACCGCCAGTCTACGCGCTCCCGGAGTCGTTTCGCCCCGGGTTCCCCCGGAGACCGTCGGCGGGCGGCCCGGGCATGCGGCCGCTCCCCCGGAACATTGTCCTGGAGGAGCGGCCGCGGCGCTACAGGACCAGCCAGATGGCGACGGAGATCACCGTCACCAGGATGCCGACCACCGCGAACACCGTGCCGACGGTGATCAGTCCGAGGCCGTCGAGCTCCCCGCGCGAGGCGCGGATCGCCTTCTTGGCCTTGGGCCCCGTGATCAGGAGCGCCAGCAGAGCTGTGACCAGACCGATGCCGGGGAGCAGCGAGGCGATGCCCAGCCACAGGGTGACGGTCGCCCCCTTCTCCGTGTCCGGCAGGAAGTCGATGCTGTCGTAGCCGGGGTACGGGTCGCCGGGCTCCCCGCCCAGGGGACGGTCCACGAAGCCGGGGAACTCCTCGGCGATGGGGTCCTTGCGGCGCCTCCGGGAGGCCGGGGCCTCCGGCATGCCGTAGTCCGCCGGGGTGAAGCCGTCGTCGTACTCGCTCTCCCCCGCCGGCTCCGGCTCGTCGTGGTCCCAGGTGTCCTCGGGGATGCTCGGCGCCTCGAAGACCTGGGTGGCACCGTCGGGGACGCCGTCCTCCCCGGGACCGCCCCGGCGCACCGGGCCGTCGTCGTACCCCTCGTCGTCGTACCCCTCGTCCGCGAACGCCTCGTCCGCGTATCCCTCGGCCTCCCGGGAGCGGGCGCGCGACTGCATGTCCGCGATGGCCGCCAGGGGGTCGTCCGCGGACGGCGCGCCGCCGGTCCGTTCCCCGTCCGGAGCCCCGTCGCGCAGCCGGTCGTCGTCCGCCCAGGCCGAGGGGGCGTCCCCGTCCGTGCCGTCGTCTCCCCAGGTCCCGGTGTCGGAGGACCTGGCGGACTCGCGCCGGCGCTCCTCCGCCTCCCGGACGATGTCGGGGAGGCGGGGGTCGTTGCGGTCGAACGCCCAGGTGTTGCCGCTCCCCGACCCGAACTCGCCCGGCTCGGGGGCCGGGGCGGGAGCGGGGGCGGGCGGTGACAATTCGTCGTCGTAGCCGTCGGTCCACGACTCGTCGGTCCCCGCGCCGGACCACGCGTCGGCGGTCTCCCTGGCGGGCGCCCAGGAGTCCAGGCCGCCGGTGTCGGCCGCGGACCCGCGACCGCCGTTCCGCGGCCCTGCGGCGGCGTCACGGTCCTCTCCTGCGGCGGCGCCGCGGTCGGCGGCCGGCCCCCAGGAGTCCGAGCCGAGTTCGTCGTCGTCCCACGAGCGGCCGTCGGCGGCACGGCCGCCGGAGGGCGCCCCGTGGGCCTCGTGGCGGGGAGCCGCGTCCCAGGAGTCGTGCTCCGGTCCCGCCGTGCCGTCCGAGGGGGCGTCGGCGCCCCACGCGGACGGTCGGCGGTCGTCGGACAGCTCGTCGTCCCAGAGCGGGGCCGCGGGGGCCGTGTCGCCGACGGGGGACCGGCCGCCCGGTCCCTCGGGGCCCTGCCGGTCCTCGGGGCCTGCGCCCCAGGCGGTGGCGCCCCGGTCCTCGTCCCAGGCGCGGTCCGCGCCGCCGACGGGGCCGTACCCGGAGGGCGCGTCGTCCCAGGGGCGGTCCCCGTTCTCGGGGGCTCCGGTGTCCCAGAGGCGGTCCCCGGCGTCGGCCGGGGGCGTCCAGGGGGCGTCCGCGCCGCCGAACGGCCCGTCGTCCCACGGGCGCGCGTCGGTCGCCGCGGGGCCGGTCACGGGCGCGTCGGCACCGGAGGGGGCGGAACCGCCCACCGGGACGTCCGGGGACCAGCGGTCCTGCTCCCGGTCCTCCGAGCGGCCCACCGGGCCGTCCGCGCCCCACGGGTCCCGGAGGGGCTCACCGATCCCGCCGAGGGCGGGGTCCGGCTCCCACGACCGCGTGTCGGCCGGGGGCTGCGGGGTCCAGGCGTCGGCTCCCCGGGAGGGGGACCACGCCTCGCGGCCGTCCTCCACCTCGGGGGCCTCGTCCCACGGGCGCGCGTCGGTCGCCGCGGGGCCGGTCACGGGCGCGTCGGCACCGGAGGGGCCGGAACCGCCCACCGGGACGTCCGGGGACCAGCGGCCCTGCTCCCGGTCCTCCGAGCGGCCCACCGGGCCGTCCGCGCCCCACGGGTCCCCTGCGGGGGCCGCGGGGGCGTCCGGGGTCCACGCGTCCCGCGCGTACACGTCGGATCCGCCCGCCGGGGCGCCGGCGTCCCACGCGGCGGGACCGCGCGCGCCCTCGGGGTCCCACGCCGTGGAACCCTCCGTACGGTTCCCCGGGGCCTCGCGGCCGTGCCCGCCCGCGGGTGCTTCGTCCCACGGGCGCGCGTCGTCCGACGGCTCCGGGGTCCGTGCGTCGGCGTCGCGGGCCGGGGCCCACGCCTCGGGACCGCCGTCGCCGAGACCGTCCCCGGGGACGTCGGTACGCCACGCGTCCTGCCCGCGGGTGTCGGAGCGGTCTGCCGGTGCATCGCTCCAGGCGTCCCGCGCGTACACGTCGGATCCGCCCGCCGGGGCGCCGGCGTCCCACGCGGCGGGACCGCGCGCGCCCTCGGGGTCCCACGCCGTGGAACCCTCGGGCCGGGCCGCGGGGGCGTCCCAGGCGGACGGGTCGCGCGACCCGTCGAGGGGCGCCTCGCTCCTCCAGGCGTCGGAGGCGCGGTCGGGCGACGCGTACCCGGTGTCCGGGAAGCCCTCCCCTCCCCGTGGGCCCGGTGCGGGCGCCTCCGGCTCGTCCCGGCCCGCGGTCCAGGCGTCACCGGGACCGGCCGGCGCCTCGGCGCCGCCCGCCGCCGGGTCGGTCCGGGGCGCGGCCCAGGAGTCCATGCGGCCGGCCGGTTCCTCGCCCGGGTCCTCGGAGGGCAGGGGGACCTCGGCGCTGGCCGCGACGCTGGGCAGGCTCGGTTCCTCCGGTTCCCCCGGCACCCGGGTCAGCGGCTGGTACGCCGACTGCCCCGCCCCCGGGTAGGAGATCGGGTGCGAGGCGCCGGACGGCGGACCGCCGAGCGCCTCCGGGTACGGCTCGACCAGGGCCGGGCGCGACGCGCTCAGCCCCGTGTAGCCGCCGCTGTCGGGGAACACCGTCTCGGCGCCCTCGTCGGCTTCCTCACCCTCGAGCGGGTCCTGGTACTCCGACTGCGTGCGGTAGCGGTTCTCGCTCGGCTTGAACCAGTCCCCCGCACCGGAGTCCCGTCCGCCCCCGTGTTCAGTCATGCCTCTCCCGCCAGCGCAGTAGCGCCGTCTCCCCGTCCGCCGTGCGCGGACCCTCTACGCCGAACGGCGGCGGCACCACTCCCGGTCGGGAGTGGCTGGCCGCCGCCGTCAGTTCAAACCGCTCTTACCGGTTGTACGGCCCGAAGTCGTACTCCTCCAGCGGGACGGCCTCGCCGGACCCCTGACCGAAGGTGTACTCGCTCGGCTCCTCGTACCCGGAGACCGAGTACATCGAGGCCTTCGCCTCCTCGGTGGGCTCCACCCGGATGTTGCGGTACTGCGGAATACCGGTACCGGCCGGGATGAGCTTACCGATGATGACGTTCTCCTTGAGGCCGAGCAGCGGGTCGCTCTTGCCGTGGATGGCGTTCTCGGTGAGCACCCGGGTGGTCTCCTGGAAGGAGGCCGCCGACAGCCAGGACTCCGTGGCCAGCGAGGCCTTGGTGATCCCGAGCAGCACCGGGCGTCCGGCCGCGGGCTGTCCGCCCTCGGAGACGACGCGGCGGTTGATCCGCTCGAACTTCGGACGCTCGACCATCTCGCCGGGCAGGAGCTCGGTGTCGCCCGACTCCAGGATGTTCACCCGCTTGAGCATCTGGCGGACGATGATCTCGATGTGCTTGTCGTGGATGGACACACCCTGCGACTTGTACACCTCCTGGACCTCCGACACGAGGTGCTGCTGCACCGCGCGCGGGCCCTGGATGCGAAGAACCTCGTGCGGGTTGATCGCACCCTGGATCAGCTGCTGGCCGACCGTGACGTGGTCGCCGTCGCTGACGAGGAGCTGCGCACGCATCGGGACCGGGTAGGCGATCTCGTCCGTGCCGTCGTCGGGGATGACGACGATCTTGCGGCTCTTCTCGGTGTCGTCGATCCGGATCCGGCCCTCCATCTCGGAGATCGGGGCCACACCCTTGGGGATGCGGGCCTCGAAGAGCTCCTGGACACGGGGCAGACCGTGCGTGATGTCCTGACCCGCGGAACCGCCCATGTGGAAGGTACGCATGGTCAGCTGGGTGCCGGGCTCACCGATGGACTGTGCCGCGATGATGCCGATCGCCTCGCCGACGTCCACCGGCTTGCCGGTCGCCATGGAGCGGCCGTAGCAGGTGGTGCAGACGCCGATCTTGGCCTCGCAGGTCAGCGACGAGCGGATGCGCACGCGGGTGAACCCGGCCGCGATCAGCTTGTCGATGTTCTGCTCGGAGGTGTCGCTGAGCGCGGGCAGGACGAGCTTGCCGTCCGGCCCCGTCACGTCCTCGGAGAGGGTGCGGCCGAAACCGGTGTTCTCGACGTTGTGCTTGCGCACGACGGCGCCGGCGGCGTTCTTCTCACCGATCTCGTGCCAGATCGAACGGTCCGTGCCGCAGTCGATCTCGCGGACGATGACGTCCTGCGCGACGTCCACCAGACGACGGGTCAGGTAACCCGAGTCGGCGGTGCGCAGGGCGGTGTCCGCCAGGCCCTTGCGCTGGCCGTGCGTGGAGATGAAGTACTCCAGCACCGACAGGCCCTCGCGGTAGGAGGACTTGATCGGACGCGGGATCGTCTCACCCTTGGTGTTGGAGACCAGGCCGCGGATACCCGCGATCTGGCGCACCTGCATCGGGTTGCCTCGGGCGCCGGACTGGACCATCATCCACACCGGGTTGTCGGCGGGGAAGTTGTCCTCCATGTTCTGCGCGACCTCGGCGGTGGCCTGGGTCCACACCTCGGTGAGCTCCTGGCGGCGCTCGTCGTCGGTGATGAGACCGCGGTCGTACTCGCGCTGGATCTTGTCTGCCTTGCGCTCGTACCCCTCGAGGATCTCCGTCTTGCGCGGAGGCGCGACGACGTCCTCGATGCCGATGGTCAGGCCGGACCGGGTGGCCCAGTGGTAGCCCGCGTCCTTCAGGGCGTCCAGGGTCGTGGCGACCTGGACCTTGGGGTAGTTCTCGGCGAGGTCGTTGACCAGGACCGAGACCTGCTTCTTGCCCACCTGGAAGTTGACGTACGGGTAGTCGACCGGGGTGGTCTCGTTGAAGAGGTACCGGCCCAGGGTCGTCTCCAGGACGTACACGTCGCCCTGCTGCCAGCCCTCCGGCGGCGTCCAGTCCTTCGGGGCCGGGGCGCCGTCGGCGATCCGCAGGCGGATCTTCGCCTGCAGGTCCAGGTCGCCCAGGTCGTAGGCCATGATCGCCTCGGCCGGGGAGCGGAACGCGCGGCCCTCGCCCTTGGCGTCGGCCTTCTCCGTCGTCAGGTAGTACAGGCCGATGATCATGTCCTGGGTGGGCATGGTCACGGGCTTGCCGTCGGACGGCTTGAGGATGTTGTTGGTCGCCAGCATCAGCAGCCGCGCCTCGGCCTGGGCCTCGGCGGACAGCGGCAGGTGCACGGCCATCTGGTCGCCGTCGAAGTCGGCGTTGAACGCCGTGCAGACGAGCGGGTGGATCTGGATGGCCTTGCCCTCGACCAGCTGCGGCTCGAAGGCCTGGATGCCCAGGCGGTGCAGCGTCGGGGCGCGGTTGAGCAGCACCGGGTGCTCGGTGATGACCTCTTCGAGGACGTCCCACACGACCGGGCGGGACCGCTCCACCATGCGCTTGGCGCTCTTGATGTTCTGCGCGTGGTTCAGGTCGACCAGGCGCTTCATCACGAACGGCTTGAAGAGCTCCAGGGCCATCTGCTTGGGCAGACCGCACTGGTGCAGCTTCAGCTGCGGGCCGACGACGATGACCGAACGGCCGGAGTAGTCGACGCGCTTGCCGAGCAGGTTCTGGCGGAAGCGGCCCTGCTTGCCCTTGAGCATGTCGGACAGCGACTTGAGCGGCCGGTTGCCGGGACCGGTGACCGGGCGTCCGCGGCGGCCGTTGTCGAACAGCGCGTCGACGGCCTCCTGGAGCATCCGCTTCTCGTTGTTGACGATGATCTCGGGCGCGCCGAGGTCGAGCAGCCGCTTGAGGCGGTTGTTCCGGTTGATCACGCGGCGGTACAGGTCGTTGAGGTCGGAGGTCGCGAAGCGGCCGCCGTCCAGCTGCACCATCGGACGCAGGTCCGGCGGGATGACCGGGATGCAGTCGAGCACCATGCCCATGGGGCTGTTGGTGGTGTTGAGGAACGCCGAGACGACCTTGAGCCGCTTCAGGGCGCGGGCCTTCTTCTGGCCCTTGCCGGTGCGGATGGTCTCGCGGAGCTTCTCGGCCTCCACGTCCAGCTCGAAGTTGGCGAGCCGGTCCTGGATGGCCTGGGCGCCCATGCCGCCGCGGAAGTACTTCCCGAAGCGGTCCCGCATCTCGCGGTAGAGCATCTCGTCGCCCTCGAGGTCCTGGACCTTGAGGTTCTTGAAGCGGTTCCAGACCTCGTCGAGGCGGTCGATCTCGCGCTGGGCACGGTCGCGGAGCTGGCGCATCTCGCGCTCGGCGCCCTCGCGGACCTTGCGGCGCGCGTCGCCCTTGGCGCCCTGCTCCTCGAGCTCGGCCAGGTCGGCCTCGAGCTTGCGGTGCCGCTCCTCGATGGTGGAGTCGCGGCGCTGCTCGAGGTGCTGCTTCTCGACCGAGATCCGCGCCTCCAGGGACTGGAGGTCGCGCTCACGGGCCTCGGTGTCCACCCACGTGACCATGTAGGCGGCGAAGTAGATGATCTTCTCGAGATCCTTCGGAGCCAGGTCCAGCAGGTAGCCCAGGCGGGAGGGCACGCCCTTGAAGTACCAGATGTGCGTGACGGGAGCGGCCAGCTCGATGTGGCCCATCCGCTCGCGGCGCACCTTGGCACGGGTCACCTCGACGCCGCAGCGCTCACAGATGATGCCCTTGAAGCGGACGCGCTTGTACTTGCCGCAGTAGCACTCCCAGTCCCGGGTCGGACCGAAGATCTTCTCGCAGAAGAGTCCGTCCTTCTCGGGCTTGAGGGTCCGGTAGTTGATGGTTTCGGGCTTCTTGACCTCGCCGTGCGACCACTGGCGAATGTCGTCGGCGGTGGCGAGGCCAATCCGCAGCTCGTCGAAGAAGTTGACGTCGAGCACTTAATTCGTCCCCTGCTCTCGAAATCCGCGGAAGTTAGACCTCTTCGACACTGCTGGGCTCTCGCCGCCCCAGGTCGATTCCCAGTTCTTCCGCCGCGCGGAAGACGTCCTCGTCACTGTCCCGCATCTCGATGGACATACCGTCACTGGACAGCACCTCCACGTTCAGACAGAGCGACTGCATCTCCTTGATGAGCACCTTGAAGGACTCAGGGATACCCGGCTCGGGGATGTTCTCGCCCTTGACGATGGCCTCGTAGACCTTGACCCGGCCCACCACGTCGTCGGACTTGATGGTGAGCAGCTCCTGGAGCGCGTAGGCGGCGCCGTAGGCCTCCAGCGCCCAGACCTCCATCTCACCGAAGCGCTGACCGCCGAACTGCGCCTTACCGCCCAGCGGCTGCTGGGTGATCATGGAGTACGGGCCGGTGGAGCGCGCGTGGATCTTGTCGTCCACGAGGTGGTGGAGCTTGAGGATGTACTTGTAGCCGACCGAGATCGGCTCGGCGAACGGCTCGCCGGTGCGGCCGTCGAACAGGCGCGCCTTGCCGTCCTTGTTGATGAGGCGGTTGCCGTCCTTGTTCGGGCGCACCGACTGGATCAGGCCGCTGAGCTCGTCACCGTGCAGGCCGTCGAAGACCGGGGTGGCCACGCGCGAGTTCGGCGGGACCTCGGCCGCGCCGATCGCGTGGAGCGACTTCTGCCACTCCTCCTCCACCCCCTCGACCAGCCAGCCGTTCTTGGCCAGCCACCCGAGGTGGACCTCCAGGACCTGGCCGACGTTCATCCGGCCGGGCACGCCCAGCGGGTTGAGGATGATGTCGACCGGGGTGCCGTCCTCCAGGAAGGGCATGTCCTCCTGCGGCAGGATCTTGGAGATGACGCCCTTGTTGCCGTGGCGGCCGGCGAGCTTGTCACCGTCGGTGATCTTGCGCTTCTGGGCCACGTAGACGCGGACCATCTCGTTGACGCCGGGGGCGAGCTCGTCGCCCTCCTCGCGGCTGAACACGCGCACGCCGATGACCTTGCCGGTCTCGCCGTGCGGCACCTTCAGGGAGGTGTCGCGGACCTCGCGGGCCTTCTCGCCGAAGATGGCGCGCAGCAGGCGCTCCTCCGGGGTCAGCTCGGTCTCGCCCTTGGGCGTGACCTTGCCGACGAGGATGTCGCCGTCCACGACCTCGGCGCCGATCCGGATGATGCCCCGGTCGTCGAGGTCGGCCAGGACCTCCTCGCTGACGTTGGGGATCTCGCGGGTGATCTCCTCCGGGCCCAGCTTGGTGTCGCGGGCGTCGACCTCGTGCTCCTCGATGTGGATCGAGGAGAGGACGTCGTCCTGCACCAGGCGCTGGGAGAGGATGATCGCGTCCTCGTAGTTGTGGCCCTCCCAGGACATGTAGGCCACGAGCAGGTTCTTGCCGAGCGACATCTCACCCTGGTCGGTGGAGGGCCCGTCGGCGAGGACCTGGTTGGCCTCGACCCGCTGGCCCTCGCTGACGATCGGCCGCTGGTTGAAGCAGGTGCCCTGGTTGGAGCGCTGGAACTTGCCCATGCGGTACGTCTTGCGCGTGCCGTCGTCCGCCATGATCGTGGCGTAGTCGGCGGTGACGTCCTCGACGACGCCGGCCTTCTCGTTGAGGATGACCTCACCGGCGTCGGTCGCGGCGCGGTACTCCATGCCGGTGCCGACGAACGGCGACTCGGCGCGCAGCAGCGGCACGGCCTGGCGCTGCATGTTGGAGCCCATGAGCGCGCGGTTGGCGTCGTCGTGCTCCAGGAACGGGATCATGGCGGTGGCGACCGACACCATCTGGCGCGGCGACACGTCCATGTAGTCGACCTCGTCGGTGCTGACCTGCTCGAACTCCCCGCCCTTGCGGCGCACGAGCACGCCGGCCTCGGCGAAGGTGCCGTCGGCGTTCAGCGGCGTGTTGGCCTGCGCGATGACGTACAGGTCCTCCTCGTCCGCGGTCAGGTAGTCGACCTGGTCGGAGATGCGCCCGTCGATGACCTTGCGGTACGGGGTCTCCACGAAGCCGAAGGAGTTGACCCGCCCGTAGCCCGCCAGGGAGCCGATCAGACCGATGTTGGGACCCTCGGGGGTCTCGATCGGGCACATGCGGCCGTAGTGGGAGGGGTGCACGTCGCGCACCTCGAAGCCCGCGCGCTCACGGGACAGACCGCCCGGACCCAGCGCCGAGAGGCGGCGCTTGTGGGTCAGGCCCGCGAGCGGGTTGGTCTGGTCCATGAACTGGGACAGCTGCGAGGTGCCGAAGAACTCCTTGATGGAGGCGACGACGGGGCGGATGTTGATCAGGGTCTGCGGCGTGATCGCCTCGACGTCCTGGGTGGTCATCCGCTCGCGGACGACGCGCTCCATGCGGGCCAGGCCCAGGCGGACCTGGTTCTGGATGAGCTCGCCGACGGTGCGCAGGCGGCGGTTGCCGAAGTGGTCGATGTCGTCGGTCTCGATCGGGCGGAGGCCGTTGACGGTCTCCTTCTCCACCTCGCCCGCGTGCAGGCGGACCATGTAGTCGATCGTGGCGACGATGTCGTCCTCGGTCAGCGTGCCCTGCGTGTAGTCGGCGTCGAGGCCGAGCTTCTTGTTGATCTTGTAGCGGCCGACCTTGGCGAGGTCGTAGCGCTTGGGGTTGAAGTAGAGGTTCTCCAACAGCGCCTGGGCCGACTCCTTCGTGGGCGGCTCTCCGGGGCGCAGCTTGCGGTAGATGTCCAGCAGCGCGTCGTCGGTGCCCGCCGTGGGGTCCTTCTCCAGCGTGTTGCGGATGGACTCGTACTGGCCGAACCGCTCCAGGATCTGGTCGGTGGTCCAGCCCAGCGCCTTGAGCAGGACGGTGACGCCCTGCTTGCGCTTGCGGTCGATGCGGACGCCGACGAAGTCGCGCTTGTCGACCTCGAACTCCAGCCAGGCGCCGCGGGACGGGATGACCTTGCAGCCGAAGAGGTCCTTGTCGGTGGTCTTGTCGACGGACCGGTCGAAGTAGACGCCCGGGGAGCGGACCAGCTGGGACACGACGACGCGCTCGGTGCCGTTGATGATGAAGGTGCCCTTGACGGTCATGAGCGGGAAGTCGCCCATGAACACCGTCTGGCTCTTGATCTCACCGGTGTCGTTGTTGATGAACTCCGCCGTGACGAACATCGGGGCGGAGTAGGTCATGTCCTTGTCCTTGCACTCCTCCTCGGAGTACTTGGGCGGCTCGAACCGGTGGTCGCGGAACGAGAGGGACATGGTGCCCGAGAAGTCCTCGATCGGGCTGATCTCCTCGAAGATCTCTTCGAGACCGGACTGCTCCGGAACGTCCTTGCGGCCGGCGTTTCGGGCCGTCTCGACCCGGGTCTTCCACTTGTCGTTGCCCAGCAGCCAGTCGAACGACTCGGTCTGCAGGGCCAGAAGGTTCGGAACCTCGAGGGGTTCCTGGATACGGGCGAAAGAAACGCGGTGCGGACCAAGGGCGTTAGCGGAGGCGTTGCGCGAGGCTGCCAACAGGGGTCCTTCCGAAGGCTTGTGGCGGTTGAAGCGCGCACGCCAGACGATCCGTCACGAGAGGGACCGCCGCAACGCGGTTGAGACGGTCACATCGAGCGGGTGACGGGCCACCGTATGTCCAGAAATGGGATGGGTGGCAGCCGTGCACCGGCACAGGGATCACCAAAGGGCAGCGCAAAAGAGCAGTGTAGCCGAACACCACACCGCTGTCCACTCACGGTCCACAGCGCAACTCACGACACCGGCAGGATCACCCGTGAAGGGCGATCCGTCAAGCCCGGCCGTCGTCCCGCGCGGCCCGCGACGGAGAACCTCCGACCGTGGACCAGCCCCTCCGCCGTCTCCGGCACAGGGGTGTCCGGCCTCGGGCCGTCTGCCCGTCCGCTCCCCCGAGGGGGAGCCGTCCGCCGACGGACCGGCTCCGGTCCGCCGTCCCTCACAACCCTCGGGATCGCCCTCGACCGGGATCGGTGGAGCTGGCGCGCCTGCCCTGGCCCCAGGGGGTTGTGAGCCCGTCGGACACCCGAAAAGGTTCCCCCGCGGGGGGCGGGTAAACCCTCTCCCGGGGCCTCGTCGGGATTCCCGGGACGGGAGATTACCGCGTCCGGGGGACAGTTCGCACACGCGGCCCCTGACCTGGTGCTCCCGAACCGCCCCAGCTTCGCACACCCGGCGGAGCGAACGGCGTCGGAACACGGCGCACCCGGGGAGAGGGGACCTTCGTCGCACGGGTCCGGGACCAGGGGCCCTGTCGCGGCGGGCGCGGGGGGGGACTGGGAGGGGCGGGGCGCCGCCGGGGAGCGCGGGCACCTGCGGGGCGCGGGGCGCGGCACCCGGGCCGAGGGGGCCGGGCCCCGCGCCCCACGGCCGGGCCCGGGAACGCGAACGCGGCCGCCCCTCCCGGAGGAGGGACGGCCGCGTGGAGCAGACCAGCGGGCCTGTGCGGCCCGCGGAGGACTACTTGAGGGTGACGGTGGCGCCGGCGCCCTCGAGAGCGGCCTTGGCCTTCTCAGCGGCCTCCTTGTTGACGCCCTCGAGCAGCGGCTTCGGAGCGTTGTCGACCAGGTCCTTGGCCTCCTTGAGACCCAGGCTCGTGAGGCTGCGGACCTCCTTGATGACCTGGATCTTCTTGTCGCCGGCGGACTCGAGGACGACGTCGAACTCGTCCTTCTCCTCGACCTCGGCCGGAGCGGCACCCGCGGGGCCGGCGACGGCGACGGCGGCCGGGGCGGCAGCGGTGACGTCGAACTTCTCCTCGAAGAGCTTCACGAAGTCGGCCAGCTCGAGAAGGGTCATCTCCTCGAAAGCGGCAAGCAGGTCGTCGTTGCTGAGCTTCGCCATGATGCGGTTTCTCTTTCTCTACAGACACGCGCGCCTGTCGGCATCACGTGCGAGCCTTCGGCGGGGCGCCCTCGGCGCCCGCCGCGGTTCAAAAGGTTCAGGCAGCTTCCTGGGAACGCTTGTCCGCCAGGGCCTGCGCGAGGCGCACGGCCTTGGAGGGAAGCGCCTGGAAGACGGCGGCGGCCTGGCCCTGCTTGGCCTTGAGCGCGCCGGCAAGCTTCGCGAGGAGAACCTCGCGGGACTCCAGGTCGGCCAGCTTGGTGATGTCCTCGGCGCTCATCGACTTGCCGTCGATGATGCCGCCCTTGATCACCAGGGGCGAGTTCGCCTTCGAGAAGTCGCGCAGACCCTTGGCGGCCTCGACCACGTCACCGTGGACGAAGGCGATGGCGGACGGGCCCACCAGAAGATCCTGGATCTCCTGGTCGACGCCGGCCTCCTTGACCGCGATCTTGGTCAGCGTGTTCTTGACGATGCGAAAACGCGCGTTCTGGCCGAGGCTGTTGCGCAGGTCGGTGATCTGCGCGACAGTGAGCCCCCGGTATTCGGTCAGCACGGCGCCGCTCGACTCACGGAATTCCTCCGTGAGTTCGGCGACCGCGGCTGCCTTGTCCGGCCTCGCCATGGGACTCCTTCCAACATTGACTTCGATCCCGCGCCTGACGGCGGGGTGTCCCGCACCTCGCGGGGCGGAGTTCCTGACTCGTGCGCCGGAAACCGCCCCGGGCGGACTCGGAACGGACCCGCTCCGGCTCCGCCTGCCTTCCGGCCGGGGCCCGGTGGACCACCGGTACCGGCCGGTGCGGGTACGAGCGCCGGTCGGTTCCCAAGGACTCGCGCGATCGGCGTCAGCACGAGAAAAAGCCCCGAGCGCCAGGCGCACGGGGCACGACCGCGTTCTCTCGGCGCGGAGTGCGCGCCCGGAACGGGAAAGCTCTAGTGACACCTGCGCGGGCGCCCATCGCGGATGGGTCCTTAGGGCCACCCCTGCGGGTGGCGACCAGCGGTCTTCGGCAGCCTCCATCGTAACCGACGCCCGGGGGTGCTCGTCCCCTCCGGCGGAACCGCCGGTGTGATCGCGCGCACCCCGCGCACGCGCGGGGACCGTCGGTACATGTGCCGGACCGGCTCCAGGCCGTCCGCGCGCCCCGCGCACGCGCGGGAACCGTACGGGGAGACCGGCCGTCGAAGGGGCACTCGCGAATAATCGACCGATATGTCGGTTGTGTGCGGGAAGATGTCTCCCGGGCGCCCCCGCTCCCGGACGCGCCCGTCCCCCACCCGAAGAAAGCGGAACACCTTCGTGAAGACGCGTATGCCCTCCCTGCTCACGGCGGGAACCCTCGCCCTCGCCCTCACCGCCTGCGGCGGCGGCGCCCCGGAGGAGGAGGCGGTCGAGGTCGAGGCGGCCGAGGAGCCCGGAGAGGGCGGCGGTGTCCTGGACATGCTCGCCGAGCTCGCCTCGAGCACGCAGGAGGTCACCAACTACACGCTGGACCTCGACCTGTCCATGCCCGACCCCGAGCTCGGCACCGTGGACATGACGATGACCTACGAGGTCATGGACGACCCCGAGGCCGCGCAGGTCACCATGGTGATGCCCTTCGTCGGCGAGATGCTGCTGGAGCTCGCCGCCCTGGGCGGGGAGGACCCCGGCCTGACGGCCGAGGAGCTCGGCACGACCGTCCTCATCGTCCCCGCGGAGGGCGAGTCCCTGGTGTCCAACCACAACGGCCTCCAGGAGGTCGACACCCCCTGGGCCCGCGGCGTCCAGGACACCGCGGAGCTGGGCCCGCAGGAGATGTTCGACATCGCCTCGCTGCCCGACCTGGTCGGCGCCTTCGCCGAGATCGACCAGATCGAGGCGGCCGGCACCGAGGAGGTCGGCGGTGTCGAGACCACCCTCGTCGAGGGCACGATGACCACCGAGGAGATCGACGCCCTGGACGCCGAGCAGAAGCTCGCCGTGCTGGAGCTGATCGGTGACGTCAGCGGCTCCGTCGACGTGTCCATCTGGGTCGGCCGGGACGGCTTCCCGATGCGCCTCGACTTCTCCGACGAGGAGGCCGACGTGTCCATGGTCTTCTCCGAGCTGGGCGAGACCTCCTTCGAGATCCCCGGCGAGGACGAGATCACCGACCTGTAGGGGCCCGGTACGAGGAACGGCCCCCGCGTCCGGTGGACGCGGGGGCCGTCGCCGTCTGCGGGACGGCTACGCGGAAGGACGTCAGGCGTCGAGCGGGATGCTCGGGCCCATGGTCGTGCTGACCACGGCCTTCTTGATGTAGCGGCCCTTGGCGGCGGACGGCTTGAGGCGGTTCACCTCGTCGATCGCGGCCTGGTAGTTCTCCAGGAGCTGCTGCTCGCCGAAGGAGGCCTTGCCGATGATGAAGTGCAGGTTCCCGTGGCGGTCCACGCGGAACTCGATCTTGCCGCCCTTGATGTCGGTCACGGCCTTGGCCACGTCCGGGGTGACGGTGCCCGTCTTCGGGTTCGGCATCAGGCCGCGCGGGCCGAGCACGCGGCCCAGGCGGCCGACCTTGCCCATGAGGTCCGGGGTGGCGACGACGGCGTCGAAGTCGGTGTAGCCCTTGGCGACCTTCTCGATCATCTCGTCGTCGCCGATGATGTCGGCGCCGGCGGCGAGAGCCTGCTCGGCACGCTCACCGGTCGCGAAGACCAGGACCCGAGCGGTCTTGCCGGTGCCGTGCGGCAGGTTCACGGTGCCACGGACCATCTGGTCGGCCTTGCGCGGGTCGACGCCCAGGCGCAGGGCGACCTCGACGGTCGAGTCGAACTTGGAGCTGGAGGTCTCCTTGGCGAGCTTCACGGCCTCGGCGGGGCCGTGGAGCTTGTCGCGGTCCACCAGTTCGCTGGCTTTGCGGTAGGTCTTGCTGCGCTTCACGCTGTTCTCCTAGGGAACGTGTGGTCGTCGGGCCAGCGCCTGGCCCTGCCACGGTGGTTCTTGAACGTCGAGCGTCCCCGGTCGCCCCGCCCCGCCTGGGGTCGGCGCCACCGTGCGGGGGGCTACTTGACCTCGATGCCCATCGAACGGGCGGTGCCGGCGACGATCTTGGTCGCGGCCTCGATGTCGTCGGTGTTGAGGTCGGGCAGCTTGGTCTGCGCGATCTCGCGGACCTGCTCGGCGGTGATGGAGCCGGCCGTGGTGCGACCCGGGTCGGTGGCGGCCTTGTCCAGCCCGGCGGCCTTCAGGATCAGCTTCGGCGCCGGAGGCGTCTTGGTGACGAAGGTGAAGGAACGGTCCTCGTAGATGGAGATCTCTACGGGGATGACGTTGCCGCGCTGGGACTCCGTGGCAGCGTTGTACTGCTTGCAGAAGTCCATGATGTTGACGCCGTGCGGACCGAGAGCGGTACCAACGGGCGGCGCCGGGGTCGCCTGACCGGCGGGGAGCTGCACCTTGACGAGTGCGGCAAGTTTCTTCTTCGGAGGCATATCGGGTCCTTTGCCTGATCTGCGTTGTGTGCTGGTCCCTGGCCTCCCCGCGGCGCCGTGCGGTCGTGGCGATCGCGGCGGCACCGCTGCCGAAGGAGGCGCGGCCCCGCGCCGGAGGGCGCGGGGGCGACGGCCCGCCGGGACCTGGCGGGCCGTGACGTGCCCTGCCTGGGCGGGGCACGAGAGTGGGTCCACCGCGAGGGTGGACCCACCAAGTCTATGTCGCCGTGACGAGTGCCTTGACGGTCGTCCCGCGGGCACGGCGCCCCGCCGGACGGCGGCCCGGGTCAGATCTTGGCGACCTGGGTGAAGGACAGCTCGACCGGCGTCTCGCGGCCGAAGATCGACACCAGCACCTTGAGCTTCTGGGTGTCCGGGTTGATCTCGCTGACCGTGGCGGGCAGCGTGGCGAACGGGCCCTCCATGACCGTGACGGACTCGCCGATCTCGTAGGCCACGTCGGAGCGGACCTCGCCGCCGGCACGGGCCTTCTGCGCCTGCTCCGGCTCCTGCTCCGGCTCGGGCGCGAGGAGCTTGGCGACCTCGGTCAGGCTCAGCGGGGCGGGCTTGTTGGACAGGCCCACGAAGCCGGTGACGCCGGGGGTGTTGCGGATCGCCGACCAGGACTCGTCGGTCAGGTCCATGCGGACGAGCACGTAGCCGGGCAGGACCTTCTCGGTGACCTGCTGGCGCTTGCCGCTCTTGACCTCGGTGACCTCGTGCTCGGGCACCTCGACCTGGAAGATGTAGTCCTCCATGTTGAGGGACTGGGTACGGCTCTCGACGTTGGCCTTGACCCGCTTCTCGTAGCCCGCGTAGGTGTGCACGACGTACCAGTCGCCGGGCAGCAGGACCAGCTCGTTCTTGAACTCCTCGACGGGGTCGAGGCGCGGGGCCTCCTCGGCCTCCTCCTCGCCCTCGTCGTCGGCGTTCTCGTCGTCGGCGTTCTCGTCCGCGTCGCCGGTCAGAGCAGGGCTGTCGTCGTCGGCCTTGTCGGCCGCGTCCTCGGACAGCTCGCCCGCCAGGCCGGTCTCTTCCGCAGACGACTGATCCGGCTCCTCATCGGGGAAGTCGTCAGAGGTCAGTGGGGACTCGGACACGGCTGCTCTTTCTCTCGTCGGATGCGCTCTGCGGAGCGACGCACGCCGAACAGCGGTCTGCGTCGAACCCAGTCATGCCAGCTTACGGTCTGTCCGGGCGGCGCGGGACCGACGCGCGGACGAGTGGGGCCGCGCCCCGGTCGTCCGGAGGCGCGGCCCAGAAGTCTCGGTCAGACGCCCGCCGGGCGGCCGAAGGTGCCGTAGAGCCAGGTGATGGCCTCGCCGAAGCCCCAGTCCAGGAGCGAGACGTAGCCGAGGACGACCACCACGAAGACGAGGACGACGATGGTGTAGGTCACCAGTTCGCGGCGCGTGGGCCAGCGAACCTTGCGCAGCTCACCGACGACCTGCTTGGTGAACGTCACCGGACCGGTACGACGCTTCGGCTCCTTGTCGGGCTTCGCGTCGGCGTCAGTCTGTGTCACCTGGGGTCCTTAGGGTCGCGGGCTGCCAGAAATCCCCGTAGTTCCGATGCCCCGTGCGGAGTGCCGGCCCGGAGGCCGCCACTCCGCTCGCGCGGACTTGCAGGGCAGGAGGGACTCGAACCCCCAACCGCCGGTTTTGGAGACCGGTGCTCTACCAATTGAGCCACTGCCCTTGACGGAAACTGCGCTCCCACCATAGCCGGTCGCCGCGCGCTACGCACACTGATGGCCCGGTAACACCTGGGCCACGACCGTTCGGCGCGACCGAGTGTATGCCCATTCGCCCGATCTGACCAAACCGCCGGAGGACCGGCGCCCCCTCCGGAGGCGCCTCGCGGGCTCCCGGTCCGGGACGGGCCCGCGTGGCACCATGGGCGCCATGAGCGACCGACCCCGTGTCTCCGCACGCATCAGCGCCGTCTCCGAGTCCGCCACCCTCGCCGTGGACGCCAGGGCCAAGGCCATGAGGGCGGAGGGCCGCCCCGTCATCGGCTTCGGCGCGGGAGAGCCCGACTTCCCGACGCCCGACCACGTCGTCGAGGCGGCCGTCGCGGCGGCGCGCGACCCGCGCTTCCACCGCTACACGCCGGCGGGCGGCCTCCCCGAGCTGCGCGAGGCCGTCGCGGAGAAGACCCGGCGGGACTCCGGCTACGCGGTGGAGCCCTCGCAGGTGCTGGTGACCAACGGCGGCAAGCAGGCCGTCCACGAGGCCTTCGCCGCCATGCTGGACCCGGGCGACGAGGTCCTCCTGGTCGCCCCGTACTGGACCACCTACCCCGAGTCGGTCAAGCTCGCGGGCGGCGTGCCGGTCTTCGTCGTCACCGACGAGAGCACCGGGTACATGGCGGGCGTGGAGCAGTTGGAGGCCGCGCGCACCGAGCGCACCAAGGTCCTGGTGTTCGTGTCCCCGTCCAACCCGACGGGCGCCGTCTACCCGCGCGAGCAGGTCCGGGCGATCGGCCGCTGGGCGGACGAGCACGGCCTGTGGGTCCTCACCGACGAGATCTACGAGCACCTGGTGTACGGCGGCGCCGAGTTCTCCTCCCTGCCCGTGGAGGTTCCGGAGATCGCCGACCGCACCGTCGTCGTGAACGGCGTCGCGAAGACCTACGCGATGACGGGTTGGCGCGTGGGGTGGATCATCGGCCCGAAGGACCTGGTCAGGGCCGCCTCCAACCTCCAGTCGCACGCCACCTCGAACGTCGCCAACGTCTCGCAGGCGGCCGCCCTGGCCGCCGTCTCCGGCGGCCTGGCCGCCGTGGAGGAGATGCGGGAGGCCTTCGACCGCCGCCGCAGGACGATGGTCCGGATGCTCGGCGGGATCGACGGCGTGGTCTGCCCGGAGCCGCGGGGCGCGTTCTACGCGTACCCGTCCGTGAAGGGCGTGCTCGGCAGGGAGGTGCGCGGCAGGACGCCCCGGACCTCCGCGGAGCTGGCCGAGCTCGTCCTGGAGGAGGCCGAGGTCGCCGTGGTGCCCGGCGAGGCCTTCGGCACCCCCGGCTACCTGCGCCTGTCCTACGCGCTCGGCGACGAGGACCTGGCGGAGGGCGTGGGGCGGCTCCAGAGGCTGCTGGGCGAGGCGCGGTAGCGGACGGCCCCCGCCCGCGCGGAGCGCGGCCCGGGGCGCCCGTCCGCCGCCCCGGCGCGGCAAGTACGGCGTCCTGGCACCGGGGGCGCCCGTGATACGGCAGGCTTGGTTCATGGAGACACCGACCACCGCTCGCCGATTGGACCGGCTGCCCAAGGCCCACCTGCACCTGCACTTCACCGGCTCGATGCGGCACTCGACCCTGGTCGAGCTCGCCGGGGAGCGAGGAGTGCACCTTCCCCAGGCCCTGGTCGAGGAGTGGCCTCCCCGGCTCCGGGCCACGGACGAACGCGGCTGGTTCCGCTTCCAGCGCCTGTACGACATCGCCCGCTCGGTGCTGCGCAGGCCGGAGGACATGTACCGGCTGCTGCGCGAGGCCGCCGAGGACGAGCGCGAGGCCGGGTCCGCCTGGCTGGAGATCCAGGTCGACCCGAGCGGGTACGCGTCCCTCTTCGACGGCCTCACCGCCACCCTGGAGCTGATCCTGGACGCGGCCCGCGCCGCCGAGCGCGACACCGGCGTGGCCGTCGGCCTGATGGTGGCCGCCAACCGGACCAGGCACCCCCTCGACGCCAAGGCCCTGGCGCGGCTGGCCCGGCAGTACGCGGGCAAGGGGGTCGTCTCGTTCGGGTTGAACAACGACGAGAGGCGCGGGCGCGCACGCGAGTTCGAGGGCGCCTTCAGGATCGCCCGCCGGGCCGGCCTGCTGTCCGCCCCGCACGGGGGCGAGCTCCAGGGGCCGCGCAGCGTGCGCGAGTGCCTGGACGAGTTGAGCGCCGACCGGATCGGACACGGCGTCCGCGCCGTGGAGGACCCGTACCTGGTCGAGCGGATCGCCACCCAGGAGGTCACCCTGGAGATCTGCCCGACCTCCAACGTGGGCCTGGGCGTGTACGAGGACCTGGAGCACCTGCCCCTGCGCAGACTCTTCGAGGCGGGGGTCCCGATCGCCCTGGGGACCGACGACCCGCTGCTGTTCGGCCCCCGCCTGGTGGAGCAGTACCGGATCGCGCGCGAGGTGTTCGGCTTCTCGGACGCCGAGCTGGCGGCGCTGGCGGGGATGTCGATCCGCGGGTCGGGCGCGCCGGACGCGCTGAAGAAGGAGCTGCTGGGCGGGGTGGAGGCCTGGCTGGCCTCGGAGCCCGAGCCCGTGCCGGACGCTACGCCAGGAGCATCCAGGCCCCCTGGCCGAGCATGACCGCTCCCGCCCCGAAGAACAGGACGGCGGCGCCGATCCGGATGGCGCGCTCGGGGAGCTTCTTGCCGAGGGCCGCGCCGAGGGCGATGGCGATGGCGTCGGCGGCGACCATGCCGAGGGTCGAGCCGATCCAGACGGGGAGCCAGTGGTGCTGGGTGCCGACCGTGATGGTGGCGAGCATGGTCTTGTCGCCGAGCTCGGCGACGAGGAAGACCACGAAGACGGTCATGAACGCGGAGCGGATGCGCCTGGAGGCGGCGCGCCTCTCGTCGTTCTCGGTCATCTCGTCGCCGCGCAGGGTCCACAGCCCGAAGAAGAGGAAGGCCGCGCCGGCGACGAGGGTGAGCCAGTCGGTGGGGATGGCGGCGCCCAGGACCTCGGCGAGGAGCACGCTTCCGGCGTGCACGACGAGGGTGGCCGCGGTGATGCCCAGGAGGACCGTCAGGGCCCGGTAGCGGGTGGCCAGCGACATCGCGACGAGTTGGGTCTTGTCGCCCATTTCGGCGATGAAGATGGCGACGGCGCTGAATCCGAGGCCCGCGAGAAAAGCGGTCATGCGTCTGCCTCCGTACGAGGTGTGCAGGGCGGAAGGAGGCGGAGAGCGCCCCTTCAACCCGGTCGTCCTGAACCGGGTCAAAGGTCTCGTCCGCCCGCCGCGCCGGAATGCGGCTCCCGTTCCACCGGGGGCCTCCTCGTCGGTTCGGGCTCGTACGACCGGGCCGTGGGGCGGCCAGTGTGTCGATCGCACGCATTGGGGACTACTCCCCTTCGACACCCGTACTTTATGCCGAAAGAACGGCGAATGGCAATTCATTGCCTCTTCGCATTTCTTTATTCGGAGCGGCTCATAAACGAGTTCGGTTCACCGAACTTCTTTCTTGGGGAAAGGCCACTCCGTTGTGCGGCACGGCGGCCCCCGGCCGCCCGCGGGCCGGTGCGGCGGTCGGGGGCGCGAGGCGTCAGAGGGAGACGCCGACCATCACGGGCTCGTTGACCAGGCGGACCCCGAAGGCCTCCTCGACGCCGTCGCGGACGTCCCGGGCCAGGGCCAGGAGGTCCTCGGTGGTGGGCGCCCCCGGGACGGTGGTGAGGGCGAGCACGTGCTTGGAGGAGACGCGGGCGGTCCCCCTGGCGTGGCCGCGGAACCCCGCCCGGTCGATGAGCCAGGCCGCGGACAGCTTGACGTTGCCGTTCCCGTCGGGGTGGCCGGGCATCCCGGCGTCCGCGCCGAGCCGCCGGTCCGCCCGTGCGCGCACCTCGGCGAACTCCTCGGCCGTGACCACCGGGTTGGTGAAGAAGGAGCCGGCGCTGCGGGTGTCGGGGTCGTCGGGGTCCAGGACCATGCCCTTGCCCCTGCGCAGGCCCAGGACGGTCTCCCTGGCGCGCTCCAGCGGCACCCTGTCCCCCGCTTCGGCACCCAGGGTGCGGGCGACCTCCGCGTAGGCGATCGGGCGGCTGAGCTTGGCCCGGCGGAGGGCGAACACGACCTCGCACACCACGTACCGGTCGTCGCCCTTGAAGGCGCTGTCGCGGTAGGTGAACCCGCACTCGGCGTTGCCCAGGACGCGCCGCTCGCCGGTCCGCCGGTCGTAGACCAGCACCTCGCGGATGGTCTGGCTGACGTCCTGGCCGTAGGCGCCGACGTTCTGGATGGGGGTGGAGCCGACCCGGCCGGGGATGCCGGAGAGGAACTCCAGGCCGTTGAGCCCCTCGGCGACGGTGCGCTCCACGAGCGGGTCCCACTCGACGCCCGCCTCGGCGCGCAGCAGCACGACGGGCTCCCCCGTCCCGGGGTCGGTGTCGCCGGTCTCCTCGAAGGAGGCCCCGGGCGTGTCCACGAGGACCACGGTGCCCGGGAACCCGTCGTCGGAGACGACCAGGTTGCTCCCGCCCCCCAGGACGAGGACGGGCTCCCCCGCGGCGTCGGCCGCGGCGACCGCCGCGACCAGCTCGTCGGTCGTACGGGCCGTCCGGGAGGTCGTCGCCGGGCCGCCGAGGCCGAGCGTGGTGTGGTCGCAGAGCCAGAGGACCTGGTTCTGGGGGGCCTCGTTCTCGTGGACTGTGGACACGGTCACCTCACTGCTTCGCTACTGCCGTCAGGCCAGGCGGACGACGGCTTTGGACTGCACCAGGACCTTCGCGCCGCCGGAGCGGGCGGTCAGCAGGACCGTGACGGTGCCGTCGTCGTTCTTGGACTTGACCTTGCCGCCGACGGTGATCTCGGCTCCCTCGTCGTCGTCCGGGACGACCACGGGCGCGGAGAAGCGCACCGAGTAGTCGACGACGCAGCCGGGGTCCCCGGTCCAGTCGGTGAGCACCCGCGCGGCCTCGGCCATCGTGAACATGCCGTGGGCGATGACGTCGGGGAGCCCGACGGACTTGGCGAAGCGCTCGTTCCAGTGGATGGGGTTGAAGTCGCCGGAGGCGCCCGCGTAGCGGACGAGGTCCAGGCGGCGGACCGGGAAGGTCCGCTCGGGCAGCTCGGTGCCGACCTCGACGTCGGCGTGGCTCAGCCTGCTCACGATCGCGTTCCTCACGTTCCTGTGGATGGGGTCACTCGCCGCGCACGACGAGCATCATCGTGGTGGTGACCACGTGTTCGCCGTCGGCGTTGTCGGCCACGGTCTCCAGGGTGAGCAGTTCGTTGCCGCCGAGGGACTTGATGCCCGTGATGCGGGTGACGCTGCTGAGGACGTCTCCGGCGTGCAGGGGCCGGCTGTAGTGGAAGCTCTGGTCGCCGTGCACGACACGGGAGAAGTCGACCCCCAGCTCCGGGTCGGCGATGGCCTGCGCGGACCCGGCCATGCCCAGGATCACGGGGAAGGTGGGCGGCGCGATCACGTCGGGGTACCCGGCGGCCTTGGCGGAGGCCGTGTCGGTGTACACCGGGTTGGGGTCGTTGACCGCCTCGGCGAACTCCCGGATCTTGCCCCGGGTCACCTCGTAGGACTCCGGCGCGGGGTACTCCCGGCCGAGGTAGTCAGGGTTGATCGCCACGCTCTCCCTCTCCTGGTTCTGCAACGCGGGCCGGAGGGGCCCGGATACGCGAACAGCCCGGTGAGCGGATCGCTCACCGGGCTGGAAGTCTATGAGAAGCTCACGTCGGCCTCAGCCGCGCCGCTCGCGAGGACCTAGCGGGTCTCGCGGTGCTCGTTGTGCTTGCGGCAGTTCGGGCAGAACTTCTTGATCGCGAGCCGGTCGGGGGTGTTCCGACGGTTCTTGCGCGTGATGTAGTTACGGTGATTGCACTCCTGGCAGGCCAGGGTGATCTTCGGCCTCACGTCTGTGGCAGCCACTTCGGAGTGCCTTTCTCGCTGGAAACAGTACCTAGTGCGCAGTAGAACACTGCAAAGCGCCCGCGACGACCCCTGAGAACAGTGTCCCAGGGGTCAACGGGTTGGTAGCGGGGGCCGGACTTGAACCGACGACACAGCGATTATGAGCCGCTTGCTCTACCGACTGAGCTACCCCGCCCCGATCAACGGAACCCGGCCCCCGTGGGGACCGGTCCCGGTTCAGGCCGGTAGATGCTCCACCGGCCACCCACCTGAGTGGACCGGACCTCGTCAAGTGGTGGAGCCCCTTTACGGAATCGAACCGTAGACCTTCTCCTTACCATGGAGACGCTCTGCCGACTGAGCTAAAGGGGCGCGCTGTGGGGCTTGTGTCGACCGCCCCGGGGGTGTTGCCCCCTTGCGCTGGTCATGACTATACAGGGATTCGGGGGTGGTCTGCCAAATCAAAGGCGCCGGCGGCCCCGGCCTCCCGGACCGGCGGAGCGAAACCCCTGTTCGGAGCCGGTTTCCGGCCCTTCCGCGAGTCCGCATGTGATCCGGGCCGCTCCCGGCGTCCCTGGGCCGGGACGCCGGGGCCGGGCGTCAGAGCGCCCCGTCGGACACCCACACGTTGGACATGGCGTCCCTGTTGAGGGTGCGGATGGTCGCGGGCAGCCCGAGGCGGCGCAGCGCGTCGGAGAGCCGGGTGTCGTGCGTGAACACGATCAGCTGCCGGTGGCGGCCCACCTCCGCCAGGACCGAGGACAGCCCCTCGACGGTCTCGGTGTCCATCGCCTGGACGGGGTCGTCGAGCAGCAGGAAGCCGAACGGGTTGCCCTCCACCAGGGTGCGGGGCAGGCAGATGGACAGCGCCAGGGCCTGGAACTCCCCCTGGCTGAGCAGGCCGGGCGCGCTGGTCTGGTCGTCGACCCCGTCCACGGTCACGTCCACCTCGACCCGCCTCCGGGCGCCGCGCCCGATCAGGCGCATGCCCTGGAGGTCGATGTGGCGTTCCTGGCGCAGCCGGAACCACACCTGCTCGGCCTGTGAGGCGACCGGGCCGAGCCGTTCCGCCCGCAGTCCCCGGGCCTGGTCCGCCAGCCAGTTGAGGGCCGCCTCGGCGCTGTACAGGACGTCCCTGGCACGGAGGGCGTCCTGCGCTTCGTCCAGCCAGGCGGCGAGACGCTCGGCGAGGTCGCCCCAGCCTCCGCTGGGGTCCTCCAGCCGCTCGGTCGCGTCCCGGCGCGCGCTGATGGCGGCGGAGCGGAGCCGGCGGCCGACCGCCTCGATGTGCTCGGCCAGCTCGGCGAGGTCGGTGATGTCGGAGCCGGACTCCCACAGCGCCCACACCTGGCCCAGCTCGCTCTCCGGCGGCAGCCACCCGGGGACGGGGGAGAGCAGGAAGCGGGCCTGGTCCCGGGCGGCCGCGGCGCGCTCGTAGGCGGCCGAGGCCGGGGCGGCCTGGGTGCGCAGGGTCCTCAGCTGGGCGTTGGCCCTGCGGGCCCAGTCGGCGCCGAGGGCCCCCGGCGCGGAGCAGGTGGGGCAGGTGGTGTCGGAGGGGTGCCGCTTGTGGTGCTCCAGCGCCTGTTCGAGGAGCTGGACGACGCCGTGGGCGTGGTCGCCCTTGCTCCCAGCGGCCATGGCGAGCTCCATGGACGCCCCGCGCAGCTCGTTGACGACGTCGGCGATGACGGTCCGCTCGGGGACCGAGAGCCGCCGCAGGCGCCGCAGGACGACGTGCAGGGCGGGGTCGCTGGGCCCGTCGTCCTCGGCGATCCGGCGGAGCGCCTCGATGTCGAGGTGCTGCGCGCCGAGGAGGTGGACGGCCTGGGCGGCCCGGGGGTCGCCGGAGCCCCGGAGCGCGTCGACCAGGCGGCCGAGCTCCCGCGAGGGCCGGTCGCGCCGCTTGGCCAGGGAGTCGCAGACCTTGGCGAGCCTGCGCTCGGCCTCGGCCAGGCCGGTGAGGCCCAGGAGCGCGGTGAGCGTGTCGTAGAGCTCGGCCGAGCGCCCGGTGACGGTGCGCCCGAGCTCGTCGTAGGAGAGGAAGGGGCGGTAGCGGACGAGGCTCTCGCCCCAGTCGAGGGTGCGGAGCGGGGCCACCTCGCCGTTGGGTCGGACCACCTCGCCGCGCGCGGAGCGCACGCTCTCGCCGGTCCAGCGGCGGGTGATCCGGGTGGGGCCCTCGTCCCCGGCGACATGGATGTCGACGGTCGCCTCGGTGCGTTCGTCGTAGTGCAGGTTGCGCCAGCCGTCCCGCCACCCGGTCGGCATCGCGTCCCAGCGGGGGTTGCGCCCGGTGAGGGCGGCCTCGGCCGCCTCCGCGAAGCTGGACTTGCCGGAGCCGTTGCGGCCGACGATGACGGTGAGCCCCGGGCCGGGCGGGAAGGTCAGCTCGGAGGGGCGTCCGATCCCGCGGAAGCCCTGGACACGGATCCCGGTGAGGTAGGAGCGGCGGACCCGGCCCGGCGGCGCCGGCGCCGCCGACGGCCCGCCGGCGGCCGGGTCGGGGATGTGCTCGCCCTCGAGCAGCGCGGCGAGGGCGTCCTCGCCCCACAGTGCGGCGGTGACCCATGACCGGACCTCCCGTGGCAGCCCGGAGGCCGCCAGGGCGTCCAGGAGCGAGGTCGTGGTGGGGTCGTCCCCGGCCGGCGGGGCGCTCTGCGCGTCCGCACCGCCACCGTCGAACGTCTCGGGTACCCGAGTCACCTTCGTCACCCCGCTCTGTTGTCGTTGCCGCACAAGCAGACTAGGACAGGTGGGGAGGAAGCATTCGTGGTTCCCCCCTTCCCGGGCGCGCGGATCCGCTCCCTGCCCCGCCCTCCCGCGGGGGCCGGGCGGCGCTCCCCGGAGGGCTCTCCGCGCGGCGTCCGGCCGCCCCGCGCCGTCCCCGCGCGGGCAATGTGCGCTCCCCGTCCCCGGCCGGGGACGGGCCTGCGGGCGGCGTGCCCGGAAGGGGCCGCGCGCCGGGGCCGGAGGGCCCCGGGACGGGCCGCCGCGCTCACACGCCGACCAGGCGCCTCCTGCTGCCGTCCCACGTGAAGTGCAGTGTCGCGATGCCGGGGACGTTGGGGTCGCGCAGGCACTCGTAGATGTTGAGGCTCGGCACGCTGGCGAAGCAGCCCCACACGCGTTCGGAGGTCAGCACGAAGTCCAGGTCCAGTTCGACCAGGAGGCCGAGGAGGCGCCCGTGGGTGGGCTCGTCGACCTTCGCGAACGCGTCGTCCAGCAGGATGAGCCTGGGCGCCCACGAGGCGCGCGCGGCGAGCGCGTCGAAGTGCGCCGCCGCCGCGGCGAACAGCACCAGGTAGGCGACCACGCGCTGCTCGCCCTGGCTGAGGGCGGTGCGGTGGCCCAGGCGGCGCTCGTCGCCCGCGCCGTCGGTCACGTAGACGGTGAACGTGAACCAGGACCTGTAGTCGAGGGCGGCCCGCAGCTGGGCCCCGCCGGTGGCCGTGGGGTCCAGGCGGCGGATCGCCTCGATGCAGCGGCGCAGGGCGTCGCGCAGGCGGGTGGTCTGCACGCGGGTGCGCTCCTCGGCGGGGGTCGCCAGGAGCGGGACGACCGCCTCGACGTCGGCGCCCGCGTCGGGGGCCAGCCTCCAGTCCAGGCGCACGCCGAGGCCGGCGGAGGTGGTGACGTCCTTGAGGACGTCGTTCATGGTGGTGATGAGGGCGCGGGCCTCGTCGATCTGGCGGGCGAGGTGGCCGGCCAGCTCTCCGAGCAGGTGGCGCTCGAAGGCCTCCTCCTCGGCCACCGCAACGGCCTCGTCGGCGCGGGCGGCGGAGGCGGTGATCCGCTCGGCGTAGGCGGTGACGTCGTGGGCGCCGTCCTCGTCGTGGACCGTGAGGCGCTTGAGGCCGCGCGGCTCGCTGAGCTCGGTGCGGGTCTGCGCCCACCCGGCGGAGGTGAGCAGGCGGTGCAGGTCCTCGCGGCTGCTCAGGATGGCGCTGTCGTCCACCTCGGGCGCCCCGGCCTCCACCTGGGCGGCGAGTCCCTCCTCCAGCTGTCCGACGAACGCCTCCAGCAGGGCGAGCCGGGCGTCCGGGCCGGGCACGGGCGGCCCGGCGGCGGGGTCCGCGTCCGGCTCCCCGCCGTGGAGTGCGGAGTGGGCGAGGTAGGCGGTGAGGGGGCCGTCGTCCGCGGCGCAGGCGTCCAGGCCCGCGGCGCCCAGCAGGACGGCGTCCGGCACGTCGGTGTCGTCGATCCCCGTGCCGCCGGGGAGGGAGACCGCGCGGACGAGCCGCTCCCCCGCCGTGAGGGCGCGGCGCACCTGCTCGGCGCGCTCCTGGGTGGCGGCGACGAGCCGCGCCTCGGCGCCGACCCGCTCGTCGCGGGCGCGCTGGGCCCCGCGCTCGAGTTCGGGCAGCCGCCGGGCCGCCTCGTCGGCCCTGGCCCTGACCTGGTCCCGGGCCGCGTCGATCTGCTCGCCGGGCACGCCGCGGGCGCGGTCGCCGAGCTCGAACTGGCGGCGGACGGTGATCATGTCGTCGATGGCGGCGGCCCTGGCGTCCTCGGCCAGGACCCGTTCGGCGCGGGCCGCCCTCCACCCGGCGACGTGGTGCTCGTGGTCGGCCAGCTCCCAGGCGAGGACGTCGAGGTCCTTGAGCCCGGAGCCGACGAGGACGCGCAGGTGGTCGAGGGCGCGCAGGGCGCTGTCCAGCTCGGCGCGGACGCTCGGCAGGGCGTTGACGTCGGCCGAGGTCCGCAGGCGGGAGCGGATGTCGAGGAGTTCGGCGCGGCACTCCTCGGCGGCGCGGCCCGCGGTCGCGTGGGCGCGGCGGGCGGCGGCGACGTCCTCGCGGGCGACGTCCAGGACCGCCCGGGCGCGGATGAGCTGGGAGGGGTCCGGCAGGCTCCGGGACACCTCCAGGAGTTCGGCGTAGGACTGCTCGACGGCCCAGCGGCGCTCCCCCGCCTCGGCGAGGAGGGCCTCGGCGATGGCCATGCGCCGGTCGGTGTTGGCCGACTGGCGGTCGCGGGCCCGTTTGCGGGCGGCCTCGCCGATGTACTCGGGCTCGCTCTTGTCGTGGGAGCCGGAGGCCACGCCGAGGCGCCAGCCGCCGGTGAGCGACATGGAGCTGACGGTGGCGACGGAGCTGTCGCGTCGGTGCTTGGCCTCGGTGTCCTCGGCCGTGCCCGGCACGGGTTCGTCCTCGGAGTGCAGGGCGATGGAGGAGAGCAGGGTGCGGAGGCTGTCGTGGTTGACGCCGCGGTCGGGGGCGGCGACCGGGACGAGCACGTCGAGGAGGGTCCTGCCCTTGGCCTGCCGGGCGGGCGTGACCAGGATGTCGCGGGTGCCCGGGTCGTGGAGGGAGCCGTCCGCGCGGATCCACCCGGCGAGCAGTCCGCTGGCCTCCAGGGCGGCCTCCAGCCCGGCCTGTTCGCGGGTGCTGAGCCCGTCGGCGAAGTCGACGGCCAGGTAGAGGGGGGCGCCCTCGCCCCGGGGGCGCGGGTAGGTGGCCCACGGCGGGCGCTCCGGGGCGTGCTCGGCGTTGCCGGTGCGGCGCTCGGCGAGCTCGGCCAGTTCGTCGGAGAGCTGGCCCTCCTCGTTGACGGCGACGTCGCGCCGGGCGCGCAGGTCCTCCAGGAGGGGGGCGACGGCGTTGTTCGCGAGGCGGGAGACGGTGGAGGGCACGTCGGGGTCGAGGACCCTCAGGGAGTCGGTGATGGGCAGCTCGACGCTGCCCTCCAGCTCGTGGACGGCGTCGCCTAGCGCGTGGGCGTGGCTGGACTCCCGCAGGCGGGCGGCCCAGGCCCGGACCCCGTCGGCGTAGGCGGCGCTCTCCTCGCGCAGCGCGGCGACGGCGGCGCTCTCGCGGTCGTGGGCGTGTTCGAGCACGGCGTCCGCGCTCTCGGCCTCGCTGGTCAGGGCGACGAGGCGGCGGTCGGCCGCCGCCTCGGCCGTGGTGAGGCCGGTGAGGCGGGCGGCCATGTCGGCGCGCTCGGCGGACCGCTCCGCCGCGTGGGAGAGCTGGTCGTGGAGGCGCCCGAGGCGGTCGCGCAGGTCGTCGAGGTCGATGCCTTCGACGGGCTCGCGCTCGACGGCCTGTTCGAGCCCCTGGAGGTCGACCCGGGTGGCGCTCTCGCGCGGGGCGTGGACGGTGTCGAGCGTGTCCGGGACCTCCCCGAGGAGGGCGGGGTCGATCCCGGCGGCGGTGGCCGCGCGGGTGGCCTCGGCGTGGGTCTGGCGCAGGATGTCGAGCGCGCGGTCGATGGCGGCGGTGTCCTCGCCGAGCCGTTCGACGGTGTGCCGTTCGACCCGCTCGGCGTGCTCCGCGGCGACCCAGGCGGCCTCGGCGGCCCTGATGTAGGCGCCGACGGCGGCGTCGTAGGCGCGGCGCTCGTTCCCCGTGGCGGTGGCGGCGTTGTTCCGGGCCGCGGCGAGGGTGCCGTCGTCGGCCTCGGCGGTGTCGCGGGTGCGCCGGGCCTGGTCGCGCTCCTCGGAGATCCGGCTCTCCTCGGTGATGAGCCGGTCGAGTTCGGCGCGCAGGCGCTCGGTCTCGGCGGTCCGGCCCGCGGCGGCGTCGATCTGCTCGCGGACGTCGGCGGCGCGCGACCGGAGGGCGTGGACCAGGTAGCCGCGGTAGTCGTCGAGGAAGGCGGTGACCCCGGCCCCCGCCTCGCCGAGGGCGGTCTTCTCCGCCCGGGCCTGTTCGAGGTCGGCGATGTTGCGGGCGACCTCGTCCAGGACCGACTCGTCCATGGGCGGGAGGGCCTCGGAGAGGACGCCGACGAGCTCGCCGGCCTCCAGGCGGTCGCCGATGGTGGGGCGCCGGAGCCGGTAGAGGAGGTGGATGAGGTTGCGGTAGCGGACGGAGTCGTCGATGCCGAACAGGTCGTGCATCACGCGGGCCCGGTAGGGGACGGCGCTGGTGAAGCAGTTGTCCGCGCCGATCTCCGAGCGGAGCCGGTCGACGGGCTTGGGGCGGCCGTCGGTGACGAGTTCGAGGTCGTGTCCGACCCGGCGGTCGGTGACGAAGAACACGCAGCGCGGGTCGGAGTCGCCGACGGCCATGACGGCGGCGCCGAGGGTCAGGTGGCTCGGCCGGCCGCCCGGGGCGCCCGGTCCGGTCTGCTCCGCGGCGGGTCCGGGGCCCGGCGTCGCGGCGGCGAGGAGCGCGGACGCGCCGGCCGTCCCGGACGCGGCGAGCAGGGCGGAGGCGCTGTTGGGCCCGGTGGTGGCGCGGGCGGCGGCGTCGAGGCCGCGGTCGCCGCGGTCGGTGGTGAACTCGACCCACAGGTAGCCGAGGCGGGTGACGGGGCCGGTGTCGCCGTCGGCCTGCTCGGGCCCGGCCTCGTCGGCGGCCTCCTCGGGGCCGCCGAGCAGGTCGGGGCCCGTCTCCTCCGGCTCGGGCCGGCGTCCGGCCCGGGGGTCGTCGGCCATGAGCCAGCGCAGGCTGGTGCGGTTGGTGCCGGTGGTGTCCAGGCGGCGCACGTCGCCGTCCAGCAGGAACGGGAGCAGCATCTCCAGCGCCTTGGACTTGCCCGCGCCGTTGCGTCCGCGCAGCAGCAGGCGGCCCTCGGCGAAGTCGAGGACGTGGTCGTCGTACTGCCAGACGTTGCGGATGCCCGCGCGTTCGAGGCGGTAGCGCGGGGTGTCGGCGGGGTCAGCCGGAACTGCCCCCGGGGCCTCGCTGGTCTCCTGTGTCACCACTGGTCGCGCTCACCTTCTCGTTCGCCACCGCTTGCAGCACGGACGTCACCCGGCTCAGGTCGCCTCGGGGATCGGCGGGAGCGTCGGGCGGACCGTCTTCGTGGCCGGACCCGCGCGTCGGGGCGGCGTGCGTCCGGCTGTCTTCGCCATTGTCCTGGATCGGGGGGACGCGCTCGTCCACGTCGGCCCCGTACCGCGCCGCCGCGGCGGTGAGCCGCCACTCGCCGGGGCCTCCCCGCAGGAGTCCGAGGTCGGTCAGCAGGGTCGTGACGCGGGCGCTCAGCCGGTCCGGGTCGGGCACCTCGGGGCCGGCGGTGCGGGCCCACTCGGTCCGCGCGGGGGCGTCGGGGCCGCCCAGGGCGTCCAGAGCGGTGCGCAGTTCGCGGTCGGGCACGGGGACGGAGGTGGCGGGCATGCCGGGGTGCAGACGGCCGGAGAGGTGGCGGACGAGGGCGAGGGCCACCTGGCCGACGGGGTCGTCGGAGGGGAAGGCCGGGCGGGCGCCGGCCTCGTCGGGCATCACCATCGCGACGCCCTCGGCGCGCACCTCGGCGTCGCAGCCGAGCAGGTTGCCGAGCGCGGCGGCGGCCCGCCACTGGTGCGCGGCGAGGCGGTCCCTCTGGCGGTCGGGGAGATCCTCGCGGTAGACGACCGCGGTCTCGGCCAGGAGGCGGCGCAGGGCGGTCTCGCCCTGGTGTTCGCCGTCGGGGTCGGTGTCGACGGCGCTCGCGAGGAAGGAGTCCGGGTCGTCGGAGGCCTGCGGCAGGTGGGCGGCGACGGCGCGGACGACCGGTGTGCGGGGGCGGAGGGCCGGGTCCGCGGCGGCGTCGGCCCCGTGGTCGGCGACGCGGCCGGAGGTCTCGGTCAGCGCGCCGAGCGCGACCAGGTGTTCCAGGGCGGCGCAGAAGGCGCGGCGCTCGCCGAGCCCGCGGCCGGGATCGGCGTCGATCCCGGCCTCGTGCGCGGCGGCCCGGACCCGGAGGGCGAGCGCGCGGACGGTGGTGGGCCCGGTCTCCTCGACCAGGACGGCCAGGGCCAGCGCGAGGTAGGTGTGGGTGCGCGGCGTGAAGCGGGCCCCGTTGGCCCGGGTGGGCCGGTGGACGACCTCGTCGACGAGGCCGCGTTTGACCAGCCGGGCGTGGTCGTCGCCGACGTCGAGCCGGTACCCGAGCACGCGCTGGAAGCGCTGGACGAGCCACTCGGCGTGGGAGCGCACGAGGGACAGCTCCGCCGGATGGGCGGCCCGGGTCAGCAGCGGGTGCGCCAGGAGCGCGCGCGCCGCGGACTGGCGTTCGCCGATGAGCGCGGCGTCCTCGCTGTAGGCGTCCGTCTCCATCACCCCCACGGTCGGGTCCGGTCGGCGGACAGGTCGATCGGCCCCGTGGTCTCGACGTCCGGGTCCGGCCCCGGCAGGCCGCCGGCGGTTCCGGGCGCCTCGGCGGAGGGCGCGGACGGGTTCCCGACGGTACCCGGTCCGGGCCGCCGGTCCCCCGTCACGGGGGCGTCGGCCGGGAGGGGCGCTCCGTCGTCGGTCCCGGGTCCGGTCGGCTCCTGCGCGGGCCCGCGCCCGCCGTCGGGCCCGGCCGGGGCGGTCCGTGTCCCGCCGTCCCCGGGCCCCGCGGACGGGGTGGCGAGGAGGCCGCGGACCGGGGGGGCGTCGTACCGGGGGGCCGTGCGGCCCGGGGGTTCCGGGGCGGGCGTGTACGGGGTCGACGGGTCCAGGGGGTCCGCGGCGGGCGAGTACCGGGACGGCGGGTCCAGGGGGTCCGGGCCCAGGGCGTGGGGGGCGTCAGGGGCCGCCGGGGCCGGGGTGTACGGGGCGGGCGTGTACGGGGTCGACGGGTCCAGGGGGTCCGCCTCCGTGGGGTCCGGAACCGTGGACGCGGGGTCCTGTGGCGGGAGGTGCGGGTCCTGTGCCGGGGCGTCCGCCGGGTCCCGGTCCGGAGGGTCCTGTGCCGGGGCGTCCGCGGCCGCCGGGTACAGCGGGTCCGGGCCGAGGGGGTGCGGGGCGGAGTCGTCCGACGCGGCCGTACCCGGGGCGTCCGGCTCGGGGACGGGCGTGTACGGGGTCGACGGGTCCAGCGGGTCCGGATCGAGGGCGGGCGCGGTCACCGGGTCCCCGGAAAGGGGACCGGAGCCGGTCCGGGCGGCGGGCGGGGCCCACCCCGCGGGCGCGAGGAGGCCCGGGAATCCGTCGTCCTCGACGGTGTGCTGGTCGTAGGAGGTGACGCGCAGGCGGAGTCCCTCCAGGGTGAGTTCCCCGCCCTCGCCCCGGATGGTGACCTCGGCCCCCGGGGCGGCGCCGACGTGCAGGCGCAGGGAGAACTCCAGGTCGCCGGCGGAGGTGGGGCGGCGGCTTGCGTCCCCGGAGCCGAGGGCGGCGGTGAGGAGCTCCATGAGGACCTCCATCCCGGCTCCGGACAGGTCCAGGCGCGCCCGCAGCGGGGTGGGCTCGGTGAGCAGGGCGCGGATCTGCGAGGCGCCCGCGCGGCGCCAGTGGGCGGAGGACTCGGCGGCGTCGCGCAGGCGGGCCTGCTGCGCGCGGTGGTCGCGGACGGGCTCGGGCAGCCGGGAGCCCGGGTGCTCGGTGACGGTGCTGCGGTCGGGGGCCGCCTGCCACCAGCTGGTGGTGGCGGCGACGCCCTCGTCCGTCTGCCCCTCCAGGTGGAGGGCCGGGTGCAGGCCGTAGGCGGCGGTCGCGAGGGCGTCGGCCCGGTCGGGGCCGGCCTCCTCGAACCAGGAGGCCAGGCGCAGCAGAGCCGCGCGGCCGTGCCGCGGCCCCGGCCGTCCGCCGGCGCCCTGTACGTCGTCCCCGCGGGTGTCCGCGCGCTCGTTGAGTGCCACAACTCAGCAGACTAGAGACCTCCCGGGCGCGCCACGCCCGGTTCCGGACTGTCCGGTCCCGCCGACCTGCCCCTACCACCCACTCTGACCAGGAGGTTTGTGCATTTTCGGAACTTTAGGACGATTCTTGGGGGCCGTGGGAGAGGCGAAGCCCACCCGGCCGCGCCGGACCGCCCGCCTCACTCCGGGGTCGGCACGGAGAGGCGCCCGCCGTCCGCGTCCTCCAGCGCCTGGCGCACCTCCGGCGTCATGTCCTCGTCGTACCCGGTGATCGTGTAGGTCGAGAAGTACGGTGTGCCGTTCACGTCGACCGGGTCGCCGAGTTCGACCTCGACCTCGTAGGGCTCGTCCTGGCAGCCCCGGTCCATGCACCAGGTCCCGTACAGGTCGCCCGTGCCCGACGCGGTCTCGTCCGTCCACTCGGGCCACTCCAGGCCGGAGAAGGACGTGAACTCGGTGGCGACGTACTCGACGGGGCGCTGGTCGTCGAACCCGTTCTCGTCGCCGTACATGTTCAGGACGTGGGCGCCGTCGCCCCGGGCCCCCTGGCCGGAGCCGCCGCCCTCCTCGGAGCCGTCGCCCTCCCCGGGGTCGGGGCTCGCCCGGTCCTCGGGGCTCTCCGTGGCCTGCGGGGCGCCGGTGCCCTCGGGCAGCCTCGGGGTGGTCTCCTGCTGTCCGCAGGCGGTGGCCGCCAGCAGCAGGGCGGCCCCCGTCAGGATCATGCGCTTCATCTCGCCTCTCGCCTCCTCCGTCGGGGCCCGGGACGGCCCCCGGCCGGCCCGCGCGGGGACGCGCCCGGGACCGCCGAACCGATGGGTTGCGTCGAGGCCCCCCGGCGGCTGCCGGGGGGCCTCGACCTACTGCTCTGTTCCGTCACTGTGGGGCCGGAGCCCCGTGACGCCGGGACCTAGTGGTACCCGTGACCGCCGTCGTGCTCGGCGCGGTCCTGGCTGATGTTGGTGGTCGACGGACCGTTGACGCAGTCGCCCGTGGTCTGCGGCGACAGGATCGGCACGTTGACACCGGCCAGGCCCACAGCCAGCTCCATGTTGCAGAGCTGAACGGGGACCAGTTGCAGGTTCTGGTTGAACTGCTGGTCACCGCCGTGCGAGGCGGACGCGGGCGAGGCGAGGAGCATCGCTCCCAGCGCTGCACCGGCGATGGCGGTGGCAGCCGCGAACTTGCGCAGCATGCTGACCCCCCGCTAGTCGATGTTGTGGCTGATCGGGCCGTTGACGCAGTCGCCCGTGGTCTGCGGCGACAGGATCGGCACGTTGACGCCCGCCAGGAGGCCGACGGCCAGCTCGGTGTTGCAGAGCTGGACGGGAACCAGCTGCAGGTTCTGGTTGTACTGCTGGTCGCCGCCGTGCGAGCCGGAGGCGGAGGCCGGGGAGGCCGCGAGCATGGCGCCCAGGGCGATTCCGGCGATGGCGGTGGCAGTCGTGATCTTGCGCAGCATGTCTGGAATCCCCTGCTAGTCGATGTTGGTGCTGATCGGGCCGTTGACGCAGTCGCCGGTGGTCTGCGGCGACAGGACCGGGATGTTCACGGCGACCAGGCCGATGGCGGCGCTGGTGTTGCAGAGCTGGACCGGAATGGCCTGCAGGTTCTGGTTGTACTGCTGGTCGCCACCGTGGGAGCCGGAGGCGAGGGCCGGGGACCCGGTGAGAACGACGCCGAGAGCGGCGCCAGCGACGAGACCGGCAACGCCGAGCTTACGCAGCATTGAATTGCCCTTCGAGAAAGTGTGAGACATCGTCACGGTCGAACGAATTGCCGGAATTAGCTGATGTTGGTGCCGATGGGGCCGTTCACGCAGTCGCCCGTGGTCTGCGGCGACAGGATCGGCACGGTCACGGCGACCAGACCGACGCTGCCGGTCAGGTTGCAGGACTGGATCGGGACCAGCTGGAGGTTCTGGTTGAACTGCTGGTCGCCGCCGTGCGAGGCGTGAGCGGGAGCCCCCATGAGGAGAGCGCCCATCGCGGCACCGGCGACCAGGCCGGCAACGGCCATCTTCTTGATCATGTTTCCCCCGGGAAATCATTACGAGGCATTGACAGAAAAAGACTCAGGCGCTTGCTGCACCTGTGTCGCGGTGGACTGGTGCAATCATCATCCGCCCCCCGTTTTTTGTCAACGCCGAAACCCCGGAATCGCTTTGTCCATATTGCCGTCAGGGTTCTTTTTGCGCCATGCGCAAATGGATTGATTGACCTTCTTTTCGCGCGACACGCACAAAGGCCCGGTACTCGGTCGAGGGGTGGCCGTACCGGCGAACCGGGCACATCCACCGCTAACGCCACAGGAGCACCTTCGCCCCGTGCGCGGAACCGCCCGTGGAGACGGAGAAACCGCAGCTCAGGGCGGGGTCGGCCGCGTGGTCGGGGAGTGGTTCCGGTCGGACCGGAAGCAGGGCTCGCCGTTACTCCGCCGTGTCCCGAACGCGACACATTCGCGATCAGCCGAATCCCGGGAGGCGGCGGATCCGCGACGGCGGGAGCCGGACCGGATCGGGGTGGGCCGGGGCGAGGAGGGCGCCGGGCCGACGGGTCCCGGACACACGACGGGGCCCCGGCACCTGATGGTGCCGGGGCCCCGATCCCAGGGTGGCAGGTGAAGGATTCGAACCTTCGAAGGCTAAGCCGACGGATTTACAGTCCGCTCCCATTGGCCGCTCGGGCAACCTGCCTGGGCTGCGGCGACGGTGTTCGTCGCGACGCATGAACGAGAATAGCGGATGATCCGCCCGAACCTGTAATCGAATACCCGGAGCGCGTCCCGAGCAGGGGCTTCCGGCACCCTGAGCAGGTCACGGCTAAGCTCTGAAGCCTGCCCGGGCCGGGGATCCGGCACGGGCGGACGTGTACCCACGCGGGCGTCCCCACAGGCGCCCGCGATCCATGAGACCAAGCGGGATGTGAGCGAACGTGGCCGCCGAATCCAGTTTCGACGTCGTGTCCAAACTCGACCGTCAGGAGGTCGACAACGCCCTGAACCAGACGGGCAAGGAGCTGTCCCAGCGGTTCGACTTCAAGGGCACCGGAACCACCATCGCCTGGCAGGGCGAGGACGGGATCGAGATCAGGAGCACGTCGGAGGAGCGGGCGAACGCCGCCCTGGAGGTGTTCAAGGAGAAGCTGGTCAAGCGCAAGCTCTCCCTGAAGATCCTCGACCCGGCCGAGGAGCCCAAGATCTCCGGCAAGGAGTACCGGCTTCCCGTCGGCCTCAAGGAGGGCATCACCTCCGAGGACGCCAAGAAGATCTCCAAGCTGATCCGGGACGAGGGCCCCAAGGGGGTCAAGGCCCAGATCCAGGGCGACGAGCTGCGCGTCAGCTCGAAGAAGAAGGACGACCTCCAGGCTGCCCAGAACCTGATCAAGGAGAAGGACTTCGACCTGGCCCTCCAGTTCGTGAACTACCGCTAGCCGGCGGTCCGCGGCACCGGCACGGCGACGGCCGCTCTCCCCTCGCGAAGGGGGAGGAGCGGCCGTCGCCGTGCCGGGGAGGGGTCCCTACCCCCCCATGTCCCACCGGCGGCGCAGGGCGTACAGGCGGCGGATGCGCTCGCCCGTCGGCGGGTGGGCGGCGAACAGCCGCCCCACCCCGGTCGGGAACGGGTTGGTGGTCATCACGTGCGCCGACGCCAGCAGGCCGCGGTCGCGGGGCAGGGGGTAGCGCCGCGCCCCCTCCTCCAGCTTGGTCAGCGCCTCGGCCAGCCCGATCGGGTCCCCGGTGAGTTCGGCGGCCTTCTCGTCGGCGCGGAACTCGCGCCCGCGCCCCACCCCGAAGTGGACGACCAGGGCGGCGAGCGGCGCCAGCGCCGCCACCATCAGCCCGCCCAGCAGGTCGGGCATGTCCGTCTCCTCCGACTCCCCCAGCGGGAGCAGGAAGGTGACCACCGTCATCGCGGTGATGACCGCGGTGAGGGTCGCCGCCACCGAGCTGATCAGGGTGTCGTGCGAGCGGATGTGCGCCAGCTCGTGGGCGATCACGCCGCGCAGCTCCCGCTCGTCGAGGGTGCGCAGCAGGCCCGTGGTGCAGCAGAGCGCGGCGCGGCGCGGGCTGCTGCCGGTGGCGAAGGCGTTGGGCGAGCGGATCGGCGACAGGTACAGCCTGGGCATGGGCTGCCGGGCGGCGGTGGCCAGCTCCCGGACGATCCGGTACAGCTCGGGGCGCTCGATCTCGCTGACCGGCCGGGCCCTCATGGCCCGCAGGGCCAGCGACTCGCCGAACAGGTAGACGAGCACGCCCGCGCCCACCACCAGGGCCACGGAGAACTGCGCGCCCTTCTCGGCCCCGCACAGCCAGCCGACCACCACGACGAGGACGGCGGCCCCGACGAACAGACCGACCGCACGGGCCACGTTGACGTGCACGCCGCCACCTCCTCGCTCAGCCGGTCCTCGACCGTGAATGCGTACATGGTGACAAACGTGCGGGTCGACGTCTTGCGTTCCCCATGTGACGGGCTGTCGGTCACATCCCGGTTGCGGATGACCTCACACCGCCCGACGGGGTTCCGGTGTGACAATCGCCACCCGGCCCACGTCCGGCCTTTCCCGACGACCTATAGTGCGATCGTGGCCCTTATCACTCCGAACTCCAGGCCGACGGGGCGCCGCCCCGTCCGGATCCCGGTGTCCGGGGAGCCGTGTCGTTGAAGGCAGGCCCCTTCACGACCCGGCTGTCGCGGTGTGACCGCGCCGTGCGAGACCGGGTTGGCGCACCCGGCGAGCGCGAGGGCCGCGCACGCTGTCCCACGCCCCCGAACCGGGCGCCCGCCCCGTGGCGGAGTGCCCCGGCCGGGGGATGACACCCGAGCGCCGCCGCCCGTCACGACCGGCGGCTCACCAAGGAGGTCGTCGATCTCAGTGGCCAAACAGATCGAACAGCTCGACCGCGTCATCATCCGCTTCGCCGGCGACTCCGGCGACGGCATGCAGCTGACCGGAGACCGCTTCACCCAGGAGACCGCGTCGTTCGGCAACGACCTGTCGACCCTTCCGAACTTCCCGGCCGAGATCCGCGCCCCCGCCGGAACCCTCCCGGGGGTGTCCAGCTTCCAGCTGCACTTCGCGGACCACGACATCATGACCCCGGGCGACGCGCCCGACGTCCTGGTGGCCATGAACCCCGCCGCCCTCAAGGCGAACCTCGGCGACCTGCCCAGGGGCGCGACCGTGATCGTCAACACCGACGAGTTCACGAAACGGAGCCTGGCCAAGGTCGGTTTCACCGGGGACCCCCTCACCGACGGCACCCTGGACGGACTCAAGGTGAGCGCGGTGGCGCTCACCTCGATGACGGTGGCGGCGCTGGCCGGCGCCGACCTGTCCAAGAAGGACGCGCAGCGGGCCAAGAACATGTTCGCCCTGGGCCTGCTGTCGTGGATGTACAACCGGCCGACGGAGGGGACGACGTCCTTCCTCAAGTCCAAGTTCGCCGCCAAGCCGGACATCCTCGCGGCGAACCTGACGGCGTTCCAGGCGGGGTGGAATTTCGGTGAGACCACCGAGGACTTCGCCGTCTCCTACGAGGTCAAGCCGGCCCGGCTCCCCGCGGGCACGTACCGGAACATCACGGGGAACCTGGCGATGGCCTACGGGCTGATCGCCGGGTCCACCCGGTCGGGCCTTCCGCTGTTCCTGGGCTCGTACCCGATCACCCCCGCGTCGGACATCCTGCACGAGCTGTCCAGGCACAAGAGGTTCGGTGTGCGCACGTTCCAGGCCGAGGACGAGATCGCCGGGGTGGGGGCCGCCCTGGGCGCCGCCTTCGGCGGCTCGCTGGGGGTGACCACCACCTCCGGCCCGGGCATGGTGCTCAAGCAGGAGACGGTGGGGCTCGCGGTGATGACCGAGCTGCCGCTGCTGATCATCGACGTGCAGCGGGCCGGGCCCAGCACGGGCATGCCGACCAAGACGGAGCAGACCGACCTGCTGATGGCCCTGTACGGGCGCAACGGCGAGTCCCCGCTGCCGGTGGTGGCGCCGTCCTCCCCCGCCGACTGCTTCGACGCCGCGGTGGAGGCGACCAGGCTCGCCGTCACCTACCGCACCCCGGTGGTCGTGCTGTCCGACGGTTACCTGGCCAACGGGTCGGAGCCGTGGCGCCTGCCGGAGGTCGGCGACCTGCCGGTGATCGAGCCGGGGTTCGCCACCGGGCCCAACGGCCCCGACGGCTCGTTCCTGCCGTACAAGCGCGACGAGGAGACCCTGGCCCGCCCGTGGGCGGTGCCGGGCACGGCTGGCCTGGAGCACCGCATCGGCGGCATCGAGAAGCACGCCGAGACGGGTGACATCTCGTACACGCCCGCCAACCACGACCTGATGGTGCGGACCCGCCAGGCCAAGATCGACGCCATCGCCAGGGACATCCCCGAGCTGGCGGTGGACGATCCCGACGGCGGCGCCGGGGTGCTGGTGCTCGGCTGGGGCGGCACGTACGGGTCGATCACCGCCGCGGTGCGCCGGGTGCGGCGCGCGGGCGGCCGGGTGGCGCAGGCGCACCTGCGCCACCTCAACCCGTTCCCGGCCAACCTCGGCGAGGTGCTGGCCCGCTACGAGCGGGTGGTGGTGCCGGAGATCAACCTGGGCCAGCTGGCCCTGCTGCTGCGCGGCAGGTTCCTGGTCGACGTCATCGGCTACAACAAGGTCCGCGGCCTGCCCTTCAAGGCCGAGGAGCTCGCGGACGTGCTTCGGGAGGTCATCGACCGTGACTGAGAACGCGAACGGCCTGACGGACGGCTCCGGGGGGCTGAGGCTGGTCCCCAGGACGGACACCGCCTACAAGATGAAGGACTTCAAGTCGGACCAGGAGGTGCGCTGGTGCCCGGGCTGCGGCGACTACGCGATCCTGGCCGCGTTCCAGTCCTTCCTCCCCGAGCTGGGGGTGCCCCGCGAGAACATCGTCATGGTGTCGGGGATCGGCTGCTCCTCCCGCTTCCCCTACTACCTGAGCACCTACGGCGTGCACTCGATCCACGGGCGCGCGCCGGCGATCGCGACCGGGCTGGCCTCCAGCCGCCCGGACCTGTCGGTGTGGGTGGTGACCGGTGACGGCGACGGGCTGTCCATCGGCGGCAACCACCTGATCCACGCGCTGCGCCGCAACGTCAACATCAACATCCTGCTGTTCAACAACCGGATCTACGGGCTGACCAAGGGGCAGTACTCCCCCACCTCCGAGCCGGGGAAGATCACCAAGTCCTCGCCGTCGGGCTCGCTGGACCACCCGTTCAACCCGGTGTCCCTGGCCCTGGGCGCGGAGGCCTCGTTCGTGGCCCGGACGGTCGACTCCGACCGCAAGCACCTCACGTCGGTGCTGAGGGCGGCGGCCGAACACCCGGGGGCGTCGTTCGTGGAGATCTACCAGAACTGCCCGATCTTCAACGACGACGCGTTCGAGCCGCTGAAGGACCCTGCCGCGAGGGACACGCGCCTGCTGCGCATGGAGCACGGCGAGCCGCTGCGGCTCGGCCCGGACCGGGGTGTGGTCGCCGGCGGGTTCGGCGGGCTGGAGGTCGTGGACGTGGACGCGGTGGGAGAGGACCGGCTGATCCGGCACGACGCGCACCGGGAGGACCCGGGGTACGCGTTCGCCCTGTCCCGGTTGGACCGGCCCGCGTTCGAGCACGTGCCGATCGGGGTGTTCCGGGACGTGCGCCGCCCCGCCTACGACGAGCTGTTGAACGAGCAGGTCGCGGAGGCGCGGGCTGAGCACGGGGACGGCGAGCTGGCCGCGCTGCTGGCGAGCGGGGACACCTGGACCGTCGAGTAGGGGCCCGGGCCCGCCCCTCCCGGGCCCCGCGCGGACTCGCGCGGGGCCCGGGGGTCCGGCGGCCGGGGAGGGCATACGCTTCCCCCATGCGTATCGTCATCGCCGGGGGACACGGGAAGATCGCACTGCTGCTGGCCAGGCAACTGGCCGACCGCGGGGACGAGCCCGTCGCCCTCATCCGCAACCCCGACCACTCGCAGGACGTCGTCGACGCCGGTGCCGAACCGGTCGTGGTCGACCTGGAGACCGCCACCGTCACCGAGCTGACGGAGAAGCTCATGAACGCCGACGGCGTCGTGTTCGCCGCCGGGGCCGGTCCGGGCAGCGGGCCGGCCCGCAAGGAGACGGTGGACCACAAGGGGGCGGTGCTGACCGCCGACGCGGCCTCGCTCGCGGGGGTGCGGCGCCTGGTCCAGGTCTCGGCCATCGGGGTGGACGACCCGCTGCCCGGCGGGAACGACCCCGACGGTTCGTGGGCCGCCTACGTGGAGGCCAAGCGCGCCGCCGACGCCGACCTGCGGGAGCGCGGGCTGGAGCTGGACTGGACGATCCTGCGCCCGGGAGGGCTGACCGACGAGCCGGGCACCGGGAAGGTGGCGCTGGGCGCGGAGGTCGGGAGGGACTCGGTGACGAGGGAGGACGTCGCCTCGGTGATCGTGGCCGTTCTGGACGAACCGGGGACCGTCGGGAGGGTTCTCAACCTGGTGAACGGTGAGACACCCGTCGTCGAGGCCGTCCGCGCCGCCGCTTCCTGAGCACCGCCCCGAGCGGCCTCCGGCCGGGACACCCCTCCCGGTCGGCGGCCGCTCGGGGCCTTCTGTGGCCAGACAGGCCCGCAGGAGGCATGATGGGAGCGGAACCCGGCGGATTCCCGCCACTGTGGACGCGGACGACCGGGTGGCACCCCGACGGGTACGGCAAGCTCCGCGCTGAGCAGATGGGTACGGTTATTCATGAGCGTCACGCAGGTCGTGAGGGACAGCACGGTCGTCGAACACGCCAAGGTCGCGGCGCAGCAGAAGCGCCGGATGTTCATCATCCAGCTGGAGGTGAACGCCTATGACGAGCCCTCCAGCAAGCTCCGTCCCGGGCTGACCCGCATCCTGGAGGGGATCGAGGAGGCCGGCTGGCGGCTCGACCTGATCACCCCGGGCGACGAGGGCGACAAGCCCGCGCGCCTGTTCATCTTCCGCCCGGACCCCGACAGCAAGAAGCAGGACGAGGCGGCCAGAGCCGAGGCCCAGCAGCAGCAGCAGGAGCCGTCCGGCCAGCAGCAGGCCTACCAGCACCCGCCCACGGGCGCCCAGCAGCCGGACCCGTACGCGGGTTACGGACAGCAGCCCGGCTACGGCCAGCAGCAGTACCCGGGGTACGACCAGCAGCAGTACCCGGGCTACGGTCAGCCGCAGCCGGGGTACGGGCAGCAGCCCGGCTACGGCCAGCAGTACCCGGGATACGGGCAGCAGCAGGGCTGGTAGCGCTCGCGGCGCACGTCGGGGGGCGGCGCCCACGAGGTTCGGGGCCCGCGCGGTGGAGACACCGTGCGGGCCCTTTTTCATGTCCGATGTCTGGATACAGCGTGATTCCGATGCATTCGTCAGGTGAGGGATTCGGCCGTGCTTTCGGTTGGGTAACACGATGACTTCATTGCCTGGCGACATGTCCGGCATGTCCACATCGAAACCGAGAAAAGTCCGAGGAAACTCTGGATTCTTCCCGCGAAGTACGGCGAGCACGGGCCTGGCTACGCTAAGTTAATTCCGGCGGCCACCGCCAGAGCGTTATGAACTTCCGAAAGGCATCACCCATGACCCGTATCGCCAAGGTTTCCGGCTTCGTACTGGCCACCGGCCTCGCCTTCGGTGCCTTCACCGGCACCGCCGCCGCGGACAACAACGCCAACGTCCAGAACATCACGATCCCGATCTGCCTCGACGTGCTCGCCGCCTCGGGCGTCAGCGGCCCCGAGTGCAACGTCGTCAACTGGACCGCCACCAAGGGCATCAGCGTCGACGACTAGTACCCCGTCGCACACACCCCTGCATCAGCGGGGCCCCGCGGCCCCGTCGTCACCAACCAACGCACTGCCAACCGAAAAGGATCAGCACCATGAAGCGCATCGCCACCGTCTCCGGCCTCCTCCTCGCCACCGGCCTCGCCCTGGGCGCCATGACCGGGACCGCCGCGGCGGACAACAACGCCAACATCCAGAACGTGACCGTGCCGATCTGCGCCGACGTCCTCGCCTTCGACGGCCTCGACCTGGGCGGCTGCAACGTGTCCTCCGGCACCTCCACCAAGGGCATCTCCGTCGACGACTAGTCGGCCCTCCCGGCTCGCCGGGTACGGGACTTCCGGGGCTCTCCGTCCCCCGGAGCCACCCGGAAATCCCAGGACACCCGGCACTCTCGGGATGGACGCGGGGCACGGCACCGGCCGCGCCCCGCGTCCTGTTCTCCCGGACGGCCCGCCCGGACGCCCGCGCACCGCGTCCCGGGGCCGCGAACCGGTACGGGAGGCGTGTCACGCCGGGGCGGGGGTGATACGTCTTCCAGACATGACGACCGATGCCTTCCACGAGCACCGCGCCCTCCTGACCGGTGTCGCCTACAGGATCCTCGGCAGCGCCTCCGACGCGGAGGACGTGGTCCAGGAGGCCTGGCTGCGCTGGTCCGCCGTCGATCCGGCGAAGGTCGACGACCCGCGCGCCTACCTCGTCACCATCGCCTCCCGCCTGTCCATCGACCGGCTGCGCAGCGCCCGGTCCCGCCGCGAGTCCTACGTCGGCGAGTGGCTCCCCGAACCCGTCAGCGACATCCCCGACGGCGCCGAGCAGGCCGAACTGGCGGACTCCGTGGAGTTCGCGCTCCTCGTGGTCCTGGAGACCCTCTCGCCCCTGGAACGGGCCGTGTTCGTGCTGCGCGAGGCCTTCCAGTTCCCCTACGCGGAGATCGGGGAGGTCATCGGCCGGGAGGAGGCCGCCACGCGGCAGCTGGCCAGGCGGGCCCGCGACCACGTCCAGGAGAGGCGGCCCCGGTTCGAGGCCGACCGCGCCGCGCGGCGACGGATCACGGAGCGGTTCCTCCGCGCCTGCATGGAGGGGGACCTGGACGGCCTGACCGGTCTGCTCGCCGACGACGCCACCCTCGTCGGGGACGGCGGCGGCAAGGCCAAGGCGCCCCTGCGGGTCCTGGAGGGCGCCTCCAAGGTGGGCCGCTTCCTGGCCGCCCTGCCCGGCAACGCGGACAGGTTCCTCGCCTCGCTCGGTCTCGGCCCGACGGTCGCCTGGGCCGACGCCCGGACCGAGGTCACCGAGGTCAACGGCGGTCCGGCGGCGGTCGTCTCGCTCGGGGGCCGGGTGGTGGCGCTGGTCGTGCTGGACGTGGCCGACGGGCGGGTCCAGCACGTGTACCTGGTGGCCAACCCCGACAAGATGTCACGGCTGCGGACGCCCGGCCCGTCGTAGGGGTATGGATATCACCGTTGTGGGCGGTGGCCTCGCCGGATTGACCGCGGCCATCGCCGGCGCCGAGAGGGGCGCGAACATCACCCTGCTGGAGGCGCACCGGACCCTGGGCGGGCGGGCCCGCGCCACCGAGCCCCCGTACGTGGCCAACGAGGGACCCCACGTGCTCTACGGGGACGGGGCCCCGTACCGGTGGCTGGCCGAGCGCGGCCTGCTCCCGCCGCACCTGCGCCTTCCCGTGCGGGCCGCGCCGGGCGTGAGGTTCCGCTACCGGGGGCGGCTCGGCATGCCGCCCGCCGGGCTCCTGCGGGCCGCCGCCCGCCGCGGGCTGCGGGCCCCGTACGACCGGGACTTCGGTTCGTGGGGCCGGGAGCGGTTCGGCACGGAGACCACCGGGGCGATCGCGAGCATGATGGGGGTGGCGCTCTTCGACTCGGACCCGTCCCGGCTGTCCGCGGAGTTCGTCTGGGACAGGTTCCTGCGGGTGACCACGCCCGCGTGGCCGGCCGCCCGCTACATGGTGGGCGGCTGGACGTCGCTGGTCGGGTGGATGGCCGACCGGGCGCGGGAGCGCGGGGTGCGGATCGCGACGGACGCCCGGGTCGACTCCCTGGATGCGCTCCCCGACGGCCCGGTCGTCGTGGCGACGTCGCTGGCCGCGGCCCGCTCCCTGCTCGGGGACGACTCCCTGGCATGGGAGAGCGGGCACACCCTGATGGTGGACCTGGGGCTGCGCCGGGGCCGGGACCCGTTCATCGTCTTCGACGGCGACGAGTGCGGGTTCGTGGAGCGCTACACGGCGGTGGACCGCACGCTGGCCCCGGAGGGTGAGGAGCTCGTGCAGGCCCAGGTCCCGGTGCGTCCCGGCGAGTCGAGGGCGCGCACGGGGGAGCGGCTGGAGCGGCTGCTGGACCTGGCGCTGCCGCGGTGGCGCGACCGGGTGACGTGGCGCAGGGACCAGGTCGCACGGGGGCGCACCGGTGCGCTGGACCTGCCGGGGCACACCTGGCGCGACCGCCCCGCGATCGACCGCGGGAACGGCGTCTACCTGGCCGGTGACTCGGTGGCGGCGCCCGGTCTGCTCGGAGAGGTGGCGTTCACCAGCGCCGTCGCCGCCGTCGAGGCGGCGACGGGCAGGAGGCCGGTCGGGACGCCCTGATCCCGGCCGGTCCCGCGACCGCCGGGCCGGGAGCGGGGACGGACCGCCCCGGCCCGGCGGTCGGCGTTCCCCGGTGCGGAAGCCCCTCCTTCGTGAGAAACCTCCGCTCTCCTTCGGACTTCTTCGGCGAAACCCGCCGATAACAGAGCGTGGGGCCGGATACTGGCGGTCATGATGAAGAGGAGGCAGTATGTCTGTCATGACTACCAGGCATCCGGACGTACCCGAACGAGGTCTGACCGTGGACGACCTGGCGCACACACCGGACGACGGGCGCCGGTACGAGCTGGTCGACGGGCGGCTTGACGTGTCACCGGCCCCCATGTCCAAGCACTTCCGGGCAGCGAACCGCCTGTCCACGCATCTCAACAATCTCTGCCGCGGCGAGTTCGAGATCGGTGAGAACCCCGGCCTCGACCTCAACGCCGAGCGAACGCACCACCGCATCCCCGACCTGGCGGTCTTCGACCATGAACCTCCGGAACAGGGGTACTTCAACGTGCCGCCGCTCCTTGCGGTGGAGATCGTCTCTCCGGAGAGCGTGCTCCGCGACAACCACACCAAACGGCACGAGTACGCCGCGTTCGGCATCCGGTCCTACTGGATCGTCAACGCGCTCGCGGACAAGGTCGGCCTGGTGGAGCTGCGCCTGGAGGACGGCGTCTACCAGGAGGCCGCCCAGGTCCACGGCGAGGACGTCTTCGAGACCGACCTCCCCTTCCCGGTCAGGCTCGTGCCGCACTGGCTCACGGCCAACGGTCCCTGGATGGAGCACATCGGCGGCGAGGCGCCCGGGGAGGGTCAGGCGACCCAGCGGTAGAGGTGCTCCGGGCGGCCCGCCGAGCCGTAGCGCATGCGCAGCTCGGCGCGGCCGTCCGCGCACAGGTGCTCCAGGTAGCGGCGCGCGGTCACCCGCGACACCCCCGCCCGTTCGGCGACCTCCGAGGCCGACACCTCCTCGGGCGCGTCGCGGAGGACCCCCGCGACCAGGTCGACGGTGGCCGAGGTCAGCCCCTTGGGCAGCGACCGGGCCGCCGGGGGCCGCAGCAGCCCGAACAGCCGGTCCACGTCCTGCTGGGTGGCCTCCCCGAAGGCGTCCATCTGCCGCCGCGCCACCGCGTACCGCTCCAGCTGGTCGCGCAGCGCGCTCAGCGGGAACGGCTTGAGCAGGTAGTGCACGGCACCGCCGTGCAGGGCCGAGCGGACCTGCGCGATGTCGCGTACCGCGGTGATCATCAGGAAGTCGGTCTGCTGGGGCGCGGCGGCGGCCGCGGACGCGCGCAGCGCGCGCATCACCGAGATCCCGGAGGCGTCGGGCAGGTGCAGGTCGAGCAGGACCAGGTCGGGCCGGTGGCCGTGGATCTGGGTGAGGGCGGCCGCGGCGGTGTGCGCGACCCCCACCACGGAGAACCCGGGCTGCGACTCCACCACCTCCTGGTGGTTGCGGGCCACGCGCACGTCGTCGTCCACGACCAGCACGCGGATCACGACGGCACCACCGCCGCTGTCCGCACGGGCAGGCAGGCGGTGAACACCGCGCCCTCGTCGGCGTCGGGCGCCTCCATCTCGACACTTCCCTCTCTGCTCTCGCACACCTGTTTCACGAGCGCGAGTCCGAGCCCGCGCGTGCCGCCGTCCCGGGACGCCTTGGTGGTGAACCCGAGCCGGAAGATCTCCTCCGCCACGTCGTCGGCCACCCCCTGGCCGGAGTCGGTCACCCGGATCTCCAGCAGGTCGTGGGGCAGGCCGCTGTCGGCGGTGTGCAGGCGCACCATCAGCTCGACCCACCCGTGGGGGGCGGACGCCACCGCGTCGAGCGCGTTGTCGACCAGGTTCCCGAGGACGAGCAGTGCGTCGGAGCGTACCTCCCTGTCGAGGGCGGGGACGCTCGTCATGGGTGAGAGCCGCAGGTCGACCCCCATCTCGGAGGCCTGCGCCGACTTGGCGATGGTGAGGGCCGCCACGGCGGGGTCGCGGACGTGCTCGGAGATGTCCGTGCTGGTGCGGGTGTGGGTGGCGGACAGGTCCGCCAGGTAGGCGCGGGCCTCGTCGTAGGCGCCGAGTTCGAGCAGGCCCGCGACGGTGTGCACCCGGTTGGCGAACTCGTGGGTCTGGGCGCGCAGCCCCCGGGTGACGGTGCGGGCTCCGTCGAGTTCCCCGGTGAGCCGGTCGAGCTCGGTGCGGTCCCGCAGGGTGACGACCGCTCCCGCGTCCTCGCCGCGCACCTGGACCGGCATGCGGTTGGCGACCAGGATGCGGTTCCCGGCCAGCAGGAGCCGGTCGTCCCCCGGGTCGTCGCCGGAGACGATGTCGCGGACCCGTTCGGACAGGCCGAGTTCGTCGAGGTGGCGCCCCTCGGCGTCGTCGGGCAGGCCGAGCATGTCGCGCGCGGGCAGGTTGGCCAGGACGAGGCGGTCGGCGCCGTCCACCGCGAGGACCCCCTCGCGGACCGCGTAGAGCAGGGCCTCCCGGCTCTCCAGGAGCGCGGTGATGTCGGCCGGTTCGAGCCCGTGGGTCTTGGTTCGGACCTGGCGCGAGAGCGCCCAGGCCCCGCCCACGCCGAGGACCAGGACCACGGCGACCATGCCGAGGATCGCCGGGACGGAGGCGCGTACCTCGGTGGCGGCGCTGGAGGTGAGTATGCCGAGGGAGACGTAGCCGACCACGTCGCCCCCGGCGTCTCCGCCGTTGACCGAGCCGCCCCCGGAGAACACGGGGACCTTGGCCCGGACGGTGCGCCCCTGGGTCCCGTTCTCCACGCCGGTCCACTCCTCGCCCCGGGCGGCCGGCCCCGGCGGGGTGGACACGGTCCGGCCTATGAGGTCCTTGTCGGGGTGGGTGTGGCGGATGCCGTCGGGGGAGGCGATGACCACGAAGTCGGCGTCGGTCGCGGCGGCGACCCGGTCGGCGAGCGGGTCGAGGACGGTGCTCGGCTCGGCGGTCTGGAGGCCGTCGACGACCTGGGGCATGACGGCGACGGAGCGGGCCACGCCGAGGACCCGTTCGGTGTACTGGCGGTCGGTGGCCCGGTCGAGGTGGACCGCCCAGAGGGTTCCGACGGCGGCCAGGGCCACCGTCAGCAGGAGCACGTAGCCGATGAACAGGGAACCTGTGAGCGAGAGGCGGCCGCGCGCGGGGAGCGTGGTCATGTGTCCTCCAGTCGCCTTCGCCGGGGTGCGGGGACCCGGCCGGGCAAACGCCCAGGTGGGCGTGTCACGAACAATACGACCAATATGCCCCCAGTTTTAACAAAGATCTGACATCGGCGTGCCCCGGGTCACACTGTGGCCTGGATCTCCTCGTCGCCGGTGCGCCGGGGAGGCCTGTGACGCCCTGGACGACCGAAGAGGAGAGCACCCATGCGCGATCGCGGCGTGCTGTTCCGCGTGGGGGGCGGGCTGTGCGCCCTCCTCCTCGTGGGGACGGCGCTGTTCGACGTGCGGCAGAGCGCGGCGTCGGGGAGCGGCCAGCAGGAGAAGCTCCTGCTGATCGCCCCCGCCGGACCCGGCGGAGGCTGGGACACGCTGGCCCGGGAGATGCAGAACGGGCTGCGCGAGGAGGACCTGCGCTTCAACGTCGAGGTACGCAACGCGGAGGGCGCGGGCGGCACGATCGGCCTCGCGCAGACCGCGGGCCGCGAGGGCCAGGCGAACGTCCTCACGATGACGGGCCTGGGCATGGTCGGCGCGGTGGAGACCACCGGTTCGCTGTACACGATGGAGGACTCGACCCCGATCGCGCAGCTGGCGTCGGAGTACCTGGCCGTCGTCGTCCCCGCCGACTCCCCGTACGAGACCCTGGACGACCTGGCCGGGGACTGGCGCGAGCGGTCGGGGACGCTGCCGGTCGCCGGCGGTTCCATGGGCGGTGTGGACCAGATCTTCGCCGCCCAGGTGGCCCGGTCCATGGACATCGCCCCCGGGGAGATCAACTACCTGCCGTACTCGGGCGGCGGCGAGGTCCTGACCTCGCTGCTGTCGGGGACGTCGGAGGTCGGCTTCGGAACGCTGGGCGACTTCAGCGACCAGGTCGACGAGGGCGGCCCGCTCCGCGCGCTCGCGGTCTCCTCCCCCGAGCGGATGGACGGGGTGGACGTGCCGACCCTCGCCGAGCAGGGCTACGACGTGGAGATGTCGAACTGGCGCGGGGTCATCGCCCCTCCCGGGCTCACCGGGGAGGAGGCCGACCGGCTGGAGGGGCTGGTCCGGGAACTGTTGGCCTCGGACGCCTGGGCGGACACCCTGGAGCGCAACCGGTGGACCGACACCTTCCAGCCGCGTGAGGAGTTCGAGGAGTTCCTCGACGCCGAGGTGGCAGTGACGCAGGAGACCGTAGAGGAGTTGGGGCTGTGACGACCGACAGCGAGCAGTCGGTCCCCGGGACCGCCGGGGACCCCGGACCGGGGACGGCGACCGTGACCGGGGAGTCCGCCGGAACCGGCGCCACCGGGGCGGACGGGGCCGCTGCGGCGCCGGGGACCCCGGAGGCCGGGGCGGAGGCCGTGGAGGCCCCGGACCCGGAAACCGCGCCGTGGAGCGGACCGACCATGTGGGTCGTCCCCGCCCTGGTCGCGGCCCTGGGCGCCGTCTGTCTGTGGGGCGCGTTCACCGTCGAGGCGCCGCCCAACGTGACCCGGCCCGGACCGGCGGCCTTCCCCGGGGCGGTCGGCAGCCTCCTGCTGCTGGTCGCCGCGTGCCTGAGCGCGGTCAACCTGCGCCACCTCCGGTCGGGCGCCGGCTCCGGCGGGAACGGCCTCGCGTGGTTCGAGGGCCGCCCCGTACTGCTCATCCTGGCCGGGCTGGTGGTGCACATCGCCGTGCTGGAGTACGTGGGCTGGCTGCTGTCGGGGGCGCTGCTGTTCTGGGTGGTGGCCTACGCGTTCGGCGCCCGCGCCCACGTGCGTGACGCCGTGGTGGCGCTGTCGATGTCCGCGGCCGTGCAGGTCGGCTTCTCGCTCGGGCTCGGGCTGAGCCTGCCCGGCGGTTTCCTGGAGTTGGTGCTCTGATGGACGCTCTTCCCCTCCTCCTCGACGGGTTGGTCTCGGCGCTGACGCCGATGAACCTCATGTGGGCCTTCCTCGGCGTGCTGCTCGGCACCGCCGTGGGCGTGCTGCCGGGCCTGGGTTCGGCGATGGCGGTGGCGCTGCTGCTGCCCGTGACGTTCCGGCTCGACCCGACGAGCGCCCTGATCCTGTTCGCGGGCGTGTACTACGGCGGCATGTTCGGCGGGGCGACCACGTCGATCCTGCTGAACACCCCCGGCCAGGCGTCGTCGATCGCCACGACCTACGAGGGCCACAAGATGGCGCTCAAGGGCCGGGCGGCGCAGGCCCTGGGAACCGCGGTCATCGGCTCGTTCGTGGCCAGCGTCATCGGCACGCTGGTGGTGGCCCTGTTCGCACCGGTCATGGTGTCCCTGGCGCTGAACTTCGGTCCGGGCGAGTACTTCGCGCTGACCGTGTTCTCGTTCGTCGCGGTCGCCGCGGTCGTGTCGGGCTCGGTGCTGCGCGGGCTGGCCTCGCTGCTCATCGGCCTGGCCATCGGCATGGTCGGCATCGACGGCCAGAGCGGCGCCGCGCGCTTCGACTTCGGGTCGTCGGCGATGCTGGACGGGATCGACATCGTCGTCGTCACCGTGGGCCTGCTCGCCCTGGGCGAGGTGCTGTACGTGGCGGCGCGCGGCAGTTCCGGGGCGGACCTGTCCGCGATCCGCACCGGCCGCGCGTGGCTGAGCCGCCGGGACTGGGCCCGGTCGTGGAAGCCGTGGCTGCGCGGCACCGCCCTGGGCAGCACGTTCGGCCCGATCCCGGGCAGCGGCGCGGAGATCCCGACCTTCCTGTCCCTGGGCCTGGAGCGCAGGCTCGCGGCGCGCCGGGCGAAGCGCAGGGGCGTGCCGAACGAGTTCGGCCGGGGAGCGATCGAGGGCGTGGCCGGGCCGGAGGCCGCGAACAACTCCAGCGCGGCGGGCACGATGGTGCCGCTGCTGGGGCTCGGGCTGCCGACCTCGGCGACGGCCGCGATCATGCTGGCCGCCTTCCAGCAGTACGGCCTCCAGCCGGGGCCGGTGCTGTTCGAGCGCAACGCCGACCTGGTGTGGACCCTCCTGGCGAGCCTGCTGATCGGCAGCGTCCTGCTGCTGGTCATCAACCTGCCGTTCGCGCCGTTGTGGGCGAAGCTGCTGAAGCTGCCCAAGCCGTACCTGTACGCGGGCATCACGCTGTTCTCGGTGCTGGCGGTGTACGCGATCAACACGTCGGTGGTGCACCTGGTAATGCTGCTGGGGGTGACGCTGCTCGGCCTGGCCATGCGGACGTTCGGCGTCCCGGTGGCCCCCGCGCTCATCGGCGTCGTGCTCGGCCCGATCGCGGAGACCGAGTTCCGCCGCGCGCTGGCCGCCTCCTCTGGCGACCCGTCGATCCTGGTCGGCAGCGGTATCTCGATCACCCTGTACGCGCTGGTGCTGCTGGCGGCCGTGGTCCCGGTGATCGCCGGGGTGCGGCGCCGCCGTGCCGCGCGCGGGCAGGGGGCCGCCCCGGAGCGGGAGTCCGCCGACCTCGGCTGACATCCATAGGAGCTTCCCCTCCCACCGCGCCCCTCCCCCGCGGCCCCCGGCGCCGACCGCCGGGGGCCGCCGCCGTCCGCCCCCGGCGGAAACCCGCTTGCGGTGGCGGCCCGAGGCCCGACTCCCGTGGCCATACCGTTTCACTTATTGCGTTTGTTGCGCTTGCATCGGATAATGCGTTTATCCAGTCCTGAAGGGGGAGGGCCGATGAGCGTACTGTCGAGCCGACCGGACGAGCGTGAGGCGCGGGCCGCGCAGAGCGCCCTGACGCGTGTGCGCAGATATCTCCGGGAGCATCCGGAGGAACTGTCCAGCGTGCCCGTCCTCGTGGAGGACAGCCGTGAGGAACTCGTCCTTCCGCGTTCGGCGGTCGAGCTTCTCGCGGGGGTGCTCGCGCACATGGCGGCCGGGCGGGGCGTGTCCGTGGTGCCCGCCCACGCCGAGCTGACGACCCAGGAGTCGGCGGACATGCTGAACGTCTCCCGGCCCTACCTCATCGGCCTGCTGGAGGCGGGTGAGATCTCGTACCGCAAGGTCGGCACCCACCGCCGGGTACGGGCGGACTCGCTCATGGACTACCTGCGCCGGGACGACCAGCGTCGACGTGAGGCCGCCGACGAGCTCTCTGCCATGACGAGGGAACTGGGACTCGACTGACATGCCCTTCGTCGTGGTCTACGACGCCAACGTCCTCTACCCGAGCACCCTGCGCGACCTCCTCATACGGGTGGCCCGCGCCGGCCTGGTCCAGGCCAAGTGGTCCCACAAGATCCTCGACGAGGTCTTCGACAACCTCGGGCGGAACCGCCCGGACATCCCGGCGGAGAGTCTCGTCCGGACCCGGGAGCTGATGATCCGGGCCGTCCGGGACTGCCTGGTCACGGGTTTCGAACCCCTCGTCGACGCACTCGTCCTCCCCGACCCCGACGACAGGCACGTGCTCGCGGCGGCTGTTCGGGCCCACGCCCAGGTCATCGTCACCTGGGACCTCGGCGACTTCCCGGCCCTGGCGCTGGCCCCCTGGGACGTCGAGGCACGGAGTCCGGACGCGTTCCTGCTCGACCAGGTACATCTGAACCGCAAGGTGGTGTGGTCCTGCGTGCAGCAGATCGCCGATTCGTGGCGGGACCCGCCCGCCACGGTGGAGGACGTCCTGTCCAGCCTGGAACGCGACCGTCTCACGCAGACCGTCGCGGAGCTCCAGTCGGAGTAGTCCCCGCGGCCCCCGGCGCCGACCGCCGGGGGCCGCTGCCGGGGAGGGCCCTCAGGCGAGCACCTTGGCGACGTACGCCTCCAGCCGCTCCTCCAGCCGCTCCGGCGGGGCCCCCTCCCCGCCGGCCAGGTGTTCCACCAGGTCGGCGCGGACGGCGGCCAGGAGCGCGTGGGCGGTGAAGTCGGCGTCGGGCGCGCCCGGGATCCCGCGCACGGCGTCCCGCAGGAGGGTGTGCCACCACGTGTAGTGCCCCGCCCGGTAGGGGCTGTTCCCGCCGCCCGTCTCCAGCGCCAGCGCCAGGTGGCGGTTGTCGAGTTTGAACCGCAGCAGCGCGGCCATGAGCGCCGGGACGCGCTCGCGCGCGGGCGTGGCGGGGCCGAGGGGCGCGGGCCCTTCGGCGACGGCCTCGCGCAGGGGGGCGATCCGTTTCTCCATGAGCGCCTGGATCAGGCCCTCGCGGTCGCCGAACCTGCGGAAGAGCGTGCCCTTGCCGACGCCCGCGGCCGCCGCGACGTCGTCCATCGACACGCCGCCGGGGCTCGCGCTCGCGGCGAAGAGCCGGTCCGCGGCGGCGAGCACCGCCTCCCTGTTGCGCTGCGCGTCGGCGCGCTCCCTGCGTGGGCTCACTTCCACTCCCCCTGTGAGACGGGTCCACCGCTTCAAACGGACCAATGGTCCACATCCTAGGGGGCTCCGGGAACGCGGTCCCCGTCACCCGGGAGCCGCGTCCTCGCGCGCCGGGGCCCGGAAGACCTGGTCCACGTGCCAGGCGATGTGCTCGGGGGCGACGGTCGGGGAGCCGTCGCCCGGCCGGAGGGCGGGGCGTCCGGCGAGAGCGTGGACGAGCCGTCCCGCCTCGGGGGAGCGGGCCTCGAAACGGCTGGACACCGTGACGTTCAGGTCGGCCGTGAGGCCGACGACGCCCCGGTCGAAGAGCAGGTGGTGGAGCGAGCAGAGGCAGAGCCCGTTGTCGAGGGAGTTGGGTCCCCGGTAGGCCCACCACCGCACGTGCGCGGCCTCCAGGCCCACCGACACCCTGTCGACAAGGCCCTCGTAGCCGCAGAACGCGCAACGGTGCTCGTAGGCGGTCAGTACCAGGTCGCGGAACTTCGGGTCGCGTGCACCGCCCGGACCGGGCTGCTCCGCCGCGAGGGTGCCGAGCCGCAACCCGGTACCGGTCAGGATCTCCTGGTGGAGGGAGGGCGGGAAGCCCGTGTCGAGCAGGTGGAGTGCCAGGCGCGGGACGAGACCGGGGTCGTGCGCGAGATCCTCGACCAGCTCCGGGGCGAGCCTTCCCATCGCCTCCTTCTCCCGGAGCTGCCGTGGGCTCGCCCCCGGCGATCCGCCGCCGTCGACGGTCGTGACCGTCCAGAGCCCGTCACCGGTGAGGTGGTGGAAAGGATAGGCGGGCGTGGTGCGCCCCGGGGGGCCGAACTCCCTGAGCAGGCGGGCGAGGTGAGCCTCGGCCTCGCTGTAGGAGATGGGCGCGTCGCCGTGCCGCTGGTGGTGTCCCAGCGCGTAGAGGAGCAGAAGGGGTTTGTGCGGAGCACGGACGCCACCGCGCTGCCAGCGCCTGATCCTGTCGAACCGGTCGAGCCAATCCATGCGCAGGACCCTAGTACGCGGACCGGAGGGGCCGCGTGTCCGGGCCCTTCCGGGTCAGCCGGCGGCGCCGGTCTCCAGGGCGTGGAGGCGGGTGTAGGCGTACTCCGGCACGGGCCGCCCGGCGAGCCCCTCCCCGCCCCCGCCGGAACCGTCCTTCCCGGCCGCCGCGGTCCCGGACACGTCCCCGTTCACGGGGAGGGGCCCGGCCAGGCGGCGGTGACCGGGCTCGTCCGGCCCGGTCAGCAGGAAGACCTGGCGCCGGCCCCCGTCCCGCCCGGTCACGAGCGAGTCCTCGACGACCTCGGCGATCCTGCGGTCCCAGGGGTCGCGGGTGCGGCGCAGCCGGATCGCGCCGCGCTCGGTCCACTCCACGTTGTCCCGGCGCAGGAGGACCCGCGGGAGGTCCGGGGCGATCATGTCGTCCACGCGGAAGGCCATGCGGTCGACCCCGGCGAAGGCCTGTCCCGCCCGTGTGACGTGGGCCCGGCAGCGTTCGTAGAGGAACAGCGCGCCGGGGGCCGAGACCACCAGCGTGTCGTCGGGCGTGGCGGGGCGCTGCGCGTAGACGTCCATGGTCCGGCTGCGGCTTCGGAGCCAGCGCCCCGCGGCCGGGTCGACGAACGCCGCCAGCTCCGCGACCTGGCGGACCTCGAACGGGAAGTCGACGCCGAGCACCGAGTCGTGGTGGGCGATCCGGTTGCGGAACCGGCGGACCCCCTCCGCGGTGGCGGCCACCTCCGCGCGCCTCCCGGACGACCCGGGGAAGGCCCGGTGCAGGCAGGCCCGCCACAGCTCCTCGTACCCGGGCCCGAGCATCCCGGACCAGAACCCGAAGCTCATCGCGGCGACGACCTGGTCGCGCGTCTCCCGCCCCTCCTGGCGGAGGCGCTCACGGACGCGGCCGGACGCCTCGGCGACGTACTCGCCGCCGGGAACGGGGAGCAGGAACCAGGGGATGCCCCGCTCGGCCTCCCGGAAGTGGGCCCGCAGGACCCTGTCCATGCCCCCTCTGAGCAGGACCTCCAGGTGGGCGATGTCCTCGAAGGCCGCCGCGGAGACGCGCGCGCCCCACTCGTACAGGGCGAGGGCGCGGCCGCGGTCTCCCCCGGCCAGCGCCAGGTAGGGCGCGAGGCGCGGGGCGGGGACCAGGCTCAGGACCGCGTCGGTGTCTGCTTCGACGGAGGACATCGCCCGATGCTACTGTCCTGGGGAACGCCCCAGTGCCGCCTCTGCTGACATGCGCCTGGGGCTTTTCCCTTCCCTCCCGCCGCCCCGGTCCGGCATGCCTTCGCACGGGCCCGTCCCCGCGCGTCCCGGCGCTTCCCGCACGCACTGCGCTCCCCGGGCCGCCGCGGCGTGTCGGCCGACGGTCAGGCCGTGGCCCTGGGCAGGGTGATCGCGACGCCGGTGCCGGAGGGCCCGCTGTCGATCCCCACCCGGCCGCCCTGGGCCTGGACCAGGGAGCTGACGACCGCCAGCCCGAGGCCGGAGATGCGGCCGGCGCCCTCGTCCCGCGAGGTCACGAAGGGCTCGAACACGTGGGGCAGCAGCGCGGGGTCGATGCCCGGGCCGTCGTCGGACACCGTGAGGACGAGGGAGTCGCCCTCGCCGCGGGCGGCCACGGTGGCGCGGGTGCCCTCCGGGTTGTGGTCGACGGCGTTCGCGACCAGGTTGGCCAGGCACTGCTCCAGGCGTGACTGGTCCCCGAGCAGCACGTCGGGCGGCGGCTCCTCCAGGGTGACCGCGCCGGCGTAGGGCAGGGAGTCCAGCCGGGCGCGCACGGCGTGGAAGAGGTCGGGCAGGAACACCGCCTCCACCCGGACGTCGATCTCGTCGCCTCCCCGGGCGACCGCCATGAGGTCCTCCAGGACCCGGCGCAGGCGGTCGAGTTCGGCGCGCACGACGGCCGCGTCGGCCGTGCCCAGCAGTTCCAGGTGCCCCTCCGCGACGGCGAGGGGGGTGCGCACCTCGTGCGAGATCGCGGCCAGGTAGCGGCGCCGGTTGGTGTCGGCCTGCTCGATGCGCACGAGCATCTGGTTGATCTCGGTGGCCAGTTCGGCGATCTCGTCGCGGGTGGCGGGCACCGGTACGCGGGTGTCCAGGTCGGAGGGGGAGATGGCCTTGGCCGCCTCGGAGACCTCCCGCACGGGCGACAGGGTGCGCCGCACCACCAGCCACAGCGCGATGCCGCCGCCGACGACGCCGATCCCGCCGGCGAGGGCGGAGAGCAGCAGGACCGTGGCCGCCGTGTCGCGGGTGGAGTCGAGGGGGGCGACGACGGTGACGACGGCGAGGGGGACCCCGGCCCCGTCGGCGACCTCGGTGTCGAGCACCCGGACCGGGCCGGCGTCGGTGTCGAGGGTGCGGATCGTCCCCGGCTCGGGTGCGGGGGCGTCGCCGCCGCGCATCAGCCCGGCGACGCGGGTGGGGCCTCCCGTGCTCTGCAGGCGCGCCCCGTTGGCGGTCACCAGCGTCACGTGGCGGGCTCCGCTGGGGCGCACGGCGAGCGCCTGACGTGCGGCGCGCTCCGCCTCGGGCCCCGAGACCACCCCGTCGAGCCCCGCGGCGGCGGGGACCTGGTCGGCGAGGGCGTCGCCGACCAGCGCCGACTCCTCCCGGAGCAGGCGGTCGATGTCGGTCAGGCCCGAGACGCGCACGAGTTCGTAGGTGAGCAGGGCGACCCCGCCGATGACGAGGGCCATGACGAGCAGCGACCGCAGGACGACGCGGCCGGTGAGGCTCACCGGGTACCCCCGGCGAGGCGGTAGCCCGCGCCGCGGACGGTCTGGATGCGGTCGGCGCCGAGCTTGCGGCGCAGCTGGCTGACGTAGACCTCGACCACGTTGGAGGCGCCGTCGAAGTCGTAGCCCCAGACGCGGTCGAGCAGCTGGGGCTGGGAGAACACCTGTGAGGGGTTGCGGATGAGGACCTCCAGGACGCCGAACTCGCGGGTCGACAGGTTGACGGTCCGGCCGTCGACGGAGGCGGTGCGGGCCCCGAGGTCGAGCACGACGCCGCCGGCCGCCAGCACGTCGCCGCGCTCCTGTCCGCCCGTGCGCAGGCGCGCCCGGACCCGGGCCAGGAGCTCGCTCACGCTGAAGGGCTTGACCATGTAGTCGTCGGCCCCGGCGTCGAGGTTGGCCACCCGGTCGCTGACCGCGTCCTTGGCGGTGAGCACGATCACGGGGACCGAGGGGCGGCGCTGCCGCAGGCGGCGCAGCACCTCCTCCCCCGGGATGCCGGGCAGTCCCAGGTCCAGGACGACCAGGTCGACGTCGGGGGACAGGGCCATCGTCAGCCCGTCGATCCCGTCCGCGGCCGAGAGCACCTGGTACCCGGCCGTCTCCAGGCCCCGCCGCACGAAGGAGACGATGCCCTCCTCGTCCTCCACCACCAGAATCGCCAACGCCGTGTCCTCTCCGCCCGTGGTCCCCCTACCTTGGCAGGAACCGCTGAACCGTTCCTGAGAGCCACATGAAGACGTTCTTCAGGTGGCTTTCAGGACTCCATCATCTTGCCGCCGCATGCTTGGGGCAGTAGAAACCTTCGAGCAAAGGAAACGCCGATGCAGCGCAACACCGTCATCCTCCTCTCCTCCGCCGCCGCGGCCGGGCTGCTGGCCGTCGGCACGATCGGCTACCTCGTGGTGGACGACCCCGAGCAGCAGGTCGACTCGATCGAGCTCACCGGCGTGACCTCCGGTTCGGCCCCCTCGGCGAGCGGGGGGGACGCGTCGGGGCAGAACCCCCCCTCGACCCAGTCGGTGGACGGCCTGGAGCAGCTCGTGGGCGAGCTGCGCGCCGACGGTGACGACGACGGCGACGGCGACGACACCGACGACTGGACGGTGTCCGGTGTCGAGGTCGACTTCGGCCCCGAGGAGTGGCTGCTGACCGACCCCGAGCTGGAGGACTTCGACGGCAACGGCACCGTCCAGCCGCTCCTGGACGAGCTGCGCGGCCTGGAGGGCACCGAGGTGACGCTGGGCGTGCGCTACGAGGCCGACGACGACCGCGACGACGCCGACGTGTACACCATCAACGGGCTGGCCTTCCGGGACACCGACGACGGCCCGGCCCCGTGGCAGAACACCGGCGGGCAGACCGAGGCCGACCGCGACACGGTGTCCGCGAACGCCGCCGAGGCGGTCGGCGAGGGAGCCCGCACCGTCGAGGTCGAGCGCCAGGACGAGGACGGCTGGGACGGCTGGGACGCCGAGGTGCTCGACGCCGGCGGCCAGGAGTACGAGGTGATCCTCGACGCGGCCGGCGAGGTCGTCGACGTGCGCGCCGAGGACTGACCTGCGAGGACCCCGTGCGGCCGTCCCGCGGCCCGTCCCCGTGTCCGCGCGGTCGGGGCCCCGCCCTCCTCGGGGGGCGGGGCCCCTTCATGTCGTCCGGTCATCCGGTCTGCGGGCCCGGGGGCGGGGCCGGTCGCCCGGTCCGCCCCGGCCGGACCGCCCGGGGCCGCCGCCGGAGGCCGGCACGGCAAGGCGACGTCCCCCGGAGCAGGCAGGAGGGGGTCGGGGTACCCTCGTCGGGCCAGTCGAACTCCACTTGGTGGGGTCAGGGAACCCGGTGGGAATCCGGGACTGACGCGCAGCGGTGAGGATGACGGGCGGGCACGTCCGGGGAGCACTCCCCGGGACAGCCACTGGAGCACGGCTCCGGGAAGGCGCTCCGCACCGGTCGAATCCGAGTCCGAAGACCTGCTGGCACCGGCGGCCACGGTCCGCCGAGTCATCCGCGGGCTCCGCGAACGAGTCCCTGACCCGAAGGACGCGCATGTCCCCGCCCGGTTCTCCCCCCTCCACGCGCCGTACGCGCCGTGACCGCTGCCCCGGCGTGCTGAGACCCTGGCCCGCCGAGGACGGCCTGCTGGTCAGGCTCCGGCTCATCGGCGGCCGTGTCGGCGCCTCCTCGCTGCGCGCCCTCGCCGCGGTGGCCGACCGGTACGGCTCCGGCCGTGTCCACGTCACCGGCCGCGCGAACCTGCAACTGCGCGCGCTGCCGGGAAACGCGGGGCGGTTGGGGCCCGAGGTGGTCCGGGCCCTGGCGGAGACCGGCCTGCTGCCCTCCGTCAGCCACGAACTCGTCCGCAACGTGATGGTCTCCCCGGGCACGGGCACGGGCACGGCGGGCCCCGCCGGGACCGGACCGGGCGGAGGCCGGGCCGACCTGCGACCCGTCGCCTCGGACCTGGACACGATGCTGTGCTCCGTCCCGCGCCGCGCCGACCTGCCCGGCCGTTTCCTGTTCGTCCTGGACGACGGGCGCGGCGACCTGATCGGCCACCCGTGCGACCTGGGGCTCGTCGCCCTGGACGAGGGCGTCGCCCAGCTGAGGATCGGCGAGAGCTGGGGCCCGCTGGTGCCGGTCGACGAGGCGCCCGCCGCGCTCCTGCGCCTGGCGGACGCGTTCCTGGACCGTCGCGGGGAGGGGCCCACGGCGCCGTGGCACGTCGCCGAGCTCCCGGCGCCGCTGGCCGGGCCGGTGGAACCGGACCGGCGGCTCCCGCCTCCCGCCCCGCCGCTGCCGTACGGCCCGCTGCCCGGGGGCGCACGGCATGTGCGTGTGCCCGACGAGGGCCTGGACCGTCCGGCCGCCGAGGCCCTCGCCGCGGAGGCGCTCGCCGCCGGGTCCGGCGAACTCGTCGTCACACCCTGGCGCGGCGTCCTGGTACCCGGAAAGCCCGGCTCCGCCCCCGGGGAGGCGCGGTGACCGCCCCACGCCGGCCGGGCCGGCACTACGACTACATCGACGACGGGCCCGCGATCTACACGGACTCCTTCGCCGTCATCCGGGAGGAGGCCGAGCTCGGGCACCTGCCCGCCGACGCGGAGCGGCTCGCCGTGCGGATGATCCACGGCACCGGCCAGGTCGACCTCGCCGGGGACCTGGTGGTCCACCCCGGCCTGGTGTCCGCGGCGCGCTCCGCCCTGCGTGCCGGGGCGCCGATCCTGTGCGACGCGCGCATGGTGGCCAGCGGTGTGACCGCGAGCCGCCTTCCGTGTGACAACGAGGTGCTCTGCTTCCTGGGCGACGGACGCGTACCCGGCCTCGCCGCCGAGTGGGGGACCACGCGCAGCGCCGCCGCGGTCTCCCTGTGGGAACCGTTCCTGGAGGGCGCCGTGGTCGCCGTCGGCAACGCGCCCACCGCCCTCTTCCACCTGTTGGAGATGCTGGCCGACGGGGCGCCGCGCCCGGCCGCGATCGTCGGCTGCCCCGTCGGTTTCGTGGGGGCCGCCGAGTCCAAGCAGGCGCTGACGGAGTTCGGCGACCGGTTCGGCGCCGACATCCCCTACGTGACCGCCCGCGGCCGCCGCGGAGGCTCCGCGATGACCTGTTCCGCTCTCAACGCACTCGCCAAGGAGGAGGAGTGACCGGACGTTTCCACGGGGTGGGCGTCGGCCCCGGCGACCCCGAGCTGATCACCCTCAAGGCCGCACGGCTCATCGCCGCGGCCGACGTCGTCGCCTACCACGCCGGGGTCGGCAAGGCGTCCAACGCCCGCCGCATCGCCGCGTCGCTGATCCCCGGTTCGGCGGTCGAGGAACAGCTCACCTACCCGGTCACCACCGGCGCGACCGACCACCCGGGCGGGTACACGGGGGTGCTGGCCGACTTCTACGAGGAGTCCGCCGCCCGGCTGGCCGCGCACCTGGACGCCGGCCGCGACGTCGTGCTCCTCTCCGAGGGCGACCCGCTGTTCTACGGCTCGTACATGTACATGCACGACCGGCTGGCCGAGCGGTACGAGACGGAGATCGTGCCCGGGGTCCCGGCGTTCGCCGCGGCCACGGCGGTGGCGGCGGCCCCGCTGGCCCGGCAGACCGACGTGCTCACCGTGCTGCCCGGAACCCTCCCCGAGCCGGAGCTGGCCCGCCGGCTGGCCGACACCGACGCCGCGGTGGTCATGAAGCTGGGCCGGACCTTCCCCGCCGTGCGCCGGGCGCTGGAGTCCGCGGGGCGGCTGGAGCACGCCGTGTACGTGGAGCGCGCCTCCATGGACGGGGAGCGGCGGCTGCCCGTGGCCGAGGTCGATCCGGCGACGGTGCCCTACTTCTCCCTGGTCCTGGTCACCGGGGACAGCCGCAACGGCAGGAGGTCGCGCGACCGGCCCCTGCCGGAACCCGCGGCCGTGGAGCCCGCCGGCCCTGCCGCCGAGCTGCTGGTCGTCGGCCTGGGGCCCGGTCCCGGCCGCTGGCTCACCCCCGAGGCCTCCGCGGCGCTGGCCGGGGTGGACCACGTGGTGGGTTACGGCCCCTACGTCGACCGGGTCCCGCAGCGGGCCGGCCTGACCCGGCACGCCTCCGGCAACACCGTCGAGATCGACCGCGCCCGCCTCGCCCTCGGGCTCGCCCGCGACGGGGAGAGCGTGGCGGTGGTCTCGGGCGGGGACGCCGGTGTGTTCGGCATGGCCACCGCCGTGTTCGAGGCGGCCGAGGACCCCGCCTACCGGGACGTCCCGGTCCGGGTGCTGCCGGGCGTCAGCGCCGTGCAGGCGGTCGCCGCCCGGGCGGGCGCCCCCGTCGGCGGTGACTTCGCGGTGATGAGCCTGTCGGACCGGCTCAAGCCCTGGGAGGTGATCGAACGGCGCCTGCGCGCCGTCGCCGAGGCCGACCTGGCGCTGGCGATCTACAACCCGGCCTCGCGCTCGCGGACCGGGCAGGTCGCCGCCGCCCGCGAGGTCCTGCTGGAGCACCGCAAGCCCGACACCGTGGTCGTCGTCGGACGGAGCGTCGGCAGGGAGGGCGAGTCCCTGGCGGTGACCACGCTCGGGGAGCTCGACCCCGCCGGAGTCGACATGCGCTGCCTGCTCATCGTCGGCGCCTCCGGCACCCGCGTCTCCGGGGCGGGCCGGGTCTGGACGCCGAGGTGGGTGCAGCCGTGACCGTGCACTTCGTGGGGGCGGGGCCCGGAGCCGCCGACCTGCTCACCGTCCGCGCCACGCGCATGCTCAACGCGGCCGACGTCGTCCTCTACCCCGGCACGTACCTGGACCCCGGGGTCCTCTCCCACTGCGCCCCCGGCGCGGAACTGGTCGACACCCAGGGTCTGGACCTGGACCGCATCACCGAACGCCTGGTCGCCGCGCACGCCGCGGACCGGGACGTCGTACGGCTGACCTCCGGGGACCCCTCGCTGTACTCGGCGCTGGCCGAGCAGACCCGGAGGCTCGACGCGCACGGGGTCCCGTGGGACGTCACGCCGGGGGTGCCCGCCTACGCGGCCGCCTCGGCGCTGGTGGGCCGAGAGCTGACCGTGCCGCTGGTGGCCCAGTCGGTGGTGCTGACCCGGACCGGCGCCCGGTCGACGGCGATGCCGGAGACCGAGGCGCTGGGCGCGTTCGCGGCGACGCGGGCCACGCTGGTGCTGCACCTGGCGATCCGGCGGGTGCGGGAGCTCATGGCCGAGATCGTCCCCGCCTACGGCGCGGACTGTCCCGCGGTGGTCGTGTACCGGGCCAGCCAGCCGGAGGAGGCGGTGCTGCGCGGGACGGTCTCCACCGTCGCCGGCCTGGTGGAGGAGGCGGGGCTCCGGCAGGCGGCGGTGGTCCTGGTCGGGTGGGCGCTCGACCCCGAGGGGGGCGGTGAGTCCTACCTGTACGACCCCGCGCGGCCCAGGGGCGCCGCCCCCTCGTCAGGCGCTTCCGGGTGACGTGGCCAGGCTCCACTGGGTGACGGTGCGGGCGGGGGACCATCCGGTGAACGCGCCGATGGGCGCGGCGGTCTCCACGGCGGTGCGGGTCAGCTCCCCGCCGTGGCGCCGGTAGGCGTCCGCGAGCAGCCGCTCGGTCTCCAGCGTCACCCCGTGCACCACGAGTCGGCCGCCCGGTATCAGCGCCTCCAGGCAGGCGTCGAGCACGCCGGGCCGGGTCGCGCCGCCGCCGACGAACACCGCGTCGGGCGGGGCCAGCCCCTCCAGCGCGTCCGGCGCACGGCCGGCGACCACGCGCAGGCCCGGGACGCCGAGCCTGTCGGCGTTGCGGCCGATCCGCTCGGCGCGCCCGGCGTCGGCCTCCACCGCCGTGGCCGTGCACGAGGGGTGGGCGCGCATCCACTCGATGCCGACCGAGCCCGCGCCCGCGCCCACGTCCCACAGGTGCTGCCCCGGGGAGGGCGCCAGCCGGGCCAGCGCCGAGGCGCGCAGGTCCCGCTTGGTGAGCTGGCCGTCGTGCTCGAACGCGTCGTCGGGCAGCCCGGCGACCAGTCCGAGGCCCGTCGGCCCGGAGAGCTCCAGCGCCAGTACGTGCAGCCGGGGCACCTCCTCCGGAGGGGAGCCGAGCCAGTCGCGGGCCTTGCTCGCCGACCGCGACTCCCCGGCCGCCCCCAGGTCGCCGAGGACGGTCATCCGGCTGCCGCCGTAGCCCGCTCCGACCAGCAGGGCGGCGACCGTCCCGGGGGTGGCGGCGTCCGAGGAGAGCACCAGGACGCGGCGTCCCGGGGCCAGGTCGCGCATCAGCAGGTGCGGGTCTCGCCCCACCAGGGACAGCACCGTGCTCCCCTCCGCCGGCCACCCCATCCGGGCGCGGGCCAGGGCGACCGAGGAGACGGCCGGTTCCACGCGCACCGCGTCCGCTCCGAGCAGGTCGATCAGCGTGCTGCCGATGCCCGAGACCAGGGGGTCGCCGGAGGCCAGTGCGACGACGGCGCGGCCCTCCAGGGAGGCGAGCAGGTCCGGCAGGCCCTCGCGCAGCGGGGAGGGCCAGGCCCGGCGCCGCTGGCCCGGTGCCCGCGGCAGCATGGCGAGGTGCCTGGGCCCGCCCAGCACCGTGTCGGCCGCCAGGACCAGCCCGCGCAGCCTCTCGGGCACGCCCGGCCAGCCGTCGGCGCCGATGCCGACGACGGTGATTCGGGGAGGGGACATCTCGACCTTCATGGGCAGGACGCTATCGTGGCGGCCGAAGGTGCGAGGTGCCCCGGCTGCCCAGCCATCGGAAACGGTGGGGACGGCGTCCGGGGAGAATCTGGGAAGCCCGGTGAGAATCCGGCACAGGCCCGCTGCGGTGAGCCGAGCCTCCGTACAGGAGGACTCGGTGAGTCCGAAGACCGGCCCCGCACCCGCCCATGACCGATGGCGAAACGAGCGGGAGCCTCACATGCCATTGCGGACGTCCCACTATCCCTTCTCGGCGATCGTCGGCTGCGACGCCGAACCGCTCGACGACCTGGGCCTGGCCCTCGTCCTGGCCAGCGTCTCCCCCGAGATCGGCGGCGTCCTGGTCCGCGGCCAGAAGGGCACCGCCAAGTCCACCGCGGTGCGGGCCCTGGCCCCCCTCCTGCCCCCGGTCGAGGTCTACCGGGGCGACCGCTTCTCCGTCGACCCCGCCGACCCCGCGCAGAAGTCGCCGGACGGTCCCTTCCCTCCCGGCACGGCCGTGGAGCGCCGCCCGGTGCGCCTGGTCGAACTGCCGGTGGGCGCCACCGAGGACCGCGTCCTGGGCTCGCTGCACCTGGAACAGGCGCTCACGCACGGCCGGGTCGCCTACGAACCCGGGCTGCTGGCGCGCGGCCACCGCGGCCTCCTCTACGTGGACGAGGTCAACCTGCTCCACGACCACCTGGTCGACCTCCTCCTGGACGCCGCCGCGACCGGCCGGGTGACCGTGGAGCGCGACGGGTTCTCCGTGGAGCACGCCGCGCGCTTCCTGCTCATCGGGACGATGAACCCCGAGGAGGGCGAGCTGCGCCCGCAGCTCCTGGACCGGTTCGGGCTGACCGTCGAGGTCGCCGCGCCCTCCGACCCCGCCGCACGCGTGGAGGTGGTCCGCAGGCGCATGGCCTACGACGCCGACGCCGCCGCCTTCTCCGAACGCTACGACCGGGCCGAGAAGGCCCTCGCCGAGCGCATCGCGGCGGCCCGGGAGACGGCCCGGCGCGCCCGGCTGTCCGACGCCGCGCTGCTGAAGATCGCGCAGGTGTGCGCGGCGTTCGAGGTCGACGGCCTGCGCGCCGACATCGTGACCGCGCGCACGGCCCTGGCGCACGCCGCCTGGGAGGGCCGGACCTCGGTCTCCCTGGCCGACATCCGCCGCGCGGCCCTGCTGGCCCTGCCGCACCGGCGCCGGCGCAACCCCTTCGACGCGCCGGGCCTCGACGAGGAGCTCCTCGACCGCGTCCTGGGGGACGAGGAGCCGCCGCCGGACGGCCCCGAGCCGCCGGGCGGCTCCGACGGCCCCACCGGCTCCGACGACCCCGCTTCCCCCGCCGATGACGGCGGGGACGGCGGGGACGGCGCCCCCGAGGACGCGGACGGGGCCCCCTCCCGGCCCCCGGAGGTCGGCGCCGGCGAACCGGACCGGTCCTCCGTCCCGCCCCGTGGGCCGGAGAACGCCCGGGAGGCGGAAGCCCCCCGGGACCGCGGGGACGCCGAGCGGGACGGGGCCGGGCCCGAGCCCACGGCCGGCACCACGGTCGGGGCGGGCGCCCCCTACCGCCCCCGGACGTTCACCGCGCGGGGCACGGGGACCGGCGCCGACGGCCGGCGCAGCCGCGCCCTCGGCGCCCGGGGCCGCCGGATCGGGGCAGCACCGCCCGGCGGGGGTTCCGGCGGCCCGCTCCACCTGGTCGAGACCGTCAGGGCGGCGGCCTCCCGCCCGCACGGCGGCGGCCGGATCGGCCTGCTCCCCGGCGACCTGCGCGTCGCGGTGCGCGAGGGCCAGGAGAGCAACCTGGTGCTGTTCTGCGTCGACGCCTCCGGCTCCATGGCGGCGCGCAAGCGCATGGGCGAGGTCAAGACCGCCATCCTGTCCCTGCTGTTGGACGCCTACCGGCGCCGCGACAAGGTCGGGCTCGTGACCTTCCGGGGGACGGCGGCCGACCTGGTGCTGCCCCCGACCCGTTCGGTGGACACCGCCGCCGCCCGCCTGGACGCACTGCCCGCCGGGGGGCGCACACCGCTCGCCGAGGGCCTGCTGGAGGCCGCCCGGGTCCTGCGGCGCGAGCGCCTGCGCGACCCGAGGCAGCGCCCCCTGCTCGTCCTGGTGACCGACGGCCGGGCCACCGGCGGACGGGGAGCGGTCGGCCGGTCGCTGCAGGCCGCCGACCACGTCGCCGGCCTGGGTGTGGCCACCGTCGTCGTGGACGGCGAGTCCGGCCCGCTGCGCCTGGGCCTGGCCGCCGCCCTCGCCGCCCGCATGGGCGCCGAACACCTGCCCGTCGACGAGGTCAGCGCCGACGCCTTGGGAAACGCCGTGAGAGAGAGGGCCGCCTGATGCCCCAGGGCAGACCGTCCGTCGTCCCCGACGACGGGCTCACCACCCGGCAGCGCCGCAACCAGCCCGTGCTCGCCGTCCACACCGGGGACGGCAAGGGCAAGTCGACCGCCGCGTTCGGGCTCGCGCTGCGCGGCTGGAACCAGGGCTGGCGGATCGGGGTGTTCCAGTTCGTGAAGTCGGCGAAGTGGCGCATCGGCGAGCAGACCGTGCTCGAACGCCTGGGGAGGCTGCACGAGGAGACCGGCGAGGGCGGTCCCGTGGAGTGGCACAAGATGGGCTCGGGCTGGTCCTGGAGCCGCCGCCGGGGCAGCGACGAGGACCACGCGGCGGACGCGGCCGAGGGATGGGCGGAGATCAAGCGCAGGCTCGCCGAGCAGACGCACGACCTGCTCATCCTCGACGAGTTCACCTACCCGATCCACTGGGGGTGGGTCGACGTCGGGGACGTCGTGACCGCCCTGCGCGACCGTCCGGGCCGCCAGCACGTGATCGTCACGGGCCGCCGCGCCGCCCCCGAACTCCTGGAGGCGGCGGACCTGGTCACCGAGATGACCAAGGTCAAGCACCCGATGGACGCGGGCCGCAAGGGCCAGCGGGGGATCGAGTGGTGAGGACCCCGTCGGCCCCGGGGCCGACGGGGCCGCCCCGGCCGGCGCCCCCGGCACGGCCGACGGCCCTGCCGAGGCTGATGGTCGCCGCGCCCATGACCGGGCAGGGCAAGACCACGGTCGCCGCCGGCCTGATGGCCGCGCTCCGCGACACCGGGCTCGCCGTCAGCGGCCACAAGGTCGGCCCGGACTACATCGACCCCGGGTACCACGCCCTGGCCACCGGCCGTCCCGGCCGCAACCTCGACCCCCACCTGGTCGGGGAGGAGCGGGTGGCGCCGCTGCTCCTGCACGGGGCCCGGGGCGCGGACGCGGCCGTCGTCGAAGGGGTGATGGGGCTGCACGACGGGCGGATCGGCGCCGACGGCTTCGCCTCCTCCGCGCACGTCGCGGCCCTGACCCGCACGCCCGTGGTCCTGGTCGTGGACGTGTCCCGCATGTCCCGGTCGGTGGGCGCGCTGGTGGCGGGCATGGCCGCCTACGACCCGGCGGTCGAGGTCGTCGGCGTGCTCCTCAACAAGGCCGGTTCGGCGCGCAACGTCGCCGAGATCACCCGCTCGGTCGGCCTGCCGGTCCTCGGCGTGATCCCCCGCGACGAGCGGATCGCCAGCCCGTCCCGCCACCTCGGGCTCGTCCCGGCGTCGGAGCGGGAGGACTCGGCACGGGTGGTCGAGCGGCTCGGCGAGCACATCGCGGGCCATGTCGACCTGGACGCGCTGCTGGAGGCGGCCCGCTCCGCGCCCGCGCTGGACGCCCGCCCCTGGGACCCGGCCGCGGAGGTGGCGGGCCCGGGCGCGGGCCCGCGCCCGGTGGTCGCCGTGGCCGGGGGCCGGACCTTCACCTTCCGCTACACCGAGACCGAGGAGCTGCTCACGGCCGCCGGGTGCGAAGTCGTCGCGTTCGACCCCCTGGAGGACGCCGGCCTGCCGGCCGGTACCCGGGGCCTCTACCTGGGCGGCGGCTTCCCGGAGGTGTACGCGGGCGAGCTCGCCGCGAACCGGGGCCTGCTGGCCGAGCTGCGCGAGGCGGTCCGCGGCGGGGTCCCGACGGTCGCCGAGTGCGCCGGCCTGCTCTACCTCGCCGGCGCGCTCGACGGCCACGCCATGGCGGGTGCCGTCCCGGCCGTCGCCCGCATGACGGAGCGGCTCACCCTGCGCTACCCCGAGGCGGTCTCGCCGGGGGACACGCTGCTGACCCGGGCCGGGGAGCGGGTCACCGGCCACGAGTTCCACCGCACGGCGCTCACACCCGGGCACGGGGACCACCCGGCCTGGGTGGTCGACGGCTCGCCGGAGGGCTTCGCCTCCCCGACCCTGCACGCCTCCTACCTGCACGTGCACTGGGCCGGGCACCCGCAGCTCGCCGCGAGGTTCGCCGAGGCCGTGCACAGAGCACCGGCTCCGGTTCCGGCTCCCGCCGTGCCCTCCCCCGCCGCCCGGACGGCGGCCGTCCCCGGCGCCGGACCGGTGGCCGACCCGCTGCGCCACCACGGCGACGTGGAGGCGCGCGGCGGCATGCTCGACTTCGCGGTCAACGTCTATCCGGGGGAACGGCCCGCCTGGCTCGACCGGGCCCTGCGCGAGAGCCTGGACCACGCGGACGTCTACCCCGACCCCGCGCCCGCGCGCGAGGCCGTCGCGCGCCGGCACGCGCGGCGGCCCGCCGAGGTCCTGCCGACGGCGGGCGCGGCAGAGGCGTTCACCCTGGTCGCCCGCTTGCGGCCGTGGCGTCGGCCCGTCGTCGTGCACCCCCAGTTCACCGAGCCGCACGCCGCCCTGGAGCAGGCCGGGCACACCGTCACCGCCGTGCTCTGCCCGGAGAGCCGGGGTTTCGCCCTCGATCCCGCCGCCGTCCCCGAGGACGCGGACCTGGTGGTGGTCGGCAACCCCACCAACCCCACCGGTGTCCTGCACCCGGCCGAGGCGCTGCGCGGGCTGTGCCGGCCCGGCCGGCTGGTCGTGGTGGACGAGGCGTTCATGGACGCCCTGCCCGGGGAGCCGGAGTCCTTGGCCGGTGAGCGGATCGGGGGCCTGGTGGTGCTGCGCAGTCTCACCAAGCACTGGTCGGTCCCGGGTATCCGCGCCGGGTACGCGGTCGGCGACGAGGCCGTCGTGCGCGGTCTGGCCCGGGTGCAGACGCCCTGGTCGGTGTCGGCGCCCGCGATCGCCGCCACCGTCGCCTGCACGGGCGAGGAGGCGGGCGCGGAGGCGGAGCGCCGCGCGGCGGAGTTCGGTGAGTGGCGCACCGGCCTGGAGGCGGGGCTGCGCGGAGCGGGGATCGGGTTCGTGCCCTCCCGGGCGCCTTTCGTGCTGGTGAAGGCGGGCGAGGGGGTCCACGCGCGGCTGCGCGAACAGGGCATCGCCGTACGCCGGGCCGACACCTTCCCGGGTCTGGACGCCGACTGGGTGCGCGTGGCCGTGCGCCCGCCCGAGACCACACGGAAGCTGCTCGCCGCCCTGTCTGCGGAGTAGCGGAACGTCCACCCGGGCGACCTCTCCTCCGACTTTCGGCCGATCCGCCGGAGGAGCGGTCCGGCTAGCCTGATGCCGTGCACGGCTTACTCCGTTCCCTGTGGAACGAACCCCGCCCTCCCGGCGCTCGGGGGCCCACGTGGTGGGACGGGGCCCTCGTCGTGGTGTGCGCACTGGCGGCGCTGACCGAAGGCGCCCTGCGGCCGGACCTGCCCTGGCCGGTCCCGACCGTCGCGGTGGTCGCCGGCCTGGCCCCCGCCCTGCTGTGGCGGCGGACCCGCCCGCTGCTCGTGGTCGCGGCGGTCTTCGGCAGCGCGATCGTGCTCACCCTGGCGACCGGTGGAGGGGCCGGGCAGATGTACACGACGGTGTACTTCCTGGCACTGCCCTACGCGCTGGTGCGGTGGGGGTCCGGCAGGGAGGTCGCGGCGGGGGCCGCGATCGTCCTCCTGTCCTCCTCCGTCGACCTGTTCCTCGACGCGGCGCAGGCGGCGGACCTCCTGGGCGGTGCCGCCGTCCTGTTCGCCACCGGCGCCCTCGGCGCGGCGCTGCGGTACCGGGGCAGGGCCAGGGCGCGCGAGATCGACCGCGCCCGACTGCTCGAACGCGAAGACATCGCCCGTGAACTGCACGACACCATCGCCCACCACGTCTCGGCCATGGCGATCCGCGCCCAGGCCGGGCAGGCGGTCGCCCGGACCAGGCCGGAGGCCGCCGTCGAGGCCCTCGCGGTGATCGAGTCCGAGGCCTCGCGCGCCCTGGGCGAGATGCGCACCATGGTCCGCGCCCTGCGCCGGGGCGAACCCGCCGAACGGGCGCCCAGCCCTCACCTCGGTGACCTGGAGGAACTCGCCTGCCGGGCCGGACCCGGCCCGGCCGTGGAGGTGGAGATCGGCGGCGCTCTCCACGACCTCGCACCGGCGGTCACGGCCGCTCTCCACCGCCTGGCCCGGGAGTCGGTCACCAACGCCCGGCGCCACGCCCGCGACGCCGGCCTCGTCAGGGTCCGCGTCGACGCCGACGACGCCTCGGTGCGCCTGAGTGTGAGCGACGACGGTGACACCGGCCGCCTGCGACCGGCCGCTCCGCCGGGGTACGGGATCATCGGCATGGCGGAGCGCGCCGAACTGCTCGGAGGCACCTGCGAAGCGGCCCCGAACCCTGACGGGGGCTGGACCGTGACCGCCGTGCTGCCCCGTTCGGGGGCGCCCGCGTGAGTATCCGGGTGGTCGTGGCCGACGACCAGGAGATCGTGCGTACCGGCCTGTCCATGATCCTGGACGCCCAACCCGGCATCGAGGTGGTCGGCCGGGCCGCCGACGGGCGCGAGGCCGTGGAACTGGGGCGGCGGCTGCGCCCGGACGTGTGCCTGTTCGACATCCGGATGCCCGTCCTCGACGGTGTGGAGGCGACCCGCGCCCTCGCCGGACCGGAGGTCGAGGACCCCCTCGCCGTGGTCGTCATCACCGTCTTCGATCTCGACGAGTACGTCTACGCCGCCCTCAGGGCGGGTGCCCGGGGGTTCCTGCTCAAGGACGCCGGTACCGACCTGCTCACCCGGGCCGTGCACGCCGCCGCGGCGGGTGAGGCGCTCATCGCCCCGAGCGTGACCGCCCGGCTGCTCGACGCGTTCGCCGGTTCCGGGCCGACCGGGCCCCCGGCCCAGCCCCTGCAGCCCCTGACCGGCCGGGAGGAGCAGGTCCTCGCCGCCGTGGCGCACGGTCGTACCAACACCGAGATCGGCGAGGAGTTCCACATCGCGCTGAGCACGGTGAAGACCCACATCACGAGCCTGATGGCCAAGCTCGGGGCCCGCAACCGCGTCGAGATCGCCATGTGGGCCTACGAGACCGGCCGCGTGCGGGGGCGCCGGGGCCGGTAGTACGGTGCGGCACCCGTACTTTCGGCCGAGCGGAACCGGGCCCCTCCTCCGATGTGCGGGCCCCCTCCCGACGGCCACGATCGGGGCATGACCACCACCGTGAGACCCCCGGCCCGGGCCGAGTGGACCGTGATCGCCCTCCTGATCGTGCTGAGCGTCGTCCCCCTCATCGCCGGGGCCTTCCGCCTCGGCGAGCTGGCCACCGGCGCGCCGGTCACCGCCGACAACGCCCGTTTCGCCGCCTCGCCCCTGCCCGTCGTGCTGCACATCCTCACCGCGAGCCCCTACTGCCTGTTGGGCGCCTTCCAGTTCTCCTCGACACTGCGCCGCCGACGTCCCCGCTGGCACAGGGTCTCCGGCCGGATACTCGTCCCCCTGGGGCTGATCGCCGCGCTGTCGGGAGTGTGGATGACGCTGTTCTACGCGGTTCCGGCGATCGACACGGGCTTCCTCACTGTGCAGCGGCTGGTGCTCGGGACGGCCATGGCCGCAGCCCTGGTCCTGGGCTTCGTGGCGGCGCGGCGCCGGGAGTTCGCCCGGCACGGCGCCTGGATGATCCGCGCCTACGCGATCGGGCAGGGGGCCGGGACGCAGGTGCTGACCCACGTGCCCTGGACACTCCTGGTCGGTGAGTACGACGAGCTCAGCAGGGGTCTGCTCATGGGAGCGGGGTGGGCGATCAACATGGTGGTGGCCGAGTGGGTCATCCACAGGACCCTTCGTCGCCCCCGCGGCGTCCGGCGCGTTCCGGAGCGCTCACCGGGATGAAGGCGGTGGCCGGGTCGTCGGCGGGCGGTCCCGGCGGTCCCGACGGGTCCCGGGAGCGCCGGGCCGGGGGAGAGGGGGTTGTCCGGCCGACGCCCGGGCACGCATCGCCCTCAGGGGTTGACCCGGGGGACTTCCCTCGGGGACCCGCCCAGGCCGGTCACCCAGTCGAAGGCGTCCGCCACGTCGTGGACGGTGGGCACGCCCCGGGGGCCGGGCGGGCGCCGCACCACCACGACCGGGGCGCCGAGCCGGGCGGCGGCCTCCATCTTCGGCCAGGTGTAGGTTCCCCCGGAGTCCTTCGTGACGAGCACGTCCGCCCGGTGCCCGGCCATCAGCTCCAGCTCACCGTCGAGGTGGTACGGCCCCCGGCTGGTCACCAGCCGCCAGGCGGCGGGGAGTTCGAGTCCGGGCACGTCCACCACCCGGGCCAGGACCGCGTGCCCGCCCAGGGCGGGCACGAGGCGGGCCAGCTCCTGGCGGCCGACCGTCACGAACGGCCGCTCGCCGAGCCCGGCCGCCAGCTCAGCCGCCTCCTCGTGGGTGTCGGCGTGGTGCCAGGCCGGGTCGGGCTCCCACCCCGGCCGCTCCAACCGCAGCAGCGGCAGGTCCGTGCAGGCGGCGGCCGCGTTGGCGGTCATGCCGAGCGCGAAGGGGTGGGTGGCGTCCACGACCGCGTCGTAGTCGGCCAGGGCGGCGCGCAGTCCGGGCACTCCCCCGAACCCGCCGATCCGCACCTTCCCCACCGGCAGGCGCGGCCGGGCCACCCGGCCGGCCAGCGACGTGGTCACGTCCACGCCCGCCCCGACCAGCAGGGCGGCCAGTTCACGGGCCTCGGACGTACCCCCCAGGAGCAGGAGCCGCACAGAAGAAGGGCTGTGCCGAAGGCGTCCGTCGAGGGTGGTGGAGGGTGACGAAGAGGGAGGCACCGCGGCCGCAGGCCGTCCGTTGAGGGTGGTGGAGGGTGACGGGAGGGAGGCTCCCGGACCGAGCACGGCCAGACCGGCGGGAGCCCCGTCGAGGGCCAGCCCGAGCAGGGCGTCGACGTCCAGGTACCGCTCCGCCAGGTCGGCGAGCAGGTCCATGCGCCGCTCGCGCGCCGCGGGGAAGTCCGTCCCGGACGGCCCGTACCCCAGCGTCCGGGCGAGGAAGGCCGCCCGGAAGGCGTCGCCCTCCAGGCTGCCGTGCCACATGGTCCCGAAGACGTTGCCCGAACGCGCCCCGCCCAGGAACTCCTCCGCGCCCCCGCCCACCGTGATCCGGCCGTGGTGGATCTCGTAACCGCTCGCGGGCGCGCCCAGGGCCTTCCCCTCCGGCAGGCGGAGGACCTTGTCGGCGGTGAACTCGGTGCGCGCGTCGAGGAGGCCCAGCCCCTCGGCGGACGCCCCGGGGGCGGCCTCGACCCCCTCGGGGTCGGTGACGGTGTGCCCGAGCATCTGGAAGCCGCCGCAGACGCCGAGCAGCGGGCGTCCGCGGCGGACGTGTCCGGTGATCGCCGTGTCCAGTCCGCGCGAGCGCAGCCAGGCCAGGTCGGCGAGGGTGGAACGGGTGCCCGGCAGCACCACGAGGTCGGCGTCGGCGATGTCGCGCGGACCGGAGGCGAAGACCACGTCGAGCCCGGGTTCCAGGCCGAGCGCGTCCACGTCGGTGAAGTTGCTGATCCGGGGCAGGCGCACCACCGCCACCCGCAGCGCCGCCTCCCCGTCGGCCCGCCGTCCCTCCAGGTCGAGGGCGTCCTCGGAGTCCAGCCACAGCCCCGGGTCCCACGGCAGGGTCCCGAACACCCGGCGGCCGGTGATCCGTTCGAGATCGTCCAGCCCCGGCCGGAGCAGGGCGTGGTCGCCACGGAACTTGTTGACCGCGAAACCGGCGATCAGGGCCTGGTCCTCGGGCTCCAGCAGCGCCACCGTCCCGTACATCGCGGCGAACACCCCGCCCCGGTCGATGTCGCCGACCACGACCACGGGCATCCCCGCGTGGCGGGCCAGGCCCATGTTCACGTAGTCGCCCGCGCGCAGGTTGATCTCGGCGGGGCTGCCCGCGCCCTCGGCGACGACGACGTCGTAGCGCGCGGACAGGTCGTCGAAGGCGGCGTGCGCGGCCTCGGCCAGGTGGCGCCGCCCCGCCTCCCAGTCGGAGGAGGACACCTCCCCGGCGGGGTGGCCGAGCAGGACGGCGTGGCTGCGCCGGTCGCTGCCCGGTTTGAGCAGCACCGGGTTCATCGCGGGTTCGGGGAGGGCGCGGGCGGCCAGCGCCTGCACCCACTGGGCGCGGCCGATCTCCGCCGGGCGCCCGTCCGGGCCGTGGCAGACCATCGAGTTGTTGGACATGTTCTGCGCCTTGTACGGCGCCACCCGCACGCCCCGGCGGGCGAAGGCCCGGCACAGGGCGGTGGTGACCACGCTCTTGCCCGCGTCGGAGGTGGTCCCGGCGACCAGGAGCCCTGTCACTCCGGCCTCCTCAGCAGCGCGGTGTCCATCATCCAGCCGGCCCTCTCCCTGGCCCTCCGGCGGGCCGCCGCGATCTCGGGCAGTACCTCGCCCACGCGTCCGGCGACCAGTTCCTCGGAGTCGGCGCCCAGGTTGGCCCCCCACCAGAGGGACCAGTCCTCCAGGCCTTCGAACCCGTGCCGTCCGCCGAGCATGACGAGGATGTTGTCCTGCCCCGCCTCGACGGCCTCGCCCAGCCGCCGCGCCGGGGTCACGTGCACCGGACGGCCGACCTCGTGCAGCACGATCCGGTGCCGGGCGGCCAGGACCTGGGGCGCGCTGATCCCGGGCAGCACGTCGTAGTCCACGCCGACGTTCCCGCGCTCGGCGATCCGCGCGACGATCCGCAGGGTGGAGTCGTACAGCGAGGGGTCGCCCCAGACCAGGAAGGCCGCGGTGCCGCCGCGCTCGCCGAGCACCCGTTCGAAGGCGGCCACGCGGGCCTCGTGCCAGTCGGCGACCGCCGCCGGGTAGTCGGCGGGGTCGTCGCGGTCGCGCTCGGGGTCGGCCACGGTGGCCAGCGGGACGCCGAAGGCGTCGCAGACGGCCCGGCGCAGGGCGAGCAGCCCGTCGTCCGCCCCCTTGTCGACGGCCACCGCGTAGTCGCAGTCCCGGAGGGCCTCGGCGACCTCGCCGGTGACGTGGTGGGGGCCCATGCCGATCCCCAGGATCCGCACCCTCACTCGGACCGCTCCTCCAGGTCCCCCTCGACCTCCAGGTAGACCTCGGTGAGGGCCTCCAGGGTGGCCGGGTCCGGCTCCGCCCACAGCCCGCGCCGCGCGGCCTCGTGCAGGCGCTCGACGATGCCGTGCAGCGCCCAGGGGTTGGAGCGGCGCAGGAACTCCTGGGTCTCGGCGTCCAGGACGTACTCGGCGGCGAGCTTCTCGTACATCCAGTCGTGCACGACCCCGGCCGTGGCGTCGAAGCCGAACAGGTAGTCGACGGTCGCGGCCAGCTCGAAGGCGCCCTTGTAGCCGTGCCGCCGCATGGCCGCGATCCAGCGGGGGTTGACCACCCGGGCCCGGAACACGCGGGCGGTCTCGTCCGCCAGGGGCCGTGTGCGCACCGCGTCGGGCGAGGTGGAGTCGCCGACGTAGGCCTTGGGGTCGGCCCCGCTGAGGGCGCGCACGGTGGCGATCATGCCGCCGTGGTACTGGAAGTAGTCGTCGGAGTCGGCGATGTCGTGCTCGGCGCTGTCGATGTTCTTCGCGGCGACCTTGATCCGGCGGTAGTTGGTCCGCATGTCGTCGGCCGCGGGCACGCCGGCGAGGTCGCGGCCGTACGCGAAACCGCCCCAGGCCGTGTAGACCTCGGCGAGGTCGCGGTCGTCGCGCCAGTTGCCGGACTCCACGACCTGGAGGATGCCCGCGCCGTAGGAGCCGGGGGCGGAGCCGAAGATCCGGGTGGTGGCGCGGCGCCGGTCGCCGTGCTCGGCCAGGTCGGCGTTGGTGTGGGCGCGCACGTAGTTCTGTTCGTCCGGCTCGTCGAGCCCGGCGACGAGGCCGACCGCGTCGTCCAGCATGGCGACCACGTGCGGGAAGGCGTCGCGGAAGAAGCCGGAGATGCGCACCGTGACGTCGATGCGCGGACGCCCCAGCTCCTCCAGCGGCACCACGTGGAGCCGGCCGACCCGCCGGGAGGCCTCGTCCCACTCGGGCCGGACCCCGAGCAGGGCCAGGACCTCGGCGATGTCGTCGCCGGAGGTGCGCATCGCGGAGGTGCCCCACACCGACAGGCCGACCGACTCCGGGTAGGCGCCGGTCTCGTCCAGGTGGCGGCGCAGCAGGGACTCCGCCATGGCCTGGCCGGTCTGCCAGGCGAGCCGGGAGGGGACCGCGCGCGGGTCGACCGTGTAGAAGTTGCGGCCGGTCGGCAGCACGTTGACCAGTCCGCGCAGCGGGGAGCCGGACGGGCCCGCCGGGACGAAACCGCCGTTCAGGGCGTGCAGGACGTGGTCGATCTCGTCGGTGGTGCGGGCCAGCCGGGGGACGACCTGCTCGGCGGCGAACTCCAGGACGCGGCGCACCCCGGGGTCGTCGTGCAGGTCCTGCGCGGCCGCCGGGTCCCACCCTGCGGCCTCCATGCGCTCGACGAGGCCGCGTGCCAGCGCCTCCACCGCGTCGACCTCCTGGGTGGGCGCGTCCTCCTTGAGGCCGAGGGCGGCCCGCAGGCCGGGCACCGCGCCGCCCACGCCTCCCCAGACCTGGGCGGCGCGGAGCACGGACAGGACCAGGTTCACCCGGGCCGTGCCCTCCGGCGCCGCCCCCAGCACGTGCAGGCCGTCGCGGATCTGGGTGTCCTTGATCTCGCACAGCCAGCCGTCGACGTGCAGCAGGAAGTCGTCGAACTCCTCGTCGCCGGGCCGCTCGTCCAGACCGAGGTCGCGGTGCATCTCGGCGGCGCGCATCAGGGCCCAGATCTCGCCGCGGACCGCGGGCAGCTTGGCCGGGTCCATCGCCGCGATGTTGGCGTGCTCGTCGAGGAGCTGCTCCAGGCGTGCGATGTCGCCGTAGCTCTCGGCCCGGGCCATCGGGGGGATGAGGTGGTCGACGACCGTGGCGTGGGCCCGGCGCTTGGCCTGGGCCCCCTCCCCCGGGTCGTTGACCAGGAACGGGTAGACCAGCGGGAGGTCGCCCAGGGCCGCGTCGGTGGCGCAGCCGGCGGAGAGCGCGGCGTTCTTCCCGGGCAGCCACTCCAGGGAGCCGTGCTTGCCCAGGTGCACGACGGCGTGCGCGCCGAACCCGTGCTCCAGCCAGCGGTAGGCCGCCAGGTAGTGGTGGCTGGGGGCCAGGTCGGGGTCGTGGTAGATCGCGATCGGGTTCTCGCCGAAACCGCGCGGGGGCTGGACCAGCACGACGACGTTGCCCGCCCGGAGGGCGGCCAGCACGAGTTCGCCCTGTTCGTTCACGTACAGCTTGCCGGGTGCGGCGCCCCACGCCTCGGTCATCGCCTCCTTCAGCGCCGGGTCCAGGTCCCGGGTCCAGGCGGCGTACTGCTCGGGGGTGATGCGCACGTGGGCCTCGGTGAGCTGGACGGAGGTCAGCCAGTCCTCGTCCTGGCCGCCCGCCGCGATCAGGGCGTGGATCAGGGCGTCGCCCGCCTCGGTCTCGTCGGGCAGGTCCAGGCCGGGAAGGGCGTCGGGCGCGCCCAGGTCGTAGCCCTCCCGGCGCAGGCGGCGCAGCAGGCGCACCAGGGAGCGGGGGGTGTCGAGCCCGACGGCGTTGCCGATGCGCGCGTGCTTGGTGGGATAGGCGGACAGGACCACGGCGATCCGCTTCTCGGCGGGCGGCACGTGCCGGAGCCGGGCGTGGGCGACGGCGGTCCCGGCCAGCCGCGTGCAGCGCTCGGGGTCGGCGACGTAGCGGGGCAGCCCGTCGCTGTCGATCTCCTTGAAGGAGAACGGCACCGTGATGATGCGGCCGTCGAACTCGGGGATGGCGATCTGGGTGGCCGAGTCGAGCGGGGTGACCCCGTCGTCGGAACCCTCCCAGTCCGCGCGTGAGCTGGTCAGGCACAGGCCCTGGAGGACGGGGACGTCCAGGGCGGCCATGCGCTCCACGTCCCAGGCCTCGTCGTCGCCGCCCGCGCTCGCGGACGCGGGCACGCTGCCGCCCGCCGCGAGGACCGTGACCACCAGGGCGTCGAAGCCGCCGAGCGCCTCGTAGAGGTCGTCGGGGGCCGAGCGCAGCGACCCGGCGAAGACGGGGACGCCCACGGCCCGGCCGGTCGCGTCGACGGCGTCGGCCAGGGCGTGCGCGAACGCCGTGTTGCCGCCCGCCTCGTGGGCCCGGTAGTAGAGGATTCCCACCTCGGGGAGGCCCTGGCCGTGCGGCCGCTCGCGCTCGGCGAAGCCCCACGGCGGGAGCGCCGACGGGGGCTCGAACCCCTCCCCGGTCAGCAGCACGGTGTCCGACAGGAAGGCGTGCAGGCGGCCGAGGTTGGCCGGACCGCCCTCGGCCAGGTAGCGGTGGGCCTCGGTCGCCACCCCGATGGGCACGGTGGAGTGCTCCATGAGCTCGGCGCTGGGCTGCTGCTCGCCGCTGAGGACCACCAGGGGCGTGCCCCGCTCGCGGACGGCGGCCAGACCGGGCCACAGGTCGTGCGAGGAGCCCAGCAGGCGCACCACCACGAGGTCGGCGCGCCCGACGGCGCCGGTGAGTTCGGCGTCGGAGGCGCGGGACGGGTTGGCCCACAGGTAGGCGGCGCCGCTGGCCCGCGCGGACAGCAGGTCGGTGTCGGACGTGGACAGCAGAGCGATCCGGACCGTCATGGCCGGGCTCCTCCCTCGGGGTTCTCGCCCCGTCGGCGGTCGGACTGCCCGGGCCAGTGTCTGGCTGCACCCCTCGTCGGGGTGTCACAGTGGCGGAACCGCCCCGGAATCTCACCGGGTTCCTGTACCACGGGCAAAGGATTCACACTGTAGCCGGGAGCCCCTCCTCCGGTCCCGGCGGGGACGTCAGGAGCGGTCGGCCCGCCCCGGGGGGACGGCGCCCCGGCGCAGGAAGCGGACCACCGGGCCGTCGGCCCCCGGGGTGACCTCGGCCGGGACCCCGTACACCTCTCCGATGAGGTCGGAGGTCAGGACCTCGGAGGGCGTGCCCCCGGCGACCGCCCGGCCGTCCCGGAGCACGACCAGGCGGTCGCAGTACATCGCCGCCAGGTTGAGGTCGTGCAGGGCGATCACGGTGGTCACCGGCAGGCCCGTGACCAGCTCCATCAGGTCGAGCTGGTACTGGATGTCGAGGTGGTTGGTGGGTTCGTCGAGCAGGAGCTCACCGGGTTCCTGGGCCAGGGCCCGGGCGATCTGGGCGCGCTGGCGTTCGCCGCCGGACAGGGTGTGCCAGGACTGGTCGGCCCGGTCCGCCAGTCCGGTGCGCTCCAGCGCCCGCGCCACGGCCTCCAGGTCGGCCGGGGTCATGGGCGTCCAGGACCGGCGGTGCGGGATGCGTCCCAGGGCCACCACCTCGCGGACCGTCAGCTCGGTCTGGGTGTGCGCCTGCTGCTGGACGGTGGCCACCCGCCGTGCCACGGCCCGGCGGCCGACCCGGTCCAGCGGCCGGCCGTCCAGGGTGACCGCCCCGGCGGAGGGGGCGAGCACCCCGGCGAGCAGCCGCAGCAGGGTGGACTTGCCCGACCCGTTGGGTCCCAGCAGGCCGACGGTCTCACCGGGGCGGGTGGCGAGGGTGACGCCGTCGAGCACGAGACGGCCGCCGATCCCGAGGCTGACCCGGTCGGCGCGCAGCCCCTCCCCCGGGTCCCGGACCGGGTGGTTCACGTCTTCCTCCTCACTCGGTACAGCACGGCGATGAAGGCGGGCACCCCGATGAGGGAGGTGACCACCCCCACCGGGATCTCCTGCGGGTCCAGCGCGGTCCGGGCGACCGTGTCCACCCACACCAGGAAGACCGCCCCCGCCAGCGCGGTGACCGGCAGCAGCCGGGCGTGGGAGGAGCCGGTGAGGGCCCGTGCGGCGTGCGGCAGGACCAGGCCCACGAACCCGATCGCGCCCGTGGAGCTGACCAGCACCGCCGTGAGCAGTGCGGTGGCGCTCAGCAGCAGCACGCGGGCCCGGCCCACCCGGACGCCCAGGTTCGCCGCGGCCTCCTCGCCGAAGGCGAAGGCGTCCAGGGTGGTGGTGTGGGCGAGGCAGACGGCGAGCACGAGGCACAGCACCGCGGCGCACAGGAGCACGTCGGTCCATCCGGCGCCGCCGAGGGAGCCCAGCAGCCAGAACAGCACCGCGCGCGTGGTGTCGGCGTCCGCCGAGGTCAGCACGATGAACGAGGTCAGCGCCGAGAACAGCTGCATGGCCGCGACCCCGGACAGCACGACGCGGTCCATGCTCCCGCCGAGGCTGTGGCTGAGCAGCATCACCATGCCGAAGGAGAGCAGGGCGCCCGCGAAGGCCCCCGCCGGGAGCGAGACCGCTCCGGCGCCCCAGCCGAGCACGGTCACGAGGACCGCCCCGGTGGAGGCGCCGGAGGAGACCCCGAGCACGAAGGGGTCCGCCAGCGGGTTGCGGAGCAGGGACTGCATGACCGCGCCGCACACGGCCAGGCCGGCCCCGCAGACCGCGGCGAGCAGGGTGCGGGGCATGCGCAGGTTCCACACGATGCCCTCGCGCAACCGCGTCAGGGGGCTTTCGCCCCACCCGAACCGGGCGGCGGCCGACCTCCAGACCTCGGCGGGGGTGAGGTCGGCGGGCCCGATGGTGACGGCGACCGAGACCGACAGGCCGAGGAGCAGCAGGCCGGAGGTGACGAGCAGCGCCGGGCGCGCACCGCTCAACGGGCGTACCCGAGCTCGCGCAGGCCGTCGGCGACCAGTTCGATGCCCTCGACCGTGCGGATCGAGGGGTTCATCGCCTGGCCGCTGAGCAGGACGTACCGCTCCTCCCGCACGGCGGTGAGGTTGCGGGTGGCCGGGTTGTCCTCCAGGAACTCGATCTTGGCCGCCGCGCTCTCCGCGGTCTGGGAGTCGCGGGTCAGGTCGCCGAGCACGATGACGTCGGGGTCGCGGTCCGCGACGGTCTCCCAGTTGATCTGGGGCCATTCGCTGTGGGTGTCGTCGAAGGCGTTCTGCGCGCCGACGGCGCCGGTGATGGCGCCGGGGGCGCCGCAGCAGCCCGCGAGGTAGGGCGACTGCGCGTTGGCGAACCAGTACATGAGGGAGACGTCCTCGACCTCCAGGTCCTCGGTCGCGGCGCCCACCCGGTCCCGGAGCTCCCCGACGAGCTCCTCCCCGCGTTCCTCCACGCCGAAGATCTCGGCCAGGTCGTGGATCTCGCCGTAGACGGCGTCCAGGGTGAGCGGCTCGCTCCGGGAGCCGTCCCCGCCGCCCTCGTTGTCCTTGCCCGCGGCGCAGTCGGTCGGGGAGACGTACGAGGGCACGCCCAGCTCCTCGAACTGTTCGCGGGTGGCGACCCCGCCGGCGCCGAGTGTGGAGACGAAGGAGGCGGTCACGAGGTCGGGCTCGGCCTCCAGGACCCGCTCGAAGGAGGGGTTGTTCTCGGCCAGCCGCGGGATGTCCCCGTTGGCCTCCTCCAGGCCCTCCATGATCGGGTCGGTCCAGGTGGCGGTGCCGACCACCCGGTCCTCCAGGCCCAGGGAGAGGAGGATCTCGGTGGTGCCCTGGTTGAGGGAGACCGCCCGCTGCGGGGGCGCGTCGAGGGTGACCTCGTGGCCGCAGTTGTCGACGGTGCGGGGGTAGCCGGACCCGGCGGCCGCTTCGGTGCCGTCGCCGCCCCGGTCGTCCTGCGGGCCGCAGGCGGTGAGGGCGAGGACGGGGGCGAGCAGGAGGGCGAGGGAGGGGAGGGCGGAGGACAGGAGGGCGTGGCGCGACATGGGTATGCCTCAGGTGTCGGGACTCGAACGCGGAGCCTGGCATGGATGCGCCTCCGCGCACTCGACGCGGAGGGGCCAGCAGGTCTTCGGACTCGGGTTCGTCCGGACGGGGTGCCTTCCCAGGGCGGTGCGCGCGGGCGCTTCCGTCCGCGCGCGTGCCCCAGTGGCTCGTGTACCCCGCCCGTCCCCCACACCGCTGCGCGTCAGCTCCGGATTCGCACCGGATTCCCTGACCACCTAGGTGGTACGACTGGCCCCGGAAGGGTACCAAGGGCCCCGCGCGCCCTCCGGGGCGGGCGGGGCCCGGGCGGCGCACCGGCGCGGGCGCCCTGGCGACGTGCCGGAACGCCGCCCCGGGGCCGGGTCACCCGTCGAGGAAGCGGAGCAGCTCCGCGGTGACGAACTCGGGGTTCTCCTCGACGAGCCAGTGCCCCGCGTCCGGCACCTCCACCGCGCGCACGATGTCGGTCATGCGCGTGTCCACGGTGGCCCGGACCGGGTCGAGCTGCCCCTGGGCGGTCATGACCAGGGCCGGGACGTCGACCGGTTCCGCCTCAACGGTGTCGCGGACGTCCTCGTCGAGGGTGCGGTAGAGGTCGAAACCGCCGGTGAGGGCCTCGGGCCTGGAGTAGGTCCGCGCGTACTCGTCGATCTCGGCCTCGGTGAACGGGGACCGGTCCGAGGTGCCCCCGAACGCCGTCCCGTTGAAGGAGACCTGGGGGTAGAACAGCGCCAGGTAGTCGCGGACGTCGTCGCCGACCACCGTCTCGGGGACCTCGGGCTGGGAGTGGAAGGCGATGTGCCAGCTCATCGAGCGGTAGGCGGACGCGTCGATCCCGGGTCCGGGGAGCGGCAGGTCGAGGTAGCCGAGGTGTTCGGTGTCCTCGGGGAACCGGGCGGCGTACTGGAAGGCCACCGCGGCTCCGAGGTCGTGCCCGACGACAGCGGCGTCGTCCACCCCGAGCTCGTCGGCGATCAGGGTGTGTACGTACCCGGCCAGAGTGGCTTTGTCGTAACCGGTCGGCGAACCGGCGCTGTCGCCCAGTCCGGGGAGGTCGACGGCGTAGACGGTGTGGTGCTCGGCGAGTTCGGGCATGATCGACCACCAGCCGTACCAGGTCTGCGGCCAGCCGTGGATCAGCACCAGCGGCGTGCCGCTGCCGCCGGTCACGTAGTGCATGCGGACCCCGTCGACGTCGGCGAACTCGTGCCGGAACGTGCCCTCGAACTCGGGGTCGCCCCGGGTGGCGGCCGCGTAGGGGGGAACCTCCTCCTCGGGGGCCGGCGTGGCGCAGGCCGCGGCGCCGACCATGAGCAGGAGGGCGAGCAGGAGGGCCACCGTCGCCCGCGCGGATCGGAGGAGGCCGCACGGGGACGGCCGCGGGGTGGTTGTCGGTCCGGGGGCGCGGACGCCGTCCCCGGACGTGGTCGCTTGGTCGGTGCTCATGGGGGCTCTTTCTGTCGAGGTGCGCCCAGTCTCGACAGGATCTCCACTTATGGCACTAAAAATTGCGGTTCCGGCAAGTTGCCCCGGGGCGTGGGCAAGGCGAACTCCACACCGTGGGGAGGCAGGCGGCCGGGACCGCTGGCGTGCGCGGCCCCGGGACGGCGAGGCCCCTCACCCGGTCGCGGGCCGAGGCGGACACAGGGGCCCGGCCGCGGTCGGACGGCTCCGGCGCACCGGGACCCCGCCCGGCCGCGCTCCTGCGGCCGGGCCCGTCCCGGACGGCTAGCCCACGACGCCGATGGGGCAGCTGGTGCCCGTACCGCCGATGCCGCAGTACCCGTTGGGGTTCTTGGCGTCGGACAGGTACTGCTGGTGGTACTCCTCGGCGAAGTAGAAGGCCTTGAGCGGCGCGATCTCGGTGGTGATCGGGCCGTACCCGGCGGCGGTCAGCACCGGCTGGAAGGCGTCGCGCGTGGCCTCGGCGACGGCCTTCTGGGCCTCGTCGTGGTAGTAGATCGCCGAGCGGTACTGGCTGCCGACGTCGTTGCCCTGGCGCAGCCCCTGGGTCGGGTCGTGGCCCTCCCAGAAGGCCTTGAGGACCTCCGGGTAGGTGATCCGGCTGGGATCGAACACCACCCGCACGACCTCGGTGTGCCCGGTCAGGCCGGAGCAGACCTCCTCGTAGGTGGGGTTGGGCGTGTAGCCGCCCGCGTAGCCGACCGCGGTGGTGACGATGCCGCGCTCGGCGCCGAGGCGCCAGAAGATCCGCTCGGCCCCCCAGAAGCAGCCCATCGCCACGTCGGCGATCTCGCTCCCCTCGGGGTAGGGCGGGGTGAGTGGCGTGCCGAGCACGGTGTGCACCGCGTGCACCGGCATCGGGGTGTCCCGGCCGGGCAGGGCACGCGCTGGGTCGACCATGGTCGCTTTTCTCCCGAACATGACCCCAGGCTATCCGCGGCGAGGGCGCGGCGCACGACCCTGTTCCCGCCTGTGGACGACCCCGCCGCGACCGGGGCGGGCGGGCCCCTTCCTGCGGCGCGGAGGACCTCCCCCCGACCGGCCCGGCACGGGCGCGCCCCCTCCCCGCCCGCGGCCCGGCGTCGAAGGTCTGCCCGGGCGGGCGGTCGATGGCGCCCCCCGACCACCCCGACCACTGGGAGCATGACCCGTCTCACGAGTCCGGGTATCGCCCGATATGAGGCAGACACGCCCGAGGATTCGTCCTACCATTGCGTACGTGCCGGAATCCAACCGCGGCGTCGCCCTCGGGGCAAGCGCCTTCCTCCTGTGGGGCTTCGCGGCCCTGTACTGGCCGTTCCTCTCCGCCTCCGAACCCAGCGAGATCCTCGCCCACCGCATGGTGTGGGCCCTGCTGGCGATGTGCGTCATCCTCCTGTTCGCCCGCCGGGGCTGGTCCTGGCTCCCCGCCGTGCTCCGCAGCCCCCGGCGCCTCCTGCCCGTCGCCGCCGCGGCCGTCCTGATCTCCCTCAACTGGTGGGGGTTCATCTACTCCGTCTCCGTGGAGCAGACCCTCCAGGCCTCCCTGGCGTACTTCATCAACCCCCTGATGTCGGTGTGCCTGGGGGTGCTGCTGTTCTCCGAGCGGCTGCGCACGGCCCAGTGGGTGGCGGTCGGCCTGGGCGTCCTCGCCGTGGCCGTGATGACGGTCGGCTACGGCGTGACGCCGTGGCTCGCGCTGCTCATGGCCTCCTCGTTCGCCGCGTACGGCGCGGTCAAGAAGTACGTCGACCTCGACGGGATGCAGAGCCTGACCGTCGAGACGCTGGTGATGTTCCTGCCGGCGCTGGGCTTCGTGGTCTACCTGGAGGCCACGGGGGCCGGGACCGCGTTCTCGGTGTCGCCCGCCCACACGGCGCTGCTGGTCGGCGGCGGGTTCGTGACCGCCCTGCCCCTGCTGCTCTTCGGCGTGGCCGCCCGCCAGGTGCCCCTGAGCATCATCGGCATGCTCCAGTACATCGCCCCGACCATGATGTTCTTCATCGGCTGGCTCGTCCAGGGCGAGGAGATGCCGCTCGCCCGCTGGATCGGCTTCGCCCTGGTCTGGTCGGCGCTGTGCGTGTTCGCCCTCGACCAGCTGAGCGGCGTCCGCTCACGCTCCCGTGCACGGACCAGGGCCAGGCTGGACCTCATGGCGCAGGAGGCCGAACGGGAGAGGGAGCCCGAGAAGCACGCCCGACCGGACAACGAGGAGTGACCCGGACGGATTTCCCCGTTTCGGAGAACACAAACTACCCTGCGTGACACTGTGCTAACGTCAGGTCGCGAACCGGTCACCGTACCGGTTCCGACCAGGCAGCACGTCCCGGAGGGTCCCTCATGCCCCGCACCAGCCGAACGGCCCGCGCCATGCGCGTCGCCTCGGCCGCGTGCTCCATGAGCCCCTCCCTGCTCGGCCTGCCGCTCCTCGTGGGGGCGTTCCTCACCACCCTGTGGCTCTTCGGGGCCTCACCCGTCCACGCGGACGCCCTCGGCGGCGCCCTCGACGGGACCGGGGCCCTCGCGCGGACCGGGACGGGCGCGCTCACCGGGACCGGCGCCGCGCTCGGCGGCACCGGCGCGGACGCGCTGGGGAACGCCGGCGCGCTCGGGCTCGACCGCCCCGGCTCCCTCGACGAGGTCGTCCCGGAGCGGGTCGCCGAACCGGTCTCCCGGACCCTCGGCACCGTCCACCAGGGCCTGGGCCGCCATGACGGGGACGACGCGGCCGGGCTCCTGGACGATCCCGGCTGGCCGGTGGACGAGCTCCGCGAAGGGGCCCGCCGGGTGGTCGGGGACCTCGACCGGACCCGTCGGGACACCGCCCAGAACCTCCTCTCCCCCGCCGTCGACGCCGTGTCCGGCGTCCAGGACGCCCCGGCCCCGGGTGGGGCCCGGGCCCGCGGGGGGGAGCCGGAATCCGCCGACCACGCCCGTGGGCGGAACGGGCGCCATGACGCCCCGTCCGCCTCCGCCGGGACCCCCGGCGGGCACGGGCCCGTGTACGCCTTCGCACCGTCCGCCGCACCCGCCGTCGAGGTCCCCTCCGCCGAGGCGGACGGGGAGCCCGGTGACACCGGCGCCTCCTCCGCGACGGCGCCCTCCGCCCAGCTGGCCACCGGCTCCGCCGCGCCCGCGGGCGGCGCCGCCCCCGCGGTCGCCGGCTACCTCACGGCCCCGCCCGTCACCGCTCCCGCGGCCTCCGCCGTGCTCCTGGCCTCCCGCTCGCTGCACCCCGTGCCGAGCGGTCCCAGCGACGACCCCACCGTCTCCCCCGACTAGGGCGGTCCCACCGCGCGGTGTCCCTTTCCCGCGCGCGGACCGTTCCCAGCGCGGCGTCCCCGCCGCACCTCCTGGGAGCTGACCTGAGTCCCGTGCCGCCGTTCACGTGATTCATGTCAGCCGGTGGTCCACCTCCGGCCCAGGTCGTCGGCGCCCCGGGCGCACGGCTTCCACGAATGCACCGACCACAGCTTCCGGAAGGAATTCCATGACGCAGGCCAAGCGAATCTCAGCCAGGGCCGTCCTGCTCGCCGCGGGCACCGCGGGCTTCGTCGCCCTCGGCGCCGGGATCGCGGGCGCCGAGGGACTCGACTCCCCCGTCCGCGAGATCACGCCGCTCGTCGAGCGGGCCCTGGTGGAGGGCGTCGCCCCCACCGTGAACAGCCTGGCCCCCGGAGGGGTCGGCCCCATCGCGGGCACCGCCCTGTCCGAGCTCCAGGACAGCGCGCACAACCCGGACCGGCCCGCCCCCGACCTCTCCGCGCCGCTGCCCCGGGGCACGGACGTCGCCACCCCGGTCGGGACCGTCCCCAACCCCGTCCCCGCCCTGGCCGACACCGTGTCCGGCGCCCAGGACGCCACGGGGCTGGACGGGAACCCCCACGACACCGTCGGCCACACCGCGGGCGCCGTCGTGGAGGAGCGCGCCGTGGCGGCCGGGGGGGTGCTGGAGGACACCGCGCGGGGCGTCGGGTCCGAGGCCGAGGCGACCCTCGTCGAGGTGGTGCCGCACACCGTGGAGGCCACCTACGCCCTGCGCGACCGGATCGAGCTGCCGGGCACGCGCGAACTCACCACGCTGCCGCAGGCCGCCGAGCTGCCCGACCCCTCGGACCTGACCGCCCTGACCGGGAACGGGAGCATCGTCCTGGACGAGGTCGTGGCCCCGCTGGGCCGGGGCACCGTCCGGCAGAGCGCCCCCGTGGAGCCCCTGGCCGGCCTGACCGACACCGTGTTCTCCGCCCCCGAGGGCACGACAGTCCTGGGGCTGGGCGGCCCGCTGGCCGACGCCGGCGTGCCCCGCATCACGGGCACCGGCATCGCCCCGGTGGACGAGGCGCTGCCGCAGGCCGCCGAGGCCCTGCCGCAGGCCGCCGAGGCGCTGCCCCGGGCCGCCGCCGACACGGGCCTGCCCACCCTGGTGGAGGGCGCGAACACGGAGACCGCGGAGGAGCTCGTGGCGAGCCTGGGCCGGGGCACCGACCTGCTGAACGACATCGACACCAGCGACATCGTGTCGATCGACGGGGGGACCAAGGAGCAGGAGGTCCCCGCGAACATGGTCCAGCACCCGACCTTCACCCAGCTGCCGGGCTCCGAGGCGCTTCCCGTCATCAGCTAGCGGGCCGTCCGGGACGGTGACCGGTGCGACCCGAGGGGGACCTGCCCCGACGGACCAGGACCTGCGGACGGGCTCGACGCCCTGCGGGCCGCGGGTACGGGGGACGTTGCCGAGAGGGGCGGGTCTGGGAACCCCTCGGGCCACCGCGCCGCCCGACCGGACCGCCCGACCGCCGGCGCCGTCCCCTCCCGGGGCGGCGCCGCGCCGCGTCCGGCCTCCGATGGGGCCGGGGTCACGGGGGGCGGCCGCCCGGCGTCCCGGTGTCAGCCGGAGCGCTCGACCACGTAGTCGCAGAGCGCCTCGAAGGCATTCCTGGCCGGTCCCTCCGGGAGCGTGGCCAGCTCTCCGCGGGACTTGTCGGCCCAGCCCCTCAGGGTGGCCTCCGCCTCCGCCATGGCCGGGTGGACGCGCAGCAGCTTGAGCGCCTCCTCGGCCTCCTCGTCGCCCAGCGGGCGGCCGAGGAGCGACCGGAGCCGCGCGTCGGCGGGGTCCTGCGAGCGCAGCGCGTAGAACATCGGCAGGGTGAGCACGCCCTCGCGCAGGTCCGTGCCCGGCGTCTTGCCGGAGTCGGTGCTCTCGCTGGCGACGTCCAGGATGTCGTCGGAGAGCTGGAAGGCCATGCCGAGCGCGTCGCACGCCCGGGTGAGGGTCCCGATGGTCTCCGGGTCGACCTTGCCGAACATGCCGCCGAACTCCGCCGAGGAGGCGATGAGCGAGGCGGTCTTGTCGCTGATGACCCGCAGGTAGTGGTCCAGGGGGTCGGTGCCCTCGCTGGGTCCGGAGGTCTCCAGGATCTGGCCCTGGACGAGGCGGCCGAAGGTGACCGCCTGGAGCCGGACGGCCTCGGTGCCCAGGTCGGCGAGCATCTCGGAGGCCTTGGCGAACACGTAGTCGCCGGTGAGGATGGCGATGCTGTTGCCCCAGCGCTGGTTGGCGCTGGGCTCGCCCCGGCGCATCTCCGCCTCGTCCATGACGTCGTCGTGGTAGAGGGTGGCCACGTGGGTCAGCTCCACGACGGACGCGGCGGGGATGAGGTCGGGGACCGTGGGGTCGCCGAAGTGGGCCGCGAGGAGCACGAGGGTGGCCCGGAACCGCTTGCCGCCCGCGGCGAGCAGGTGGGACGCCGCCTCGGACAGCAGGGGGTCACTGGAGGCCACAGAGTCCCGGAGCAGGTCCTCGACCTTCTCGAGGTTGTCCTGGACCTCCCGGGCGAGGGTCGGGTCGACTCTCGGCAGAGCGAGAAACCCGCTCGGGACAGCACCGCTCACCGTAAAGCTCCACCTGTTGAACGGGCACGTCGGCGGCCTCTCGGGGAGACCCTCGGAAGGAGGCCCGGGGGCCGCCGCGTGCTCAGCACATGAACATGATCCGACTTGCCACGGTATCCGACCCGGAATGCTCAGCCAAAGCCACACCCGGGTACACGGCGGCCGGATCCGGATCACCCGGGTTTCACGGGCGATCCGGATCTCTGACCGGCGGTGTTCACCCGTCGGTGTCCGTGGAGGCCTGGTCCACCATGACGGCGACCGGTTCCGGGCCCGTCTCGGAGGACGGCAGCAGGTGGTCCAGCACCGGACCGGGGTACAGGCCGAGGAGCAGCGTGGCCGCCACCCCGATCGTGATGACCCCGCCGGTGGCCGCGCCCGCGCGCACCACGGTCGGGCCGTCGCCCTCCGGATCCCGGAAGAACATCACAACGATGATCCGCACGTAGAAGAACGCGGTCACCGCGCTGCTGAGCACGCCCACGACCACCAGGGGCGTGGCCCCGGCCGCGACCGCCGCCTCGAACACCGCGAACTTGCCGATGAAACCGCTGGTCAGCGGGATACCGGCGAAGGCCAGCAGGAACAGGGCGAGCGCACCGGCGAGCGCCGGGGAGCGGCGTCCGAGCCCGGCCCACCGCTCCAGGTCGCCGAGCTCCTGCCCGCCGTCCTTGGTGCGCACCAGGGTCACCACCGCGAACGCGCCCAGGGTCGTGAACCCGTAGGCCGCCAGGTAGAACATGGCGCCCGCGAGCCCGTCGGTGCTGTTGGCCACGACCGCCGTCAGGATGAACCCGGCGTGCACGACCGACGAGTACGCCAGCAGGCGCTTGATGTCCCGCTGGGTGACGGCGATGACCGCGGCGGCCACCATCGTCAGCACCGCGACCGCCCACAGCATCGGCTCCCAGCTGGCCGCCGAGGTGCCGAACGGCACGAAGAACACCCGCAGCAGGGCGCCGAACGCGGCGACCAGCGTGCAGGAGGCCATCAGCGCGGTGATGGGGGTCGGGGCGCCCTGGTAGACGTCGGGCTTCCAGTTGTGGAAGGGGACGGCGCCGACCTTGAACAGCAGTCCGATGGCGACGAGGCCGATGCCCATCAGCAGGAGCGGTTCGCCGTCGCCCCCCTCGCCCTGGAAGATCTCGGCCCCGCCGGCCTCCACGGCCGCCCTGATCGTGCCGAAGTTCACCGATCCGGCGTACCCGTAGACGAGGGCGATGCCGAACAGGAAGAACGCCGACGAGAACGCGCCGAGCAGGAAGTACTTGACCGCGGCCTCCTGGGAGAACAGGCGCCGCCGCCTCGCGAGCCCGCACAGCAGGTACAGCGGGAGGCTCATGACCTCCAGGGCGATGAACATCGTCAGGAAGTCGTTCGAGGCGGGGAACATCAGCATCCCCAGCACGGCGAACATGACCAGCGGGTACACCTCGGTGTGCTGGGAGCCCGCCAGGATGTGCGCGCGCTCCTCCTCGCTGCCGGGGACGGTGGCGGCCTGGGCGGCGAACGCGTCCCGGCCGTCCCGGTTCTCGGCGATGAGCAGCAGGCTGATCAGCGCGAGCACGGTGATGGTGCCCTGGAAGAAGATCACCGTACGGTCCACGGCGAGCACGCCGGCGGCGACGGTCACCCCGGCCTGCCCCTCGGGGAGGGTGCCGATCTGGAGCACGAGCAGCACGAACGCGGCCAGCAGCGCGAGCGCCGCCAGCCCGATCTGGAGGCGGCGCCTGCGCCTGGCCGGCACGAACGCCTCGAACAGCACGCCCAGGACGCCCGCCGCGAACAGCGTGAGCAGCGGGGCGAGCAGCCACCAGTTGATCTCCGGCGGTCCCTCGGTGACGACGGGGAGGTCCATGTGGGGGATCACTCCTCGCCTCCTTCCTCAGAGGCCCCGTCCGCCCCGGCGCCCGCGGTGTCGGCGGTCCCGACCTCCACGGTGCGCTCGACGGCGGGGTTGATCACGTTGAGCAGGGGCTGGGGGTAGAGGCCGAACGCGATGATGAGCGCGAGCAGCGGGGCGACCGCCCACATCTCGCGCCCGGACAGGTCCCGCAGTCCGGACAGCCGGGCCGGGGTCTCGCCGGTCATGGTGCGCTGGTACATCCACAGGATGTAGAGCGCGGCCAGGACGACGCCGGACGCGGCGATGACCGCGGGGGCGGGGTGGAACGCGTACACCCCGACGAACACGAGGAACTCGCTGACGAACGGGGCGAGGCCGGGCAGCGCCAGGCCCGCGAGGCCGGCGACCAGGAACACCCCGGCGAGCTTGGGCGCGACCTTCTGGACGCCGCCGTAGTCCTCGATGAGCGACGACCCGCGCCGCGCGACGAGGAAGCCCACGACGAGGAACAGCGCGCCGGTCGCGAACCCGTGGTTGACCATGTAGAGGGCGGCTCCGGCCTGCGCCTGCGGCGTCAGGGCGAAGATGCCCAGGGTGATGAACCCGAAGTGGGACACGGACGTGTACGCGACCAGGCGCATCATGTCGCTCTGCCCGATGGCGAGGATCGCGCCGTAGACGATGCTCACCAGGCTCAGTGCGACCACCGGCCACACGAACCACGAGACCGCGGACGGGAACAGCTCCAGGCAGTAGCGGAGCATGCCGTAGGTGCCGACCTTGTCGAGCACGCCGACGAGCAGCACGGCGGTGCCGGGGCGCGAGGCCCCCGCCGCCGAGGGCAGCCAGGTGTGCACGGGCCACATCGGCGCCTTGATGGCGAAGGCGATGAAGAAGCCGAGGAAGAGCCACCGCGCGGTGCCCGGGTCGACCGCCGCGAGGGCGCTGCCCTCGCCCACGAGGTCGGTCCACAGGAAGGTCCCGCCGATGACGTACACGCCGATCACCGCGACCAGCATGATCAGCCCGCCGGCGAGGCTGTACAGCAGGAACTTGACGGCCGCCTTGGCCCTGTCCTCACCTCGCCCGTACCGGCCGATCATGAAGTAGACCGGGATGAGCATGGCCTCGAAGAACACGTAGAACAGGAACACGTCGGTGGCCGCGAAGACACCGATCATCATGGCTTCGAGCACCAGGATGAGCGCGAAGTAGCCGCGTCCGCCGTCCTCCCTGTCCTCGTTCTCGTTCCAGGCCGCGAGGATGACGAGCGGCACCAGGACCGCCGACATCAGGATCAGCGTCAGCGCGATCCCGTCGACGCCGAGCGCGAAGTGGACGCCGAAGCGCGGGATCCAGGGGTAGACCTCCTCGAACTGGAGGCCGCCCGCCGCGGACGTGTCGAACCTCAGCGCCATGGCGGCGAGGACGACGAGGGTGAGCACCGAGAAGCCGAGCGCGACCCGCTTGGCGGTCCCGGCGGGCGACCCGGCGGCCCCCGCGGCGGTGGCCGCCGGGGCCCTGGTGGCCGTGGCCGCAGCGGCCCCGGCCGTGGCCGCGGCGCCCGCGGAGGCCTCCGCGGGGGCGGCGGCCTGTGACGTCTTCACGCGCGGCAGCGCCCAGATGACGGCCGCGCCGATCACGGGGAGCGCGATCGCGATAGTGAGCCAGGGGATCATTGTCTAGAACCTCACAGCCAGCGTCGCGGCGACGATGACGGCGCCGAGGAGCATCGTGAGCGCGTACGTCCGGGCGAAGCCGGTCTGCGCCCTGCCCAGTCCGCGGGAGGAGTCGCGCACACCCGTGCCGAGCCCGTTGACCGCGCCGTCGATGATCTTGTCCTCGACCACGAGCAGGACCTTGGTCAGGACCTGTCCGGGCCGCATCAGCAGGCCTTCGTTGATCTGGTTTCCGTACAGCTCCTCACGCGCGAAGGCGGTGACGAGGTTGGCCTTGGGCGCGGTCCTCGCCACCGGCCTGCGCAGGTAGACCACCCAGGCGAGGGCAACACCGCCCGCCATCACGGCCAGGGCCGCGATCCCGTAGGGGGCGGTGAACGCGTGCGCCACGTCGAAGTGGTGCGGGTGGGCCCCGATGCTCGGGGCCAGGAAGTTCGCGAACCGGTCGCCGAGGGTCATGAACGCGCCCAGGGCGACGGAGCCGATCGCCAGCACCACCATGGGAGCGGTCATGCTGACCGGCGACTCGTGCGGGTGCACGCCCTCCTCCCAGCGCTTCTCGCCGAAGAAGGTCATGAAGACCATCCGCGACATGTAGAAGGCGGTGAGCGCGGCGCCGACGATGACGGCGGTGCCGAGGACCAGGCCCCGGGTGCCGCCGACGCCGAAGGCCGCGGAGATGATGCTCTCCTTGGTCCACCAGCCGGACAGCAGCGGGAACCCGATGATGGCGAGGTAGCCGAGGCCGAAGGTCGCGAACGTGACCGGCATGGCCTTGCGGAGCGCCCCGTACCGGCGCATGTCCACGCCGTCGTTCATGGCGTGCATGACCGATCCGGCGCCGAGGAACAGCCCGGCCTTGAAGAAGCCGTGCGTGACCAGGTGGGCGATGGCGGCCACGTAGCCGACGGGGCCGAGCCCGGCGGCGAGGACCATCATGCCGATCTGGCTCATCGTGGACCCGGCGAGGGACTTCTTGATGTCGTCCTTGGCCGAGGCGATGATCCCGCCCGCGATCATGGTCGCGGCGCCCACGACGGTGACGACCGTCTGGGCGACGGGCGCGGCCTCGAAGACGGGCCCGGCGCGCACGATGAGGTACACGCCCGCGGTGACCATGGTGGCCGCGTGGATGAGCGCGGACACCGGGGTGGGGCCCTCCATGGCGTCGAGGAGCCAGGCCTGGAGGGGAAGCTGCGCGGACTTGCCGCACGCGCCGAGGAGCAGTAGCAGCCCGACGGCGAGCAGGACGCCGTCGCCGGCCCCGGGGACGGCCGCGAACACGTCGCTGAAGCTGACCGCGCCCAGCGCCGTGAACATGATCATGATGGCGACCAGCAGGCCGATGTCGCCGACCCGGTTGATCAGGAACGCCTTCTTGGCGGCGGTGGCCGCGGTCGGCTTGTACTGCCAGAACCCGATGAGCAGGTAGGACGCGAGGCCGACGCCCTCCCAGCCGAGGAACAGCAGGACGAAGTTGTCCGCGAGCACCAGCACGAGCATGGCGGCGACGAACAGGTTGAGGTAGGCGAAGAACCGCCGTTTGCCGGGGTCCTCGGACATGTAGCCGAGGGAGTAGATGTGGATCAGGGAGCCGACGAAGGTGATCAGCAGGACGAAGCTGATCGAGAGCGGGTCGACCAGGAGGTCCACCCCGGCGGAGAAGTCGCCGACGGCGAACCACTGGTAGACGGGGACGGCGACGCTGCGGGCGTCGGCGCCCCGGCCCAGGAGGTCGAACAGGGCCAGGAGCGCCCAGGCGAAGGCGGCGACCGGGAGGGCCGTGGCCAGCCAGGGCCCCCACTTGTCGGTTCGCCTCCCCCCGAGCAGCAGGATCGCCGCGCCCGCGAGCGGCAGGGCGATCAGCAGCCAGGCGTTCGACAGCACCGCGCTGTCGGCGGCGGTCGCCACCGCGGGTTCGGCGGCGAGGTACGCGTGAGATGTCACTGCCACGTCGCCTTCTAGTGCTTGAGCAGGTTCGCGTCATCGAGCGACGCGGACCTGCGGGTTCGGAAGATCTGCATGATGATCGCGAGGCCGACCACCACCTCGGCGGCGGCGACGACCATCACGAAGAACGCGATGACCTGGCCCTCGATGTCCCCGTGCATCCGGGCGAACGCGACGAACGCCAGGTTGCAGGCGTTGAGCATGAGCTCCACGCACATGAAGACGATGATCGCGTTGCGCCGGACGAGTACGCCGACGGCGCCGATGGTGAACAGCAGCGCCGCGAGGACGATGTAGTTCATCGGGTCCACGAGGACTCGACCTCCTGCCCGTTGCCGTTGCTGTTCTCGGTGCCGCCGGTCCCGTCGGCGCCGTCGTCCGGGTCGCCGCCGGGGCCCTCGCCGGTGTCGGAGACGGGCTCGCCCTCCTTGGCGGAGGCCGGGTCCGAGGCCCCGCCGGGCAGCGCGGGACTGCCGGTGCGGACGTCGGCGGGCACCCGCGACTGGTACTCGGGGTCGCGGGCGGTGAGCACCGGGTTGAGGGAGAGCTTGGAGACCGTGCCGTCCGGCAGCAGCGCGGGCATGTCGATCGCGTTGTGCCGGGCGTAGGTGCCCGGTCCGGGCAGCGGGGTCGGGTGGTCGCCGCGGATGCGGTCCTCGGAGATCTCCCGCTGGGTGCGCCGCTTCTTCGTGCGGGCGGTGTGCGCGAGCACCATGGCGCCGAGGACGGCGGTGATGAGCAGCGCGCCGGTGGCCTCGAAGGCGACCACGTAGCGCAGGAGCAGCTCGCCCGCGATCCACGGGATGGTGCCCCCGGCGGCCGCCGCCCCGGCGCCCAGCCCGACCGGGTCGCCCACGGAGATGCGGGTGATGCCGGTGGCCAGGGCGCCCACGAAGGCGAGCGCGACGACGGCGGTCATGATCCGCTGTCCGCTGAGCGTCTCCACGAGGGAGTCGGCCGAGCTGACGCCGATGAGCATCAGCACGAACAGGAACAGCATGAGGACGGCGCCGGTGTAGACGACGATCTGGACGACCATCAGGAACGGCGCCGCGTTGATGCCGTAGAAGATGGCCAGGCCGACCATGGTCAGCGCCATGGACATGGCCGAGTGGACGGCCTTGCGCGAGAAGACCACGCCGAGGGCGCCCAGGAGGACGACCGCGCCGAGGATCCAGAACGCGGTGGCCTCCCCGCCCGTGATGGGCGCGGCGAGGTACAGCGGGGCGTCCACGGGCGCGTCGAGCGGGACGTTGACGCCGTGGTGGGTCGTGGAGAGCGGGTTCAACGGACCCCCTCCGCGCTCTCCGCCGGGGCGCCCTGCGTCCCGTGCTGGCCGCGCCCGGTGGCGTAGTAGTCCTGCTCGGTGTCGCCGAGGCGCATCGGGTGGGGCGGCTGCTCCATGCCCTCCTTGAGGGGGGCGAGCAGCTGCTCCTTCGTCCAGATCAGGCTCTGCCTGCTGGTGTCGGCCAGCTCGTACTCGTTGGTCATCGTGAGGGCGCGCGTGGGGCACGCCTCCACGCACAGCCCGCACAGGATGCAGCGCAGGTAGTTGATCTGGTAGATGCGGCCGTAGCGCTCGCCGGGCGAGTACCTGTCGTCGTCGCTGTTGTCACCGGCCTCCACGTAGATGGCGTCGGCCGGGCAGGCCCAGGCGCACAGTTCGCACCCGATGCACTTCTCCAGGCCGTCGGCCCACCTGTTCAGCTGGTGTCGGCCGTGGAAGCGCGGCGCCGTGGGGCGCTTGACCTCCGGGTATTCGACCGTCGGCACCTTCTTGAACATGGTGTGGAAGGTGACGCCGAATCCTTTGACGGGGTTGAGCCACTCAAGCACCGGAAACCTCCTCACCCTTCTTGTTGCTCTCGGCGGCGACCGGGGCCGTCCGCGGCGGTTCGGCGAGCACGCTGCTGCCGTAGTGCGGGGCGGTGCTCGGCGGCACCGGGAACCCGCCGAAGGCGGGATCCTTGTGGGCGCGGCGCCGGCTCTCGGCCCGCAGGCGCGCCTCCTCGGCGCGTTCGCGGCGGGCGGAGCGCGCCCAGGCGGCGAACGCCCCGATCGTCGCGGCGGAGAACCCGGCGACCACGAGGCCGATGACGATCGGCGACGCGCCGTCCAGGACGAGCATCCGGACGACGGCGACGGCGGTGATCCACACCAGCTGGATGGGGATGAGCACCTTCCAGCCGAGCTTCATCAGCTGGTCGTAGCGCACCCGGGGGAGGCTGCCGCGCGCCCAGATGAACAGGAACATGACGCACAGGAACTTGAGCAGCCACCACAGGGCGGGCCACCAGCCCTCGTTGGCGCCGGGCAGGATCGCGCTGACCCCGGGCGGGGCGAGCCAGCCGCCGAGGAAGAGCGTGACGGACACGGCCGCGACCGTGCACATGTTCACGTACTCCGCGAGGAAGAACATCGTGAACTTCATGGACCCGTACTCGGTCATGAAGCCGCCGACGATCTCGCCCTCGCCCTCCGCGAGGTCGAAGGGCAGCCGGTTGGTCTCGCCGACCATCGTCACCAGGTAGATGAGGAAGGACGGCAGGAGCAGCACGGCGAACCAGAGCCCGCGCTGGGACTCGACGATCCCCGACGTGGTGAGGGTGCCGGACATGATGAAGACCGCGACGAAGGACAGGCCCATCGCGATCTCGTAGCTGATCACCTGGGCGGAGGCCCGCAGGCCGCCGAGCAGGGCGTACGGCGACTGGGACGCCCAGCCGCCGAGCACGAACCCGTACACGCCGAGCGCCGCGGTGGCCAGGACGACCAGGGCGGCGATGGGCAGGTCGGTGAGCTGGAGCGGGGTGGTGACCCCGAACATGTTCACCTCGGGCCCGATCGGGATGACCGAGAACGCGATGAACGCGGGCACGGCCGCGATCATCGGCGCGGCGATGTAGACGAACCGGTCCACCCCGCGCGGGATCAGGTCCTCCTTGAGGGAGAGCTTGATGCCGTCGAACAGGGACTGGAGGAGGCCGAAGGGGCCCATCCGGTTGGGTCCGTGGCGCTGCTGCATGCGGCCCATGACCTTGCGGTCGGCCATGATCATCATCAGCACGCAGAGCATGAGGAAGACGAAGATCGCCAGGGCCTTGATCGTGGTGATCCACCACGGGTCGTTGCCGAAGGCGCCCAGGGTCTCCTCCGAGGCGAGCTGGAGGACGCCCGTGTGGACGGCGGGGCTCACTGCTGCCTCCCGGCGGTGTGGTGGGACGCGCCCGCGGATTCGGGCGCGGACAGGATGACCGTGTCCCCGGCGCCGCTGCCGAGGTCGCGTCGGACGACGCAGCCGCGGGCGTTGGCCGGGAGCCAGACGACGCGGTCGGCGATGTCGGCGACGACGACCGGGACGGTGACGGAGCCGTGTGCGCCGGTGACGCCGAGCATCCCGCCGTCGGGGACCCCGACCTCGTCCGCGGTGGTCCTGGACAGGTAGGCGCGGGGCGGCCTGGCGGTGCCGGCGAGGAACGGCTCGCCGTCCTCCATGCGCCCGGTGCCGAGCAGCTGCCGCCAGGTGGACAGGACGGCCTGCCCGGCCTCCGGCTCGGGGACGGCGACCGGCCGGGTGGAGGGGCCGGAGGGCCGGTTCCCCGTCCACAGGCCCAGTTCGAGCAGTTCGCGGTAGGCGGACGCGGCGTCGGGCAGGCCGAGGTGCACGTCCATGCCGTCCGCGACGGCGGAGAGGACCCGCAGGTCGGAGAGGGCTCCGGGGACCTTGAGCGCGTCACCGAAGGGCCGGTGGCGGCCCTCCCAGTTGACGAAGGTGCCGGACTTCTCCGCGACGGCGGCGACGGGGAGGACCACGTCGGCGCGGTCGGTGACCTCGCTCGCGCGCAGTTCGAGGCTGACGATGAACGGCACCCTGGCCAGGGCCGCGCGGGCGGCGTCCGGGTCGGGCAGGTCGTCCAGCTCGACCCCGGCGACGACCAGGGCGTCGAGCTCCCCGGCCGCGGCGGCGGCGATGATCGCGGCGGTGTCGCGGCCCGGGCGCTCGGGCAGGGACCCGACGTTCCAGGCGCGGGCGACCTCGGCGCGTGCGGCGGGGTCGGCCACGGGGCGTCCGCCGGGCAGCAGGCCCGGCAGCGCTCCGGCGTCGACGGCGCCGCGCTCCCCGGCCCGGCGCGGCACCCAGACGAGCCGGGCCCCGGTGCGGCGGGACAGGGCGGCGGCGGCGGTGAGCGCTCCGGGGACGGCGGCGAGCCGCTCCCCGACGGCGATGACCGCGCCCTCCTGACCGATGGCCTCCACGACCTCGGGGTGGTCGACGTCGAGGGCGTTGAGGACGCGGCCCTCGTCGCCGGGCACGGCGCGGACGAGCGTGCCGTCGGTCTTGGTCAGGCCCAGGCTGGCGTGCGAGGCGACCGAGAAGACCTTCAGCTTGCGCTTGCGGGCGCCCTTGCGCAGGCGCAGGAACGTGGAGGGCGACTCGTCCTCCGGCTCGAACCCGGCCAGGAGCACGGCGGGCGCCTTCTCCAGGGCGGTGAAGTCCACGCCGACGGGGGTTCCCGCGACGTGGGCGGCCAGGAACGCGGCCTCCTCCTCGGAGTGGTCGCGCGCGCGCATGTCCACGTCGTTGGTGCCGAGGGCGACCCGCGCGAACTTGGCGTAGGCGTAGGCGTCCTCGTAGGTGAGGCGGCCCCCGGTGAGCACGCCGACCCGGCCGCGCGCGGCGGCCAGGCCCTGCCCGGCGAGGGTGATCGCCTCGGACCAGGACGCGAACTCCAGGGCCTTGGTCTCCTCGTCGCGGACGAGGGGGCGGGTGAGGCGGTCGGGCTGGGTGGCGTAGGTGAACGCCCACCGGCCCTTGTCGCAGTTCCACTCCTCGTTGACCTGCGGGTCGTCCCCGGCCAGGCGGCGGGTGACCTTGCCCCGGCGGTGGTCGGTGCGCTGGGCGCAGCCCCCGGCGCAGTGCTCGCACACGCTGGGGGTGGAGACCAGGTCGAAGGGCCGTGACCGGAACCGGTAGGCGGAGCCGGTCAGGGCGCCCACCGGGCAGATCTGCACGGTGTTGCCGCTGAAGTAGGAGTTGAAGGCCTCGCCGTCGGCGATGCCGACCTGCTCCTGGGCCCCGCGCTCCATCAGCTCGATGAGCGGGTCCCCGGCGATCTGCGCGGCGAACCGGGTGCAGCGGGCGCACTGGATGCAGCGCTCCCGGTCGAGCAGCACCCCGGTGGACAGCGGGATCGGCTTGGGGAAGGTGCGCTTGACGTCGACGAAGCGCGTCTCGCCCCGCCCCGTGGACACGGCCTGGTTCTGGAGGGGGCACTCGCCGCCCTTGTCGCAGACCGGGCAGTCCAGCGGGTGGTTGATGAGCAGGAACTCCATGATCCCGCGCTGGGCCTTCTCCGCCACCGGGGAGGTGAGGTGGGTGTTGACCACCATCCCCTCCATGACGGTGATGGTGCAGGAGGCCTGCGGCTTGGGCATGCCGCGGCCGTTGCCCATGTCGGGGATCTCGACCAGGCACTGGCGGCAGGCGCCGACCGGGTCGAGGAGCGGGTGGTCGCAGAACCTCGGGATCTGGATGCCGAGGAGTTCGGCGGCCCGGATCAGGAGGGTGCCCTTGGGCACCTGGATCCGGAACCCGTCGATGGTGACGGTGATCAGGTCCTCGGGCGGCGGCGCCGGCGCCGATCCGCCGGAGGAGTTGGAGGTGACGGTCACTGGTTTCCTCCCGTCGCGGCCGGGCGGTCGCCCCACAGGGTGGACTTGGCGTGGTCGAACGGGCAGCCGCCCTGTTCGACGTGGTCGATGTACTCCTGGCGGAAGTGCTTGATGGAGGACATGACCGGGCTGGTCGCTCCGTCGCCGAGGGCGCAGAACGAGCGGCCGAGCAGGTTGTCGCAGATGTCGAGGAGCTTGTCGAGGTCGGCCTCGGTGCCCTCGCCGCGCTCGATGCGGTCCAGGACCTGGACCATCCAGTAGTTGCCCTCGCGGCAGGGCGTGCACTTGCCGCAGGACTCGTGCGCGTAGAAGGCGATCCACCGGCCGACGGCGCGGACCACGCAGGTGGTCTCGTCGAAGACCTGGAGCGCGCGGGTGCCGAGCATGGACCCGGCCGCCCCGACCGACTCGAAGTCGAGCGGGGTGTCCAGGTGCTGGTCGGTGAAGATGGGCGTGGAGGAGCCGCCGGGGGTCCAGAACTTGAGGCTGTGCCCGGCCCGCACCCCTCCGGCCATGTCGAGGAGCTCGCGCAGGGTGATCCCGAGCGGCGCCTCGTACTGGCCGGGCCGGGTGACGTGCCCGGACAGGGAGAAGAAGCCGAAGCCGGCGGACTTCTCGGTGCCCATGGACGTGAACCACTCGGCGCCGTTGGCGACGATGCCGGGGACGCTGGCGATGGACTCGACGTTGTTGACCACGGTGGGCGAGGCGTAGAGCCCGGCCACGGCGGGGAACGGCGGCTTGAGCCGGGGCTGGCCCCGGTAGCCCTCCAGGGAGTCCAGGAGGGCGGTCTCCTCGCCGCAGATGTAGGCGCCCGCCCCGGCGTGGACGACGACGTCGAGGTCGAAGCCGCTGCCGAGGATGTCCCGGCCGAGCAGTCCGGCCTCGTAGGCGTCGGCGACGGCCTTGCGCAGGCGGCGGATGACGTGGACGACCTCGCCGCGCACGTAGATGAAGGCCTGGTTGGACTTGATCGCGTACGACGCGATCGCCACGCCCTCCACCAGCACGTGCGGGTTGGCGAGCATGAGCGGGATGTCCTTGCAGGTGCCCGGCTCGGACTCGTCGGCGTTGACGACGAGGTAGCGCGGGTTGGGGTTGTCCTTGGGCAGGAACCCCCACTTCATCCCGGTGGGGAACCCGGCGCCGCCGCGGCCGCGCAGGCCGGACTGCTTGACCAGGTCCACGATGGCGTCGGGTTCCATGGCCAGGGCCTTGCGCAGCGCGTCGTAGCCGCCGGTGGCCTGGTACCCGTCGAGGGTGAAGGAGTCGGTGCGGTCCCAGTTGCGGGACAGGATCGGGGTCAGGGTGGTCATTTGGCGCCCTCCTCACCCTGGTCGCGGGCGGGAAGGTTCGCGGGGTCGGGCGCGGTCCAGCCGTTGCGCCGGGCCACGTCGAGTCCGGCGAGCGAGGCGCCCGCCGCCTGGACGCCCTCGCCGGCGCGGCCGTCGTCGAACCCGGCGAGCACGCGGGAGGCCTGCTTCCAGGTGCACAGGCTCGCGGGGCCGCGCGTGGGGGCGACGTCGTTGCCGAGCCGCAGGTCGTCGACCAGCCGCTTGGCGGTGTCGGGCGTCTGGTTGTCGAAGAACTCCCAGTTGACCATCACGACGGGGGCGAAGTCGCAGGCCGCGTTGCACTCCAGGTGCTCCAGCGTGACCTTGCCGTCCTCGGTGGTCCCGTTGTGGCCGACCCCGAGGTGGTCCTTGAGGGACGCGAAGATCTCGTCGCCCCCCATGACGGCGCACAGGGTGTTGGTGCACACGCCCACCTGGTAGTCGCCGCCGGGGCGGCGGCGGTACATGGTGTAGAACGTGGCGACCGCGTTGACCTCGGCGAGGGTGATGCCGAGCTGGTCGGCGCAGAAGCGCATCCCGGCCGTGCTCACGTGCCCCTCCTCGGACTGCACCAGGTGCAGCAGGGGGAGCAGGGCGGAGCGCTGCCGGGGGTAGCGGGCGATGATCTCCTTGGCGTCCGGTTCCAGACGGGCCGTGACCTCGTCGGGGAACCTCTCGCGCACGACCTGCGCGCTGTCCGCGCTGTCGGGTGTGGTGTCGTTCTGGTTCACCGGTCCACGCCTCCCATCACCGGGTCGATACTGGCCACGGCCGCGATCACGTCCGCCACCGTGCCGCCCTCGCACATGGCGGCGACGGCCTGGAGGTGCGTGAACGAGGGGTCGCGGAAGTGCACGCGGTGGGGGCGGGTGCCCCCGTCGCTGACGGCGTAGCAGCCGAGTTCGCCCTTGGCGCTCTCGACGGCCGCGTAGGCCTGGCCGGCGGGCACCCGGAAGCCCTCGGTGACCAGCTTGAAGTGGTGGATCAGGGCTTCCATGGAGCTGCTCATGATGTGCGCGATGTGGTCGGGCGAGTTGCCCAGCCCGTCGGGGCCGAGGGCCAGCTTGGCGGGCCAGCCGATCTTGGCGTCCTGGATCATCACCGGGCCGGGACCGAGCTTGTCCAGGCACTGCTCGATGATCTTCAGGCTCTCCTCCATCTCGGCGATGCGCACCCGGTAGCGGGCGTACACGTCGCCGCCGTCGGAGACGGGGACGTCGAACTCGTAGCCCTCGTAGCCGCAGTAGGGCTTGGACTTGCGCAGGTCGAACGCGAGTCCGGAGGCGCGCAGCAGCGGCCCGGTGACGCCGAGCGCCATGCAGCCGGGCAGGTTGAGGTAGGCGACGTCCTTGGTGCGGGCGAGGTAGACGGGGTTCTCGTCCAGGAGCTTGCGCATGATCTGGATGCGCTTGGGCATCTCCTTGAGCAGCTCCCGGACCTGGCCGACCGCGCCGGGCGGCAGGTCCTGCGCCACGCCGCCGGGGCGGACGTAGGCGTGGTTCATCCTCAGGCCGGTGACCAGCTCGAAGATGTCCAGGATCATCTCGCGCTCACGGAACCCGTTGGTCATGACCGTGGTCGCGCCGAGTTCCATGCCGAACGTCGCCATCGCCACGAAGTGGGAGGCCATCCGGTTGAGCTCCATCATCATCACGCGGATGACGCTGGCGCGCTCGGGGACGCGCTCGGTGATGCCGAGCAGCTTCTCGACCGCCAGGCAGTACGCCGTCTCGTTGAAGAGCGGCGTCAGGTAGTCCATGCGGGTGACGAACGTGGTGCCCTGCGTCCACGTCCGGTACTCCATGTTCTTCTCGATACCGGTGTGCAGGTAGCCGATGGCGACGCGTGCCTCGGTGCAGGTCTCACCGTCCAGGGTGAGGATCAGGCGGAGGACGCCGTGGGTGGACGGGTGCTGGGGGCCCATGTTGACGACGAGGCGTTCGGCGCTGGTGGCCTGCGCCTTCTCGATGACGTCGTCCCAGTCCCCGCCGGAGGCGTCGATGTAGTCCTCGGTGACGGTCATGCCGTGCCTCCCTTCGTGGCTGAGTGGCTGTGGGTGCTGGCGGTCACGTGTAGGACCTCCGCTCGTCCGGCGGGGGCACGGTGGCTCCCCGGTACTCGACGGGGATGCCGCCCAGCGGGTAGTCCTTGCGCTGCGGGTGGCCGCGCCAGTCGTCCGGCATCTGGATGCGGGTCAGCGCGGGGTGGCCGTCGAAGACGATGCCGAAGAAGTCCCAGGCCTCGCGCTCGTGCCAGTCGTTGGTCGGGTAGACCGACACGATCGACGGCACGTGCGGGTCGGCGTCGGGGCAGGTGGTGACGACGCGGATCTCGCTGTTGTGGCTGATGGAGCGGAAGTGGTAGACCGCGCGCAGTTCCCGGCCGGTGTCGTCGGGGAAGTGCACGCCTGTCACCCCCGTGCACAGCTCGTAGCGCAGGGCCGGGTCGTCGCGCAGCACGCGCGCCAGTTCCAGGAGCGCCTCGCGGCGCACGTGGAAGGTGAGTTCCCCGAGGGCGACCTCGACGCGCTCCACCGCTCCGGCGTCCTCGCCCAGGGCGGCCTCCAGGTCGTCGGCCACCCTGTCGAAGTCCGCGGTGCGCGGGTCGTCGGGGTCGGTGTAGGGGCGCGGGCTGTTCGCGGGAGCGCTCCCCCTGACCTGGAGGCCCCCGAAGCCGGAGGTGTCGCCCCCGGTGGAGCCGCCGAACATGCCGGTCCGCTTGACCGGGGCGGCCAGCCGCTCGCGTCCCTGCTTCTCGGGCAGGTCGGCGGCTTCCTCGTTGCGCTCTTTCTCGCTCATGTCAGTCCCTCGTCACCACGGGCAGCGACCGGCGGAGCATCCGCTCCTCGATCTCGGTGATCTCCAGCTCCCGGTGGGCGCCGAGCTTGGTGTTCTGGACCTTGTCGTGCAGCTTGAGCACGGCGTCGAGGAACATCTCCGGCCTGGGCGGGCAGCCCGGCAGGTAGATGTCGACCGGGACGACGTGGTCCACGCCCTGCACGATCGCGTAGTTGTTGAACATGCCGCCGCTGGAGGCGCACACGCCCATCGCGATGACCCACTTGGGCTCGGGCATCTGGTCGTAGATCTGGCGCAGGACGGGGGCCATCTTCTGGCTGACGCGTCCGGCGACGACCATGAGGTCGGCCTGGCGCGGGGTGGCGCCGAACTTCTCCATGCCGAACCGGGCCAGGTCGTAGTGGGGGCCGCCGACGGCCATCATCTCGATGGCGCAGCAGGCGAGCCCGAACGTGGCGGGCCACATGGAGCTCTTGCGGGCCAGGCCCACGACCTGCTCGACGGTCGTGAGCGCGATTCCGCTGGGGAGTTTCTCTTCGAGTCCCATCAGCTGCGGACCTCCTCCGGGCTGGGCTGGGCGGGCTGCCGGGTCTGGGCGGGGCGCGCGGTGGTCGTCAGTCCCATTCGAGGCCTCCGCGGCGCCACTCGTAGGCGTAGGCGATGGAGACGTTCACCAGGAAGAGGACGATCGCGACCAGTCCGAACCAGCCGAGGGCGTCGAAGTGGACGGCCCAGGGGATGAGGAAGATGATCTCGATGTCGAAGATGATGAACATCATGGCCGTCATGTAGTACTTGACGGTGAAGCGGCCGCCGCCCGCGGGCTGCGGGGTCGGCTCGATGCCGCATTCGTAGGCCTGCATCTTGGCCCGGTTGTAGCGCTTGGGGCCCATGACCGCCCCGGCCACCATCGACACCACCACGAACGCGGCGCCGATCCCGCCGAGCACGAATATCGGTGTGTAGAGCTCCACGGGTCACCCTCCTTCTGGCTGGTCGGCACGCTCGCGCATGCTTGTGATTGCTTTCACTAGCTCATCTCTTCGGTCGTCCCGTGCTGTCCTGTTGTGGCGCCGGACCCGACCGCCCGGCCGTGTTGTCCCAGTGCTCCGCGCCCGGTTCCCCGGGGCGGGCGGGCGGCTCCGGGGATCGGGGCCGCCCGGCCCGCGGAGCGGCTAGGCCGCGGGGGCGATCCTGGTCAGGCCGTTGATGACCCTGTCCATGGCGTCGCCCTGCGTGGGATCGGTGAGGTTGGCGAGCATCTTCAGCGCGAACTTCATGAGCGTGCGCTGGCGCAGGCCGTACTTGGTCGCGTACTTCATGAACTCGGGCTGGCCGATGACCTTCACGAAGTAGCGCCCGAGCGTGTAGTAGCCGCCGTAGGTGTCGGCGAGCACGTCGGGGTAGCTCAGCAGGGTCCGCTCGCGGGTCTGCTGGGTGGGCCGCCCGTGCGCCTGCACGATGACGTCGGCGGCGATGTTCCCGGCCTCCATGGCGTAGGCGATGCCCTCGCCGTTGAAGGGGTTGACCATGCCGCCGGCGTCGCCGACGAGCATGAGCCCGCGCGAGTAGTGCGGGACGCGGTTGAAGCCCATGGGCAGGGCGGCGCCGCGGATGGCGCCCTTCTGGTTGTCCTCGGTGAAGCCCCACTCCTCGGGCATGGACTCGGTCCAGCGGCGCAGGAGCTTGCGGTAGTCCACGTCCTGGAAGGAGGCGGTGGAGTTGAGGATGCCCAGGCCGACGTTGCTGGTGCCGTCGCCGACGCCGAAGACCCAGCCGTAGCCGGGCAGGAGGACGTCCTTGTCGCCGCTCCTGTCCCACAGCTCCAGCCAGGACTCCAGGTAGTCGTCCTTGTGGCGGGGGCTCTCGAAGTAGGTGCGCACGGCCACGCCCATGGGGCGGTCGTCGCGCTTGCGGATGCCCATGGCGACGGACAGCCGGGAGGAGTTGCCGTCGGCGGCCACGACCAGCGGGGCCCGGAAGGTCACGGGCTCGCGGTCGGCGTCCTTGGCGTGGACCCCGACGATGCGGTTGCTGCGCTCGTCCATGAGGGGGCCGGTGACGTTGGTCCGCTCCAGGAGTTTGGCGCCGGCGGACACCGCGCGGTCGACCAGGATCTGGTCGAAGTCGAGCCGGGTGCGGACGAGTCCGAAACCGGGGTAGGCGGCCAGGTCGGGCCAGGGGAGTTCGAGGCGGACGCCGGCGCCGACGATGCGCAGGCCGTGGTTCTTGATCCACCCCTCGTCCTCGAAGGTGATCCCCATGGCGGTGAGCTGCTTCACCGCCCTGGGGGTCAGTCCGTCGCCGCAGACCTTCTCCCGGGGGAAGGCGGTCTTCTCCAGGAGCAGGACGTCGAGTCCCGCCTGGGCGAGGTAGTAGGCGGTGGTTGAGCCGGAGGGGCCGGCGCCGACGACGATGACGTCGGCGTCGTACTCGGTCCGCTCCCGGCCTCTGGGAGAGGAGGTGGCTGTCTCGCTCACGGGTGGGTCCTCGACTGCTCGCGCGGTGCACCGTGGCGGGCCAGTGCGGGGACGACCCGCTCACGGGGGATGGTATGGGTGTTGTGGGACTTCCAACATGTCCGGTATGTGGCCATGTGTCCTGCGCCTCGTGGCCTTGTGAAGCACTTCACAAGGCTCTTTTCCGCAGTCTAGACCCTTACGCACCGCGAGGCGACCCCCGGGGGGCGCGCTAGACGTGTTATCCCCAAACGGGATATTGCTCCCAGATAGCCCCACTGGACACCTAAAGGCATCACCTTCTGACAAAGGTGCAGCTCATGATTGTTTCCGACACCCCAGGGGGCCCAGTGGCAACACAAAAAACCCGGAGAACGCCCTGTTCTCCGGGTTTTGCGTGCTTATTAGCTATAAAAGAAGTATCGAGCTTTCTGGGCGCTATGTCGGTTTCTACTTGTCCCGGAAACCGCGGTGCAGGGCGACGATGCCCGTCGACAGGTTGCGCCAGGCGACCCTGGACCAGCCCGCGTCCTGGAGGTCGCGGGCGAGGTCGGCCTGCTTGGGCCAGGCCATGATCGACTCCGACAGGTAGTCGTAGGACTCGCCCCGGCCGGACACCGCGCCCGCGATCTTGGGCAGGGCGGCCATCAGGTAGGTGGAGTAGAGCTTGTCCACGAACTCCACCGGGATGTGGCTGAACTCGCAGATGACCAGCCGGCCGCCGACCTTGGTCACCCGCAGCAGCTCCCGCAGTGCCTGGTCCACGTCGCTGACGTTGCGCAGGCCGAAGGAGATCGTGACCGCGTCGAAGGTCTCGTCGGCGAAGGGGAGGCTGAGGGCGTCGCCCGCCACGAAGGTCACGCCGCCGGTGGAGGCGCCGCCCCGGCGCTTGGCGCCCGTGGTGAGCATGCCCAGGGAGAAGTCGCACGCGATGACGCGCGCGCCCTTCTTCACGAAGGACTCCGAGGAGGTGCCGGTGCCCGCGGCGAGGTCGAGGACCAGCTCTCCGCTGTAGGCCTCGACGGCGTTGACGACGGCCTTCCGCCAGATCCTGTCCTGTCCCAGCGAGATGACGTCGTTGACGAGGTCGTAGTTTTCGGCGATGCCATCGAACATCGCCGCGACGTCCTGGGGCTTCTTGTCGAGCTTCGCGCGGGTCATGGCACAAGACTAAGGGTGCGCCCCGTGCGGCCGTACCGCTCCCCCGCCCCGCCCGCGCCGTGCCTCCCGCCGCCGCGCCCCGGCCCCTTCCGCCGGCCCCCGGCCCGGCGCCCGCGGCCCGGCTCCGTCAGCCGTCCGGCCGGATCCGCCCGAACCTCTCGGCCATGACCGGGCCGAGGTGCCCGACCAGGGCGTATCCGGGCTGCCCCGGCCACGGAAGGGAGTAGAGGAACGACGTGCCGATCACCACGTCCACCTCGGGGACCCCGCGCGCGCTCTGCTCCTCCAGGAAGCCGAGGACCCCCTCCCAGTCCAGGCCGTGGCTCCCGTCGGAGAGGAACGACGCGACCACCGCCCGGGTGACGTCCCAGAAGAAGACGTGGGGGAGCGGGCCGCCGTCGAGATCGACGTGGCACTCGTAGTCCTCCTCCAGCCAGGGGACCGCGGCCACGAGGTCGGTGACGAGCTTCTGCGACTCCTCGTCCACGAACAGTTTCCCGGTGTCGTCCATAGGTGAACCGTGCTCCGTCCGCGAGGGTCTCGGACGGAACACCCTGCCGTGGCCCGGCGGTGCGCGCCACCGATTATCCGGCGCGGGCGGGCCGTCGCGTCACGGCCGCGCGGCGGGGTCCCGGGGCCGGACCCCGGTATCGGCTCGGTGGAATTCGGCCGTACTTCCAAGCGCATTCCGGAAGGCCATTTCTGCCCCCGTCCGAGAGGCGGCGGGGAGAAGGACGTACCCGCGGGTAGGAATCCCCCGACCTCGCATCCTTTCCGGCGCCACCGGGGAGGACAAGGACGCGCGACGGGGATGATTCCCGAACCGCACGCGGCTAACGTGCGTCCTATCCCCCGGAGGAGGACTCCGGAGAAGGAGGGGTGGAAGTGAAGTTCGACGTGGTCGACCCGAGCGATGAACAGGCCATCCTCGACGAGGAGGCGGCCCCCGGCGAGCAGGGGGCCGAGGACGAGCCCCTGCCCCCGGGCGTCCATCCCCGGCTGGACCGGGCCGCCCGTCAGATGCACACCCGGATCAGCGCCGACCTCGGTACCCTCGGCGAGAGCCTGAACCGCCTGCACGCGCACATCGAGACCGCGCGGAGCCGCGAGACCGAGGACGCCCCGCAGGCCCCGCCGCCCACGAACTTCCGGGCGGGCGCCTTCTCGCGCCCCCCGTCCCCCTGATCCCCGTCCTGGTGAGGAGAACCCCGTGTCAGCCTGGAACATCCTGCCGTCCGAGGTCGGCGGCGTCCTGACCACCGTCGCCGGACACATCGGCGAGGAGGGCGGCAGCGAGGGCCTGGTCGGCTCCATGACCTCGACCGAGACCCTGCTCACGAGCATCAGCGGCGAGGCGAACAGCGCCCCCGTCAGCATGGCCCTGGGCGAGTTCGCCGAGCACAACTTCGGCCTCATGGGCGACATGGCCGGGGTGACGGTCAGCGCCGTCACCGGGGCCAGCGAGGCCACCACGCACTACGTCAACGGCAACCTGGAGATGGCGGCCGAGGCCCAGCAGAACGCCGGCGTGCTCCCGGAGCCGGAGCCCGAGCGTCCGGTGTACGGCCCCCACGTCCCCTAGGCGCCGCCGTACCCCCGGCCCCTGATCCCGGCCCTGTTCCATCTCCCCGGTTCCCTGCCCCGGAGACCCCTACCCCGACTCGCTCCGGATCCCAGATGGAGACGTCCACGTGACCGAGATGTGCACGCCCACCGGCGGCCTGATCAACCCCTCGATGTTCCCCGTTCCCACCGCCGACCCCGCCGAGCTGGAGACCCTGGCGGGGCAGCTCCGCACGGCCGGGACGACGGTGTCCGGGATCGGGGCCGACATCAAGAGCGCGTGGTCGGGCCTCTCCGGCTGCTACACCGCGCCCGAGTCCGGGACCCTGCTCGCGGCGGTCGACTCCGTCGCGACCGACGGGGACTCGGTGGAGACCTCGACGGGCAAGGCTGCCACGGCCCTGGAGACCTTCGCCGAGGCCGTGCGCGACATCAAGGGCAGGTGGGCGACCCTCACGACCGACTCGAACGCCTTCCTCAACTCCATCGACACCAGCAACGACGACTGGAAGCAGGCCGACGGCTTCTGGAACCGGCTCGTCGGCAACGAGAGCGACAAGGTCGGGGAGCACCAGGCCCTCCTCGACCGCGCCGACGCCCTGCGCCAGGAGTACGAGCAGGCGGAGCGGGACTGCGCGAACGCCATCAACGCCGACATCCCCGGCCGCACGAGCTTCGTCTCCGCGAACGCGGACGGCAGCCCGCCCGGGGCGAACGAGTACCAGCACGGGTTCGACGGGTACCTGGGCGACGTCGACATGGCGTGGGGCGGCTCCCAGGAGACCGACCACGGCTGGTGGGTGGACGCGGGGTCCGCGGTCAAGGACTTCGGGGTGGGCATCGCCGAGGACGTCGGCGGGTTCGTCGGCATCCACAACTCCGACGGCTGGTTCCAGGGCAGCTGGGGCGACAACCTGTGGGAGTACCACGAGGGCAACCTCCAGTCGGCGGCGTCGCTGGTGGGCATGTACGACGCCGAGAACGACAGCTGGGGCTTCCAGGGCTGGGAGCGCACCGGCGAGATCGCGGGCGGGGCGTGGAAGGACGCCGCGCACGCGGTGGTGCCGTGGGAGGAGTGGGGCGAGCGGCCCGGCTACGTGATCGGCACGGCCCTGCTCAACATCGGCGCGACGGTGGCCGGCGTGGCCCTGTCCGCCACCGGCGTGGGCGCGGTCGTGGGCGCGCCGCTCCTGGCGTGGCGCGGTTCGGCGATGCTCAACCGGATGGGCGGCGACGGCCCGAGCGTGAACACGCCGGACATACCGGAGTTCGACGTGAACAACCTCAACCTCGGCATCCCCGGCCGGTTCGGCGGCAACGGCTCGCCCACGTTCGACTTCGACATGAGCGACCTCGACACCGGCTCCTTCAGCCCGTCGCAGCTCGGCGAGATGCGGGCGGCGCTGGACCGGATCAACGGCGGCAGCACCGGCGGGACCGACCCCGTCCCGGACGGGACGCCGGACAACCGCCGGGTCACCCCGGTCAACAACAACGGCGACGACGGCGCGGACAACCCGTCCCGGAACCGCGACGCCACCGCGGACCAGCTCCAGGCCACGGACGACTTCCTGGACATCGTCAACAACCCGGAGAACGCCGACTTCGGACGCGAGGTCACCCAGCGCAACCAGGCCGAGATCGACGAGGTCGACCGCAACGCCAAGACCGGCCCGAACCGCGAGGGCTCGTGGGAGGGCAACGACATCGAGCCCGACCGGCCCGACCTGGAGAACGACCCGGCCCGGGTCCCGGTCACGCCGCGCGGCGACACGATGGAGGCCGACCGGCCCCGCGACACCTCGGCGGAGGACGTGTACCGGCTCACCGGCACGGGGCCGCAGGACTTCGACACGCGGGCGGACACGGGCAACGGCAACGAGATGCAGAACCGTACGCCCACGGTCACCAACAGCGTGGACAACGGCAACGGCACGCCGGGAAACGGGGAGACCGGCAACACCGGCAACACCGGGCCCGTCTCCAACGACTCGTCCGGCGGCGAGGGCGGCTCGGGCGGTGGCCGTCCCGGGATCCCCGGCTCTCCCGGCTTCCCGGGGGAAGGCGACGGAGGCTCGGGCGGCGGGTCCGACTCGGACGGCCCGGACGGCTCCCAGGGTGACGGTGACGGCGACGGGAGCGGCGACGGCGAGCGCCCGCCGAGCCCGACCACCCTGGAGGAGTTCCAGGAGCACACGTGGGGGGACAAGGACGATCCCGCCAATCAGCAGGCCTTCCGCGACGACCTGCGCAGGCTCCTCAACGAGGACCAGGACGGCCGCGCGTACAACGACTTCTACAAGGAGTACTACAAGGAGGGCAACGGCCACCGGAAGCACGCCGACACCACCATCGGCCCGGACGAGTGGCAGCTCCCGCGGATCAGCCGTGCGGACAGCAACAGCGACTGGGTCCCGATGGAGGCCGCCGAGCCGCCCCGGTTCCTCGGGGAGAAGACGGAGCTCCGCCTCGACGGTGACGATTTCAGGCGGACCGACCTGCCGCCCGAGGAGCTCGCACGGCGCAACCAGCTCAGGAGCGAACTGGGCGGCCTGGACCACCTCGCCCACGACAGGCGTGTCTCCATCAACGCCTCCATGCGGGCCAGGGACCACCTCGCGGCGATGGAGGAACTGCACGGCGAGTACAAGGACAAGGGTCCGAACCACCCCCTCGTCGAAGAGGCGAAGCAGAAGTACCGGGATGCGCAGAAGTACGCCACGGGCGTCGCCGAGGACTTCGGCGAGGAGACCGCCAGGATCGGCGCCCGGCACGAGTTCGACGGCAGCACGATCCGCGACGGGAACGGCGATCCGGTGATGCGGCACGTCGTCGACGAGGACGGCGACACCGTCTACGGAGACGACAACAAGCCCAAGCTGACGGAGCTGCGGCCGAACCTGGACGGCGCCGAGGAGATCAGCCCTTCGCCGTTCGCGCCGAAGAACGGCAACGACCAGTTCGACCAGGTCTACCGCACCGTGGACGGCGACATCGTCATCGTCGAGGCCAAGAGCAGTACCAAGACCGAGCTCGGGGAACGCAACGTCACCCCTGCGGGCGGGGACCCGAGGCGGGTGAGCCAGGGGACGCGCGCGTACCTGGAGGACATTCTCAGGGTGATGCACGAACGTGGCGGTCAGGCGGGCAACGCCGCAGAACGCCGCCTCGCCGAGGAGATCCTGGACAAGCTGGACCAGGGCCGGGTGACCTACGCGGTGTTCAAGGGCGACCCTGTCGACGTCTACCGCCAGGGTCCCGACGGCCGGCCCGTCACGGATGCGGACGGCAGGAGGGAATGGACCGGTGATTCCCGTGCCAACGGCTACGATCACCAGATCTTCGACCTCTCCAACAAGGAGGCTTCATGACCGCTCACGTCTCCCGGCACGAGATGAACCACGGGATCGACGAGGAGGAGATCGCCTACCAGGTGAAGCGCCGGGCGAAGATGGTCCAGAAGACGGTCCGGAACGCCGCGAACATCGGACTGTGGCTGGGTCCTGTGCTCCAGACCGCGGAGGAATCCCTCCTGGTGGATCCTCCGGCCCGCGATCTGGAGACCTGGGAGGCCTGGACCGTCGCGATGCAGTTCCACACCGCGGTCTTCGCCCTCTCCGAGGCCGAGAAGGGCAGCACGGTCGAATACCTGATCGACCAACAGGTCCGCACCCTGGAGTCCCCGGGCCTGATCCACACCGCCAACGTCGGCACCTGGCAGACCGCGTTCTTCCTCGCGGTCACCTGCCGCGCCAACACCCACGCCGAAGCCCTGTGCCGCATCCCCACCGAACGCCTGCGCCGGGCGGGGGAGGCCGGGGGCATCACCCACAACGAGTTCAGCTTCCACTGGACCGCCGCGCTACAGGCCTACGTCAACGGCACCGACGACCTGGCGGCCGAACTCCGCCGGGCCATGGAGCTCTCCGACCCGCGCCGGGGCGCGTTCGGCGGCGAATACCTGGACCTGGTCACCTTCCCCCAGATGGACGTCTTCCGCCTGCTGCTCATGGGGGACGCGGCGGCCTTCAACCAGGCACTCGCCGAGGCACTGGAATCCTTCAAGCGCTACCAGACGCGCGAGGACGCGCCCGCAGGCGTCCACGGCGTCGTCCCCCTGGGGCTCCTGGCCATCGCCTGCCTGGCCCACGACAAGGCCCAGATCGATCCGGACTTCTCCCTCGACGTGGAATCGGAATACCTGCCCGAACACCTCGTGAAACGATCCTGGTACGGCGAGTTCCCCGTCTGACCCAGGAGGCCGTACGCGGTGGGCCACCTCGTCGAGCACACTCGGTCGAACAACGGCCGGAGGTGCCCGGACCAGGGGAGGACCGGTAACGAGGGGGCCGAGGAACACCGCGACCTCAACGACGACAACGACGCTTCCCCGGGCGCTCCCCAGAACCCCGAATTCCGTGCGGAGAATTCCGACGGGAACGGCGGGCACCTCATCGAAACGCAGTTCTTCGAAGCTGGCGAGCGCCTGAACCCGGCGCCCATGCCGGAGAACCTGAACCAGTCGAAATCGGCGACGGACACGCACAGGGACAACTACTACAAGCTTGAGGAGGAATGGGCTCGGCTGACCCAGAAAGACCCTGCCACCGGACTTCCTAAAGCACAGGTCATCGCTAGGATCAGGGTCGAGTACGCAGCCGACATGACAGCTCCGAACAGGATTCGGGCAGACCACTCGATCAACGGGGTGTCACAGAAACCGGTCCGGATCTCCAATATCCCGGAAATGAACTGAGGAAAAGGAATCCATGGCCACGCAGGCACTCGCACCCGAAGAGCAGCAGGAGATCCTCCGCAGGATCGGAGGCATTCTTCTGGGCCTCGCCCCTGACGGCTGGACGGAGATCCGGTGCCACTACAGCGGGCTGGTCGGGATCTCCACGATTCACACGGAGGCCGCCGTCGGGGACGGCGCGGTCCACAGGATCGACCCGCCCGACTCGGTGTGGGACGAGATGGACAGGCTCCGGCCCGGCATGTACAGCGAGGGCAAGGGGACCTGGTTCTCCGCGGTCTACACCATCGAGCGCCCGGCCCGTTTCCACGTCACCTATGACTACGACAACCCGCCGGAGTTCGACGTGCCGCCCTCCGACGGCTCGTTCGTGCTCGAACAGCGGCACTTCCCCAGGTCCGAGGAGAACATCCCCGAGTGGATGCGGGAGAGGATCCGCAGCGCCGGCGAGATGTCCGAGTAGGCGGGTACGGGCGCCGTCCCGGAACCCCGCGACGGGGTCCGGGCCGCCTCGGAGCGCCGGCGGCTCCGACTCTCGACGCCCCCGCCTCCGGAGGCCCCGGAGCGCGGGGACGGCGTCCCTTTCTGGCCGGATCAGGCCACCCCGGGCGCGAACACCCAGGTGCCCGCCTCCCGGACGCCGGCCCGCCGAGATCCCCGGAACCACGGGTATGCGCTCTCCATCTGACAGTGCGGAGGGTGAGCAGCCCCGGATTCCGGGAGAGAGGAGGGCCCCACGTGTCCAGCTGGAACATCCAACCCGCCGAGGTCGGCGGGGTCCTGACCACCGTCGCCGGCCACCTGGGCGAGGAGGGCGGCGGCGACGGCCTGGTCGGCCACATCACCAAGGTCGGCGAGTACGTGGCCCTCTGCATGGAGGAGGCGAACAGCGGCCCCGTCAACACTGCCCTCGCCGAGGTCGGCGAGTACCACTTCGGCCATATGGGCGACATGGTCGCCCTGACCGTCAGCGCGGTCCAAGGAGCCTACGAGGCCACCATGGCCTACATCGAGGGCGACCTGGAGATGGCCGCCCAGCACCAGGCCGCCGCGGGCGAGATCCCCGAACCTGTGAACCCCGGCTCGGACATCGCGGCGGTCTGACCCTCCCCGCTCCTGCCTCACCGGGCCGCACCCCGCTCAAGACGACTCGTGCCCCCCGCCCCGGGCTCCCCCCCATCAGCCCTGCCTGGACGGAGTCACAGCAGTGAGCGAAGACAGCATGACCGTCGGCGGCGTGATCAGCCCGGACAAGTTCCCGGTCCCCACCCTCATGCCTGCCCGGCTGGAGTACCGGGCGGGGAGGCTCAGGGCGAACGCGGCCCTCGTGGCCGAGGCGGGCCACGACATCAAGGGCTCGTGGGCGGGCCTGAGCGCCGTTTACACGGCCCCGGAGGCCGAAACCCTGTTCGCGGTCGTCGACCCCGTCGCCGTCGACGGCGACGGGGTCTCGGTCGGGATGGACCGGGCCGCCACAGCACTGGAGGTCTTCGCCGAGGAGGTCCGCGGCATCAAGGAGCGCTGGGCGACCCTGACCTCGGACACCGACGCGTTCCTCGCGAGCATCGAGGGGGACGACGACTGGCGCAAGGCCGACGCCTTCTCCGGCGAGTGGTGGTCCGGGGACGAGAGCCCGAAGGTCGCGGAGCACCAGGCCCTGCTGGACCGGGCCGACGCGCTGCGCCTGGAGTACGAGGCCGCGGAGGTCGAGTGCGCCAACGCGGTCAACGCCGGTCTCCCCGTCCGGACGAACTTCGTCCACGCCGACTCCGGGACCGAGCCCGCCGTGCGCCAGTACGAGCACGGGTACAACGAGTACCTCGGTGACATGGACATGCCGTGGGGCGGGTCGATGGAGACCGACCACGCCTGGTTCGTCGACGTGGGGCACTCGGTCTCGGACTTCGCCGTGGGGGCCGTCGAGGACCTGGGCGGGCGGTTCGGAGCCCACAGCTCCGAGGGCTGGTTCGAGATGAACATGGGCGACGCCCTGGTGGAGTACCACGGGACGAACCTCACGAACCTCGGCGCCATGGCCGGCCTGTACGACCCCGCGACCGGTGAGTGGGGCGAGGTCGGCTGGGAGACCTTCGGGAACACGTGGACGGAGGTGGCGCACTCGGTCGTCCCGTGGCGGGAGTGGGACGACCGCCCGGGGTACGTGATCGGCACGGCCGCGCTGAACATCGGATCGGTGGTGGCGGGCGTCGCGCTCACGGCGACCGGCCTGGGGGCTGTGGTCGGTGTCCCGCTCCTGCTGTGGCGGGGTTCGGCCATGATCAACAAGGTCGACCTGCCGGACATGGCCGACGCGGACGGGGCCGGGAACGGCGTCGACGCGGACCCGCGGTTCAACCTCCCGTACTTCGGCGGTGCCGGGTCCACGCCGGCGGGCCTCCACCTCGACCTTCCGGGGCTCGGCTCCCTGAGCCCGTCCGAGATGGCGGAGCTCCAGGGCGCGCTGCACCGGCTGGAGCACTGGAGCCCCGAGAGGACCGGCGACAGCGACGACCCGACCGACCCCACCGCCCAGGACCTCGCCGACGGCATGACCGTCGAGGACGTGCTCAACCCGGCGTCGGCGGAGTCGACCCGCCTGCGGGACGAGTACGGGGACGACTTCGGCGCGCTCGACCCGGACGGGAACGGCGGCAGCGGCGGCACGGGCGACGGGAGCGACAGCGGCGACGGCAGCAGGGTGCCCGCCCTGGTCGGCCCGCGCTCCGACGCGGAGGAGGGCGCGGGGACCCCCGACACGTCGCCGGACTGGACGATCGACCTCACCGGAGGCAGCTTCGACCCCTCCGGGGACAGGACCGGAGGAGAGGGCGCGGCCCTCGGCGACCGCGGTCCCACCGTGAACGACAGCGTCGGCGACGGCGGCGGCACCGCCGACTCGCCGTTCCCCGACGGCGGCGGCTCCGTCCACCACACCGACGGGCCAGGGTTCTCCCCGGACGGCCACGGCGGCTCCGATCAGAACGGCGACGGCGTCTACGATCCTCCACCCGGCATCGACGCGGGAGACCCCGCGGACCACTACCCGGGCGAGATGGGTCCCGACGGCATCCGGAGGTTCGACGACAACGGGGAGGAGTACGCCCGGCGGGTGCTGGACGACCCGGACCTCAACCCGCACACCTTCGACAGCCTCCCGCCGGAGCAGCGGCGGGCCGTCTACGACTACACGGTCAACTCGTGGCTGAACAACGTCGCGCGGGCGGACACCGTCCAGGCCGGTCTGGACACCCTGCGGCGGAACGCGAACGACTGGAACTCCTATGACCCCGCCAACAGCACGATGCGCGGCTGGTCCCTGTACGAGTTGAACGACCTGTCCCGGCCCGACCTGGGCGATCTGCACGGTCTGTGGCGCAGGGCGGCCGACGGGGAGATCCCGCTGACGGACCTCCAGCGGGGGATCATGGAGGACGTCTTCCGGTCGCCCGATCCCTACGGCCGTCTCAGCCTCTGGCTGAGCGAAGCGGGCCTCCCCGGCCGTATCGCGGAGCAGTACGGCGGCACGTTCCCCGACGCGGACGCGGTCCGCCCCCGAATGGGCGACCTGGACTCCGCGCTGGAGCGCCCCCTTCCCGAGGGCGTCGAGGCGGTCCGCGGCCTGCACGGCATCGACCACCTCGCGGGGTTCGACCCCGCCGACCCCCAGTCGATCGTGGGCACGATCCAGTCCGACGCGGGCTACATGTCCACGGCGCTGGGCCGGGATCCGATCGTCGTGGACGGCAGGCCGTTCGCGTACACCGTGCACCTGGACGTGCCCGAGGGGGCCCACGGGTTGTGGGTGGGCGGCAACAGCGCCTATCCCGGGCAGCGTGAAATCATCTTCCCCCGGGAGACGCGGTACGAGATCGTCAGCGTCCGCGTCGAGGCAGGCACGACCTTCATCAACGCCCGTATCCTCCCGCCCACGAAGTGAGGGACACAACCATGACGCCGAACACGAACCGGTCGGGTGCGTCCTACGCCACGGAGGCCCGGGGCCCCGTCCGCCACTACCCCCTGGTCCTCGAAGGCCGGACGGTCGGCCACCTGTGGGCCGCTGTCGAAGAGGGCGAGGACGCGGCCGGTACCGTCATGGTCCTCACCGCGCTCGACACGGAACCCCGGATCGGCGCCGCGTCCTTCTGGGGGAAGCGGCTGGAACAGGCTTGCGGCGCGGGCCTGACCCCGCTGGAAGCTCTGGAGCGCTTGCGGAAGGAGCGGGAGGACCCCGTCGGGGGAGGCGTCCCGGTGGGGGCCCGTCCCGAGGAGGCCCCGTCCAAGGATGCCCTCGTGGCGTGGGCGAACCCCGGCTACACGCCGTCCGCCGGCCCCGAAGGGCTGGGCGGTCCGCCCCGGCCCTCGCAGCTGCCCCGCCACCCCGGACCCGAGCTGGTGACCAGGCAGGTCCTCAAGAGCTACCCCCGCCGCACCGACCAACCGGTGCGCTACCTCCCCGTCCGCCTCGGCTCCGGGACCGTCGGGCTGCTGTGGGCCTCGGTGACCGGTGACGCCGCGGGTTTCGTCCGCAACCTGGACGCGCAGCCGGCGAGCAGCTTCGCGGAGGTGTGGTGGCTGGAGGAGTTCGTGAGGCTCCACGAGCGCGGGTTGGGGCCGCTGGAGGCGATCCGGGAGCACGTCGGCGCGCCGGAGAACCCGGTGGGCGGTCGGCTGGACCCTGCCGACGAGGAGCGCACGGCCGCGAGCACGGCCGCGTTGGAGGAGATCGCGCGGGGATGACCCCTGCCGCACCGGAACTTCCGTGAACCGGACGGGAGGAGTGCGGATCGTAACCGGCGAACAGGAAGCACCGGCCCGCCCCGGGCCGCGTCCGCCGACACCAGGGAGTGGCAGCATGGCCGAGGTCCGGTTGGAGATGGGTGGGCACCCGCTGTCCCCGGAGACGCGCCGACGCTTCCCCTGGGCGCGGAGGCAGCCCCCGTACACCCGCGCCGAGCTCAACCAGGTCGTGGCGGAGGCCGAGGCCGTGAAGCGGGAGTGGCTGTCCGCCCGCGCCGAGCTCAGCGGGCTGGTGCCGCGCCTGGAGGAGTCCGAGCGGGCCGCGCGGGCGTCGGCCCCGGACTCCCGGGGGACGGCCGGGGAGGTCGCGGGCTTCCTCGCCCGGGGCAGGACGCTGCTCGCGGCGGGGGACGACCCCGAGCGGCTGGCCGGGTACGCCGACGCGGGCAGGAGGTCCCCCGGTGAGCTGATCCGGCTCCTGGTGCGGGGCGTCCGGCCCGCGGACATGAGGGCGCTCAACGCCGTCGGGCGTATGCGTGCGGGCACCGAGACCCTGCGCACGTCGCTCACCCGCATGCGCGTCCTGTGCGACCGGGTCGGGCGGGCCGGGGTCCGCTGGCCGGGAGGGTGGACCGCGGCCGGGCCCTCGGCGTCGGACGCCCCGTCCGGCGCCGTGCGCAAGGTCCTCGCGGACCGGCCGGTCACGCGCGCCGCCGTCGGAGGCCGGGCGCGTGCCGCCGTCCCCGCGGCCCCCTCCCCCCGTGGAATCGTCCCGTCGAGCGGCGTCGGGGAGCACCGGGTGGCCCGGTCCCGCTGACCGCCCCGCCTCCCCCGACGCGGGTCCGGCTCGGCCGGTCCGGCGCGGTGACGCGTCGGCGCGGATCGGCCTCCCCGGGTGCGCGGGAGTCCCGCGACGGGACCGTGCGCGGACCAGCGGGTCGGGCAGGAGGCGTTTCTGGGGCGCGACCGTCCCACCGCGACTACCCTTGGTCACTCATTGACGCATTCGAGTGACCGACCGTGGAGAGACATGCGCCTGCGCACCCTTCTGGCCGCCACCGCCCTCACCGCCGCCGCGCTGGCGGCCGGCGCCGGCACGGCCGTCGCCGACGAGCCCCTCGACCAGGCCTGTGCGGCCGTGGGCGGGGTGCTCGACCACCCCCTCTCCCCCGTCTCGCTCAACACCACCACGAGCCTGCCCGTGGACTGCCTCGTGGCGCCGTAGCCGGACCAGCCCGCGCACAGCGGCCGATCGACCGTCCCCGCCGTCCCCGCCCCCGCGGGGGTCGGCGGGCGTTCACCCCTCGGCGTCCAGTACCGCCATGAGCCGGGCGATCGTGGCCGCCTCCTCCCGCGCCCCGATCTCCAGGGCCCGGCCGTGGACCTGCCGCAGGGTGGAGACGACCTCCTCCAGCGGCGGCACCGGGACGGCCATCTGCTCGACCAGGGTCCTCGGGTAGCGCCGGTGCCCCCCGAGGGTGCGGAGCGACATGAGCCGCCCCTCCCCCTCCCACCGGATGAGGGTCTTGGGGTCCACGCCGAGGATGCGCGAGGCCTCACGCGGGGACAGCAGCCTCTCCACCGGTCGCGCGGGAACGTCTGGCGCGGGGTTCCCCGGGGCTCGCTCCGCCACCGGCCTCCCCGGCCCTTGTCGCGTCGTCACGGGCGGCTCCTCAGATCCGGGCCTGCGGCCGGTCCAGCTCGAACCACACGGTGGTGCGGTTCCGGTCGTGGAAGGTCCCCCACCGGGCCGCCTGGACGTGCACGAGGCGGAGCCCGAGACCGCCCTCCCTCTCCAGGTCGAGGGTGCGCACGTGCGGGGTGGAGCCGGCCTCGCCGCGCGGCCCCTGGTCGATGACCTTCAGCTGGACGCGGTCGGGGAACCGGTGGACGGTCACGGTCACGTGCCCTCCCTCGTCCCCGCTGCGCGAGTGGGTGATGGCGTTGTTGAAGAGCTCGCTGACCAGGTACTGGGCGGTGTCGGCGGTCGCGGGCGGCAGGACCGTGGCGATGCGCCTGCGCAGGACGGCGGCCTGTTCGGGGCGTCCGGCGACGGCCAGGGCGTGGCAGTCGGGAACCCCGCACGTGCGGTCGAGCACCATCGGCGCGCGGTCGTCGGGGTCCGTGACCCGGCGGGGCAGGGGCTCGGAGCCGCCGGTGTCGGGCTCGCGGTTCGGCACAATGCGGATGGCTGGTCGCACCTGTATTCCCTCCCTGGGTCGGCCACTACGCGCGTGGCCCGTGGCACCACCCTGGGGCCGCCCGTGGGCGGGTTCCAGCGAAATCACCGAACGGTCACACTTAGTCGTTACAGGCTCTATCGGGTCGTGTCCTGGTCTTGCATGGGTCGTAGTGGCGATAACCCGGAAATGGGAGTCGTAGTGAGCCTCAAGGCCAACCCCAGGCGCAAGACCCTGGGCAGGAAGATCGCGGCGGCACGGAGCCAGGCCGGAATGACGCAGGGACAGGTGGCCAAGGCGCTGAAGGTCGTCCAGTCCACGGTGTCCGCGTGGGAGAAGGGCCGACGCAGGCTGCCTTCGGACCGGGCGGAAGAACTCGATGCGCTCTTCGATTGCGGCGGTGCGATAAATCGGGCCTGGAACGCGGCGAACGAGCCCGACGCACTACCGCCCTGGTACACGGAGGTCGGGCAGCTGGAGCGGGAGGCGACCGAGCTCCGGGAGTACCAACCGGTGATCTTCCCTGGACTGATCCAGTGCGAGAACTATGCCAGGGGACTGTTGGCCGACACGGTTCCGTGGTTCTCACCGAAGGAGATCGACCAAATGGTTTCCCTGAGGATGGCTCGGCAGGAGGTTCTGGAGCGGCAGGAAAACCGTCCTTTGGTGTCGATCGTCGTGGAGGAGCCGGTGCTCCGCCGAACTGTCCAGGGGGGCGGTCCCATCCTTCGGGAACAGCTGGCATGCGTCATCGGGTTGATCGAGAGGAGCGAAATCCGCTTCCAGGTCATACCGAGCGACGCGGAATGCCACCCTGGTGGTTCAGGACCTTTCCGGCTCTACACCTTCCCCGACAAACCCGTGGTCGCCTCAGCTGAACACATGGAAGGCGAGCAGCTCATGGATGGCATGATGCAGGTGCAACACTGCGCGACGCTCTTCGGCGTTCTCCAGGCCGAGGCCCTGTCGCCCCGTGCGAGCCGGGAACTCATCAGGAAGGTCAAGGAAGAACTCGATGACGAAGCGTGAGACCCACTGGCACAAGAGCAGCTACAGCGGTGGCTCAGGAAGCTGCGTCGAGGTCGCGGAGGGGAAGGCCGTTCTGGTGCGCGACACCCAGAACCGCGCTCTCGGCCACATCGACTACACCGCCGAAGCGTGGGCATCATTCCTGCGCGGGGTGACCACCCACCGCGCCTGAGCCGACGAGGCAGAGGAGCCACCGTGAACGCCTGGCACAAGAGCACCCACAGCGGCGCATCGGGCAGCTGTGTCGAGGTCGCCGAAGGAGAGTCTGTCCTGGTGCGTGACACCGACAACCGACCCCTCGGCCACATCGACTACACCCCCGAGGCCTGGGCGGCGTTCCTCAGCTCCACGACCTCCCTTATCCCCTGATCCCGGACATAACGACGGCCGACCAGCCCGCTGGTCGGCCGTTTTCTCAACTTCCCCCGCCTTACTTTCCAGTACCTCCCCCATCCCACCCCCCGACCCCCTACTCTCTGTCTCGAAAAGCCAACTGCATCAAATGACCCCGCAACGGCTGAACACCGTTCGGGGTCGTGGCCAGCAACTCACCCCTTAGACACAAGGAATTGCCAGCATGCGCCAGTTTAGCGCTGCGGCCCTGACCCCTGCCTTTCGGCTGGTCACGGCCCTGTTCATCGCCCCTCGCGGACGCCACGCCTCCCCCGGGCGGCTGCGTCGCCGCCGGTCCACCCGGGTCCGCCGCTACGCGCCCGTCCCGGTCCCGGCCCCGGTCACCACTCCTGACACCGCCACGGCCGCCGCTCCGATCCCGCAGACGCCTCCCCGCCCGGCACAGGATCTGGCTCCCCCGCGCCACACCTCCGAGGCCGAGGACGTCGCCCTCGTCCGTCCCTACTACGAGGCCCACGAGCGCGAAAGCGAGCGCGAACGGGCACTGCTCCGCGTCCAGGCCGAGGCCAGCGCCCGCCTCCACGGCTGGGTCCCCCGGCCCCGCGCTTCCGGCGACCTCCTCGCCGCCCCGTCCCCGATGCCCCTCTCGGCGTTCGGCCCGGTCCCCGCCGCCAGGACCGCGGCCCCGGAGAACTGGGACGATCTGGCCGCCGCCACCCACGGGTGGGGCGGCCGGAGGGCCCGTCAGGGGGTCCCGGCATGAGGCCCCACGTCTTCTGGGAGCACCGCGTCTACCCCGGGCACCTGTCCGGGCTGGGCGGGGTCCGCGCGGACCTCGCCGCCGACCTGGCCGGGTTCGACCCGGACACGGTGGACACGCTCACCCTCGTCACCAGCGAACTCTTCGCCAACTGCTGCAAGTACACCGACTCCGGCCGCGAGGGCGGCGAAGTCCTGCGCGCGCTGTCCATGCCCGACCCGGGCACCCTGCGCGTGGGCCTGTCCGACTTCGGCGGGGGCGGCGGCGTCCCCGCCGTCCCCCGCGAGCGGACCGCCGACGAGTGGGATGGGGCCGAGGGGCAGCGCGGCCTGCTCATGGTCGAGAACCTGGCCTCCGCGTGGGGCCACCACCGGCTCGCGCCCTGGGCCGACCTGGGCACCCACGTGTGGGCGACGCTGCCCGTCGACCCGGCCGGGGTCCCGCCGGGCCTGCGCCCCTACGTGTTCACCCGCTGAACCGCCCCGGGGAGTCCCCGTCCCGCCCGCCGCGACGGGGACTCCCGTGCCCGCACCGCCCGAAACCCCTCCCACGACCGGGATCCCGAGGACCGAAAGTCTTCTTGCAGCTTTTAGGAGTACACTTATTATAAGTGAACTACTAAAAAATGCGGAGGCATCGTTGCTGGTCAAACCGTTGGACGTGTTCGACCGCGACTGGGAGTGGGAACAGCTCGTACGGTTCACCACCAGTGACCGGCCAGGAGCTACCCTCGGCGTGGTCTCCGGCCGCCGCCGCCAGGGGAAGACCTATCTGTTGGAAGCCCTCTGCGAAGCCACTGGAGGATTCTTCTTCGCCGCCACCGAAGCACTGCCCCGGGCCGAGGCCCTGCGGCAGTTGGGCGAGGCCGTCGCGGAGTTCCAGGGCCAACCTGGCTCCGTGCGCTACGACGACTGGGCGCAGGCCATCGACGGTCTGCTCTCCCTCAGTTCCGAAAAAGCGATCCCGGTGGTCCTGGACGAGTTTCCCTATATGGTCCGCGACGCGCCGGAGCTGCCCTCCACGATCCAACGCGCACTGTCCCCGCGCCGACCGCAACGGCGCGACTCCCGGGCACGCCTCCTGCTGTGCGGCTCCTCGATGACATTCATGGGCAGGCTCCTCACCGGTTCCGCCCCCCTACGGGGCCGCTCTTCGCTGGAACTCGTGGTGCGGACCTTCGACTTCCGCCTCGCCCGCCGGTTCTGGGGCGTCGAGGACCACCACCTGGCAGCACTGCTGTACTTCGTCGTCGGCGGAACTCCTGCCTATCGCGGTGAGTATCTGCCGGACGTCCGTGTAGAGGACTTCGACGCGTTCGTCGTGGACCACGTCCTCAGCCCCGCCAGCCCCCTTTTCCGCGAGGTACGCGCGCTGCTCGCCGAAGACCCGTCCCTGAGCGAGACCGGGCTCTACCACACCGTTCTGGCGGCCGTCGCCGAGGGCAACACCACCCGTGGCGGCATCGCGAGCCGCATGGAGCGCAAGGCCACCGACATCTCCCACCACCTCACGGTGCTGGAGGACTCCGGGCTGCTGCGCCACGAGCCGGACGCCTTCCGCTCCAACCGCAGTCAATACCAGATCGTCGAACCGCTGGTGCGCTTCCACCACGCCATCATGCGACCGCACTGGACCCAGCTGGAACGTGCGCGACCGGGCCGGGCCGTGCGGATCTGGGAGCAGAGGAAGCCCACCTTTCTGGGCCAGGTGGCCGGACCGACGTTCGAGCGCATGTGCCGTCTCTGGGCCCAGGACTTCGCAGGGCCGGGCACCCTGGGCGGCGAGCCCTCCGACGTGCGCACCGGGGTCGTCTACGACAGTGCCCGTCGGGTCGGCCACGAGGTCGACGTGGTCGTGTCCGGAGACGAGGGGGGCCTGCTCGCGATCGGTGAGGCCAAGTGGGGGGAGACGATGGACTCCCACCACCTGGCCAGGCTCGCACACATCGCTGACCTGCTGGATGGCAGGGGACAGCGCCCGGGCAAGCTCCTGCTGTTCAGCGGAGGCGGGTTCACCGCCGAGCTACATGGTGCCGCCGACTCCGATCCGCGTGTGGAACTCGTGGATCTACAGCGCCTCTACGAAGGGGAGTGACGCCGGCCGGGGTCCCGCCGGGCCTGCGCCCCTACGTGTTCACCCGCTGAACCGCCCCGGGGAGTCCCCGTCCCGCCCGCCGCGACGGGGACCCCCGGGGCTCAGCCGGGCAGCGAGTCCCAGAACCGGCGCAGGACGGCCGCGCCCCGCTCGGGGTCCTGGAGCATCCAGTAGTGGGTCAGCCCGTCCAGCTCCTCGTACTCCGCCCCCAGCTGCCGGGCCACGTCCCGGTCCTGGTCCGGGCGGGCCATCGGGTCCCCGGTCGGCACGAGCACGAGCCCGCGCGCCCGGACGGGCCCCTCGAACTCCCTGCCCCAGTCCGCGTGGAAGTTGGGCCACGCCGACCGGTAGAGCGCCAGGATGGCGGCGCTCATCACCTCGTCGTGGGCGGCGTCCACCTCCTGGGCGAGTTCCGCGCTCATGCCCCGGGACCGGAGCACCTCCCCGAAGGTCGCCCCACTGCCGGGGACGGCCTCCCGCAGCGCCGCCAGCGACTCCTCGCCCTCGGGGCTCTTCTGCCACAGCGTGGCCGCGTCGTGCCACGTGTACCCGGGGTGCCAGCCGTGGGCGACGTCGGAGACCCAGCTGCGGACCGGGACGTCGTGGGCGGAGACCGCGCGCATGGCCAGGTGGGCGCCCCAGTCGTGGCCGACGAGGTCGACGGGCCCGCCGATGGCGCGGAGTTCGTCGGCCAGCCAGGCGGCGTACTCCTCCTTGCCGTGCATGCCGTCCGGCCGGGCGCTGCCGAAGCCGGGCAGGCGCAGGGCCGTGCTCGGCTCGGGGACGAGGGCGCGGACGGCGTTCCAGAGCGACGGCGTCTCGGGCACACCGTGGACGAAGACGATGGTCATGCGGTTCCCCCCAAGGAAGTTGATAAGCTATCGATTTCACCGTAGCACGAGAAGTCGATGAGTTATCGACTTCCTGGACCCGGGGGGCAGCCATGCGGGCGGACGTCGCGCGCAACAACCAGAAGATCTTCGAGAAGGCCCGGGAGGCGGTCGGCGCCGGGGAGACCGACCTCAAGCTCAACGAGCTGGCCCGCCGCGCGGGGGTCGGCGTCGGCACGGTCTACCGCCTCTTCCCCACCCCGCGGGCGATGCTGGAGGCCGTGGTCGAGGAGGCCGTCACCGACCTCAACCGCGTGGCGGCCGAGGCGGTGGCCGACCCCGATCCCCGGCGCGGACTCGACGCCTTCCTCCGGGCGGCCCTGACCGCGGCGCTCGACCAGCCCGGCCTGTTCGACGTCCTGATCACCGTCGAGGACGAGCGGGAGTCCCTGCGCCAGGCCAAGGGCGAACTCGTCGCGGCGGCCTCGCGGCTCCTCGGACGCGCCCGCCCGGAGACGCCCCTGACCGGGGAGAACCTGCTCAAGCTGCTGTGCGGGCTGATCCACGCGGTCACCGAGCACCCGGCCGAGCGCCGCCGGGCCGCCGCCGACGCCTACCTGCTCCTGCTCCGGAACGGCCTGGCCCCCGGCCCCTCCGCCTGAGGCGCGACCGGCCCGCCCGCCTCTCCCGATGATCTTGTACTTATAGCGAGGTTGGGCGCCCAACCTCGCTATAAGTACAAGATCATCGGGGTGGGGGCTCGGGGTGCGTCTCGGGGCCCGCCCTGGCCGGATGCGGGCACAAAGCCCCACAGGGGCGGTTTTCTGGGATCATCAGGCCGTTCGGACACACGACCTCTGGCGGAGCGTGAAGCCATGGCCACCCCCCTGCGCGACGGCGACCCCCTCAGGATCGGCCCCTACCGGCTGGCGGGGCGGCTGGGCACGGGCGGCATGGGGAGGGTGTTCCTGGGGCGCTCACCGGGCGGGCGCCTCGTCGCCGTCAAGACCGTGCACCCCGAACTGGCCGAGGACCCCGAGTTCCGGCGGCGGTTCGCCTCCGAGGCGACCGCCGCGAGGAAGGTGGGCGGGTTCTACACCGCGCAGGTCGTGGACGCCGACCCCGACGCCGACCCGCCCTGGCTGGCCACCGCCTACATCCCCGGCCCCTCCCTCCACCGTGCCGTGGCCGACCACGGGCCGCTCCCGGCGGAATCGGTGGCCGTGCTGGGCGCAGGGCTGGCCGAGGGCCTGGCGGCGGTGCACGCCTGCGGGGTGGTGCACCGCGACCTCAAGCCCGCCAACGTCGTCCTCGCCGAGGACGGGCCCCGGCTCATCGACTTCGGCATCGCCCGCGCCCTGGACGCCACGTCCTTCACCCGGACCTCCACGGTGCTGGGGACGGCGGCGTTCATGTCCCCCGAGCAGGCGCGCGCCCTGCCGGTGGGCCCGGCCTCGGACGTGTTCTCGCTGGGGTGCGTGCTGGCCTTCGCCGCCACGGGGCGCAGCCCGTTCGGGCAGGGCCCGGCCCACGCGGTGGCCTACCGGATCGTGCACGAGGCCCCGGACCTGGACGGCGTCCCGACCACCCTCGCGCCCCTGGTCTCCGGATGCCTGGCGAAGGGGCCCGACGACCGCCCCGGGGTCGGCGGGGCGCTGGAGGAGCTGGCCGAGCTCACGGCCTCCCTGCCCGCGCCCGCCCACGAGCGGTGGCTCCCCGAGGAGCTGACCCGGGTCGTCGCACGCCGGACCCTCGCGCTGACCGCCGTCGTCCCGGCGGCGGACGTTCCGGAGGAGGCCGCCCCCGCCATGGGAACTCCGACCGGGGGTGTCCCGGAGGGGGACGCCCCGGCCCGAGGAGTCCCGGGAGGGGACGCCGCCCCCGAGGGGCGCGCCGCGCGGGGAGGCCGTCCGGGGGGAACCGTCCCGGAACCGGTTCCGGCGTCGGGCGGCCACCGCGGAACCGCTCCGCGCCCGCCCGGCGTCCCCGCCCCGGGCCTCCCGGTCGATCCGGTCGGCCCCGACGGACCGCCGGCGCCCCTGCTGGTCCACGAACGCCGCCGTGCACGCGGCGAGGCCCCGCCGCGTCCGCCGCGCGGGGAGCAGGCCGCCGTCCACTGGCTGCTCGTCCTCTTCGCGCTCGCCGCCGCGGTCGCGGTCGTCCACCAGCTCGTCGTGGCGGCCGAATCGGGCGTGGAGCTGAGCGGCCACGCCTATGCGGCGTCGAGGGAGCTGTGGGGGTGGCGGACCTTCGCCCTCGCCCTCTGGTACGTCCAGATCGCCCTGGGCGCGGGGCTTCTGGTGGCCTGGACGGTCTGGTTCCTGCGCGTGCGCACGCTCGCGGAGTCGTTCGCCCCCGGGCGTCTGCGCTACCGCCCGCGCATGGCGGTGCTCGGCTGGTTCGTCCCGGTGGGCAACCTCTGGCTCCCCAAGCAGATCGCCGACGACGTCTGGCACGCCTCCAGCCCCGCGGACCGGGGCGGGCGCACGGCCCCGGCCGGGGTGGTCCACCTCTGGTGGGCGCTGTGGCTGCCCGCCCTGGCGACCTGGCCCCTGTTCTGGACCCCGTGGGCGCTGATGATCGAGGAGAGGCACGGGATCGGCGACTTCGGCTCCATCGAGGTGTACGAGTTCGAGTTCCTGCCGATGGCCTGGGCCGCCCTGGCCGCACACGCGGTGGCGGTACCGGCAGCGGTCGCCGCGGCCGTCTTCGTGCGGCGGCTGACCGACATGCAGGCGGCCAGACTCGGCGGCTGACCGCCCCTCGCCCCGGGACCGGTCCTGTGCAGCGCCCGCCCGTGTCCTCCGTGGCCCGGCGCAGGCCCCGGCCCACGGAGGGCGGGCGGTCCGGCCACCGGGCAACCCGGTCGAAGAGAATTCGGTCGCTTGCCCCGTATGCGGCGTGACCTGCGCCCCAACAGCGCGCCGGGCGGTTTCTCGACTTGCGTACGTGGACATTATGTGCTCAATACATCACCCAAAGTGATCGGAATGCCCGTGAAGCACACCATGGCCGCACTGCTCCTCACATCCTTCTCCACCCTCGCCCTCGGGGCCGCTCCGGCGCAGGCCGCCGGGGACTCCCTCGTCATCAACGGCACGGAACACCGGGACCCCCGGGGCTGCTACGACACGGACCGGTGGCCCCTCGTGGTCGACAACCGGACCGACGGCCCGGTCCACGTCTTCTCGGACCCCGGCTGCACCGGCAGATACGTCACGACGGTGGACCCGGGCGAGCGGAAGGTCGACGAGCACGGCCAGAGCGTCCACGTCGCCTGACCCCGCCCGCCCCCGCGCCGACGGGGGCGGGCGGCGGCGCGTCCGATTGCGGGGATTCCCCCGGAGTCGCCGCCGTGTTACGTTCTGTTCCCGACACGCCTGGTAAGCGCTTGCCTACACGCGTGCCGACCCCCGGCGGAGCGGGGCCGCACACCCCGCCCGCGACCCCCCGAGAGAAGGAACCCATGCCACCCCCCGCTCACCGACGGCGCCGGACCGCCGTCACGGCAGCCACGGCCGCCGCGCTGGCCCTCGGCGCCGGCGCGCTCACCCTCACCGACCCCGGAGGCGTCGCGACCGCGACGGCCGCCCTCACCTCCGCCTCCTCCGACACCTCCGACGCCTCCGCCGGGGCACGCGTGGCCGAGCGGCTCGACCGCGGCGTCGTCAGCGTCGGCGGCCCCGACGGCAACCTCGTCACCTGGCGGCTCCTCGGCGGCGACGACCCCGCCACCGCGTTCAACGTCTACCGCGACGGCGAGCTCATCACCCCCGAACCCCTCACCGGGGCGACCAACCACCTCGACCCCGACGCCCCGGCCGGCGCCGCCTACACCGTCGCCGCGGTCGTCGGAGGCCAGGAGCAGCCCCCGTCCGCGCCCTCGCTCGCCTTCGCGGACGGCCACCTGGACCTCCCCCTGGACCGTCCCGAGGGCGGCAGCGTCAACGGCTCCGCCTACACCTACGACGCCAACGACGCCTCCGTGGGCGACCTCGACGGCGACGGCCGGTACGAGATCGTCCTCAAGTGGGACCCGACCAACGCCAGGGACAACTCCCAGAGCGGGCACACCGGCCCCGTGCTCATCGACGCCTACACGCTCGACGGCACCCGCCTGTGGCGCATCGACCTGGGCGCCAACATCCGGGCGGGCGCCCACTACACCCAGTTCCAGGTGTACGACTACGACGGCGACGGCAGCGCCGAGGTCGCCATGAAGACCGCCGACGGCACCCGCGACGGCGAGGGGACGGTCATCGGCGACGCCGGGGCCGACCACCGCAACTCCGGCGGGTACGTGCTCAGCGGACCCGAGTACCTGACCGTGTTCGAGGGAGCCACCGGCCGCGCCCTCGACACCGCCGACTACGCCCCCGGGCGCGGCAACGTCGCGGACTGGGGCGACAACTACGGGAACCGGGTCGACCGGTTCCTCGCCGGGACCGCCTACCTGGACGGCGAGAACCCCAGCATGGTGTTCTCCCGCGGCTACTACACCCGCGCGGTCATCGCCGCCTGGGACTTCCGCGACGGCGAGCTGACGCGGCGCTGGGTGTTCGACTCCGACGACCCCGGCAACGGGGCCTACGCCGGTCAGGGCTTCCACAGCCTGTCCGTCGCGGACGCCGACGGCGACGGGCGCGACGAGGTCATGTTCGGCGCCGCCGCCGTGGACGACGACGGAACCGGCCTGTGGGAGACCGGCCACGGGCACGGCGACGCCCTGCACGTCGGCGACTTCGTCCCCGACCGGCCCGGCCTGGAGGTGTACGGCGTCGGCGAGAACACCGCCTCCCCGGACGCCTGGCTCGCGGACGCGGCCACCGGCGACGTGCTGTGGACCCTCGGCTCCGGCAACGACAACGGACGCGGCGTGGCGGGAGACGTCTGGGCGGGCAGCCCGGGGGCCGAGTTCTGGTCCTCCAGCGTGTCCGGACTGCGCGACACCGACGGCGACGAGGTCGGGCCCAAGCCCGGCTCCGCCAACTTCCTGGTGTGGTGGGACGGCGACGGGAGCCGCGAACTGCTCGACGGGACCCGGATCGACGAGTACGACCCGGACGGGAGCACCCGCCTGCTCGACGGGGAGGGCGTCGCCTCCAACAACGGCACCAAGGCGACCCCCGCCCTATCCGGCGACATCCTCGGCGACTGGCGCGAGGAGGTCGTCTGGCGCACCGCCGACAACACGGCCCTGAGGATCTACTCCACACCGCACGAGACGGACCTGCGCGTCCCGACCCTCGTGCACGACACCCAGTACCGGGTGGCGCTGGCCTGGCAGAACACCGCCTACAACCAGCCGCCGCACCCGTCGTTCGCCCTCGGGGACACGGCGGCCGAGGGCGCCGGGGCGCCCTGGCCGGACATCCGCCACCCCTGACCCGTCGGCCCGGCGGACCGGCGACCCTGGTCCGGGTCCGGAACCGGCGGGGCACAGCGGCCCGTCCCCTCGCGGGGCGGGCCGCGGTGCCCGCAGGCCTGTCGGCGGGTGGGCGGGAAGGCGGCCCGTCCGCCGGCTGCCGCGCCGGGGCATGCGGGCCGGGGCATGCGGAACGCCGGAACCGCCTCAGTGGTAGGTCAGCGTCACCAGGGCCGCCGCCGCGAAGTTCCCGGCCCCGAGCTCGTCGCGCTGGATGATCCAGAACGGGCACGCGGTGGTACCGGAGACCCCGGGCATGTCCAGCTGCGTCTGGGCCAGCAGTACCCATCCCCCCTTCTCGTCCTCCGGGGAGGATCCCATGATCGGGGGGTCCTGCGGCGAGTAGGCGTACCCGCCCAGGATCAGGCTGTCGCCCCGGACCGGCCTCCTGCGGTCGTAATCGCCCAGCCTGTACTCCTGGTAGAGGCGGCTGGTCTCCGGGTCGGAGTGGACGGCGTCGTCGGCGCCCGTCGGAAAGCTCCGGACGGTCCGGGCGTAGAGGGGCCCCGGGCCGAGGGCGGGGAGGGCGCCCCCGCCCCCGGGGAGCGCCCGTTCGGTCGTGGGCGTCCCGGCCGGGACGTGGATCACGGAACGGGAGTCCTCGATCAGCACGGCCCCGTCGGGGTCGGTCCTGTCGGCGAAGAACAGCAGGTGCCCGTCGCGCGGCAGCGGGAGGTCGAACCCGTCCGGGGGGAGGGCCGCGCAGTCGACCGTCGCGACGAGGTCCAGCCCGCCGTCCCACTCGACCCCCGCGGGGAGCGAGGGGAGACCGCCGTACCTCCCGGCCGGGACGCCGCCGTCGGCGCCCGACGTGGTCAGCTCGGTCTGGGGAAGGGTGAGGCGCAGGGCGTGGTCGATGACGTGTTCGGGGACGCCCTTCTCGCGAGCCGCGTCCCTATAGGTCTGGGGGTTGTCCATACCGGACATGCTGCCGCAGCCGGAGGACACTCGGCGCGGGCCCGGACCGCCGTCTCGCCGGATTGACCATGCCCCTGCGTCATGGTGTTGCGTTGGTTCCGGGGCCGTCCGCAGGAGGGCCCCGGGCAGCGGTGCGCACCGCACGGGGCGCACCGCCCGCTCACGCGACGCCGACCCCGACTGGAGCACCGGATGACCCAGACACCCAGCCGAGAGTCCCTTCCGACCCTGTTCGACGTCGAGGAGTTCTTCGCCGACCCGGAGTTCGCCGGCGCGTCGATCTCGCCCGACGGAACCCGGATCGCCTACCTGGCGCCGAAGTACGGCCGCACGAACGTGTGGGTGCGCGGCGTCGGGGAGGGGCACGAGGACGCGGTGTGCGTCACGCACGAGACCCGGCGCGGCGTCCACACCTACCACTGGACCGACGACCCGCGCTGGCTCCTGTACCTCCAGGACACCGACGGCAACGAGGACTGGCACCTCTACCGGGTGGACCTCGACGCGCCGGACGAACCCGCCGTCGACCTCACGCCCATGGCCCCGGGCTCCCGCGTGGCCGTCGTCGAACCGCACAAGCCCTCACCCGGCAGCGTGCGGGTCTGGATGAACCTCAGGCCCATGCTCTTCGACGTGTTCCGGATCGACGTGGCCACCGGCGAGACGACCGTGCTCGTGGAGCAGACCGATCCGACCAGCAGCACCCTGGTCGACAGCGAGGGGGAACCGGCCTTCCACGTGGAGGTGGCCGACGACGGCACCCACTCCTTCTACGCGATCGACGGCGCGGAGGGGGACAAGCGCCTCCTGTCCCGGCAGGGCGGCGCGGAGTACCCGTACGGGCTGCCCCTCCAGCTGGTGACCCCTGACGGGAAGGGCCTGCTGCTCGGCTCCCACCAGGACTCCGACGACATGCGGGTCGTCCGCCTCGACCGGGAGACCGGCGAGGAGACCGTGGTCGCCGCCGTGGACGGGCACAGCCTGTGCACCATGGGAATGGTGGCCCCAGGCATGCCCCCCGCCCTGTACTTCAGCCGGCGCACCGGGGAGGTCCTCGCGGCCCGCTTCGTGGGCGACCGGCCCAGGATCGAGGTGCTGGACCCGCACTTCGCCGAGGTGTACGCCGAGCTGTCCAAGCTCTCCGACGGCGTGCTCGGATCGGTGTCCTCGGACGAGTCCGAGCAGCGGTGGGTCGTCTCCTTCGTCCACGACCGCGACCCGGGGGCGACCTGGTTCTACGACCACGCGACCCGGGAGAGCAGGCTGCTCTTCCGCCCGCACCCGGAGCTGGACCCCGCCGAGCTGTCCCCCATGACCCCGGTCCGGTTCCCGGCCCGCGACGGGCTGCCGCTGCACGGGTTCCTGACCCTGCCGGCCGGGACGGCGCCCGAGAACCTGCCCCTGGTGCTCCTCGTGCACGGCGGGCCCTGGGCCCACGACACGTGGTCCTTCGACAAGACGGTGCAGTTCCTGGCCAACCGCGGCTACGCGGTGCTCCAGGTCAACTTCCGGGGCTCGACCGGCTACGGCAAGCGGCACATCGCCGCCGCGATCGGCGAGTTCGCCGGGAAGATGCACGACGACCTCATCGACGCCGCGGACTGGGCGGTGGCCCGGGGCTACGCCGACCCGGCCCGCATCGGCATCGCCGGAGGCTCCTACGGCGGCTACGCGGCGCTCGTCGGCGTCACGTTCACCCCGGACTACTTCGCCGCGGCGGTGGACTACGTGGGCATCTCGGACCTGGCGAACTTCATGCGCACCCTGCCGCCGTTCCTCAGGCCCAGCATGGCCAACAACTGGTACCGCTACGTCGGCGACCCCGACATCCCGGAGCAGGAGGCCGACATGCTGGCCCGCTCGCCCATCACCATGGTCGACCGGATCCGCACCCCGCTGCTCGTCGCCCAGGGCGCCAACGACGTCCGCGTGGTCCAGGCGGAGTCCGACAACATCGTCGGGCCCCTGCGTGCGCGCGGGGTGCCCGTCGAGTACATCGTCGCCGAGGACGAGGGGCACGGCTTCGCGAACCCCGAGAACCAGGTGATGCTCCACCGCGCGATCGAGAGGCACTTCGCGGAGCACCTCGGCGGGCGGTCCGGGGCGCTGTAGGACCGGCGGGTGGTGGGGCGGGGCGGGGGTGGTTGGGCGTGCGGACTACCCGGCCCCGCCCCGCGCCTCCTCGACCTGGTCGCGGTCACAGCGGGGCGCGCCGACGACGACAGACTTGAGGGCGCCTGACCGTTCAGGAGTCCTCGCGAGGGAAGCTACAGCCACGGAGCCGGGCGCTCCTCCCCGGTCTCGGGGTCCCGCAGCAAGCGCTCCGGAGGAAAGACCTCCTCCTTCACCATGTTCCCCGCCTCGTCCATCCCACGGAAGATGATGCGGTTGCCCAGCGCGTCGTAGATCGTCTCGGAGAGAAGCCTCCCCTCCTCGTCCCACTCGTGCCAGGGACCGACCGGACCGTAGGGATCTCGGGTAACCCCCTGGGTCACGAGTTTTCCGCTGGGCGACCACACAAGAAAAGGACCGTCCTCGGCCCCTTCCGTAAAAGTCCGCATCTCGGTCCGACCGGAACCTTCGACGAGCACCGCTTCGCCTGTATAGGCGACACCTTGGTAAGTCACTCGGCTTTCGAAGTCCAACTCATCCATCCCGACAGCCTCCACATAGCCTTCACGCCCTGGTACGCCAGGACACGAAGGGACAGAGCGCCAAGGTCGGAAAATATTTTCCCCTGTCTCGGGATCCACAAACGGCATACGCGGCGAACTCTCCTCGAAGTGAACAAGGATTCCCGCTTCGTCCCATCGCCGCAGAAACCTCAGACTCCCGTCCGAGTAGTCCGAGACACCTTCTTCACGAAGCCTTCCGTTTTCATCCCAGAAGAAATATGGCCCAGTGGTGATATTTCCTACACGATTGGAGTACTCAAGGGCCACACCGTGTTCATTCAGCAGGAAAACCGGACCGAGGGCGTAGCCCTTCACAAAGGTCTGGTAATGCGTGAACCTCCCGTCTTTCTCAACGGCCTGCCCGGTGAAACTTCCCCCTGGTATCCTGACTGAAATTTCATCCAGGTAATCGAGCTCTTCCGAATCAACTCGCCTCACGGGAACCAGAGCCTGCCCGACACGGCCTCGACCTGCTCCCTCAGCCAATCGGGGACGAACTCCTCGTCCCGGGGGAAGGTCTTCAGGTCGTCCGCGAAACCCTCGGGGCTCGGGCGGAACGTGAAGTCCGGGTACTCGTCGTAGTTGAAGTCCACGCTGTAGTTCGAGGGGCGCTCGATCGTGTACTCGACCGAGAACCACGTCCCCTTCCCCTCCTGGTACATTCCCGCCCGCAGCCTTGCGAGCTTCGAGAGAACCGTGACCGGGCAGTCCACCATTTCGGACTCACCGTTCGAGTATTCAACCGTCAGACTGTCGGTTGCATATTTCGCAACAGCAGAATACTCGTAACGGAGTCGCCCCCAACCCTCAGGGGCAAAACCAAGAAGATCTCCACCGATCCCCTGAAGGATCTCCTGCTGCTCGATCAATCCCAATCCTCCCACGGGAAAAAATCCATCCTTTCCCTACGGTCAGGTAGGGAACTCTCCGTACCAGGACCCTTCCACGATGTGTTTGGGAAGACAGTCCGACTCGACCTCGAGTTCGAAAGCGGGATCTACCTGACTGCGGTCGTGAGCCAGACAAGCCAATGCCAGGAGCCCCATAGGCACAACACCCGTCAAGGGGCCTTGGCCGGGACGATCAACGCTGTAGTAGTCCCTGAACCACTCCAACCCCTGTGCCAGAGTTTCGTTGAACTCGTCGGAGTCTCCCTTCAGAAGACACCTGAACACGTCCATCTGCGGAAAGGAGATCAGGTTCAGGTAGTCCCCGCCGAACGCGCCGGTGCGAGGGTCGGACAACTCCATCGCCTGGCGCAACTCTCCCACCAGAGAGTCACTGCCCCTGACGTAGGCCTGCAGCGCCGCAACCCAGTGGTAGGTGAACTCGTTGTACCTGGCACCGTCGCCCTCACCCGCTCGCCGGAGGAGGTCCACCGGGATCGAGCACTGGTTCTCCACACGCTTCCTGTCCCGGCACGTCACTGCCAAGTAGAACGCCGTCTCCCAGTTGCCGGCGTTCGTGAAGTACCTCGTCCCGATCCCCGTGATCCTCCTGACCTGGTGACCGAGTCGGCACTCGACCTCAGTGCCCTCGGGGCCCGTGGTCGCGGCGAGGGCCGCGCCGTAGTACTGCATCAGGGCGACCCAGGCCTCCCACGTCTCCAGTTTCCCGGCTTCCGGGTCCGCGACAAGAGCCTCTTTGGCGTACCTGTACATCGAATCGAACCACAGGTCGAACGATGAGGCCTTCCGCACCACCGCATTGAAATTCTTTTCCCGCTTTTTGATGTTCTGTTCGAGCTTCACATCGTTGACCATGTGACTCAAGTCAGCCTGAATTGTATTCAGCCCCAATTTCGACTCCCATCAAAGAGATGGAAATCCTGGTGATTACACTTTTTCCCAACCCCCAGAGACCTCCTTCCAATCCCCGCACCCGAGGATCCGGGTTGTCCTTGAAAAACACACAGACAACCTTGCCCTGACCTATATTGTCGATGATTTTTTCCACGAGCTCCCACTCACAGGAAAACCCATCGGAGCCTCGGACCGCCATACCACCCATCACAGGAACCAGCCCACAAGCACAGAAATTACCTGAGGGATTATTCTACTCTGACATCGCCCGGAGGATTCTTGGCGACCTTCGCGTAAGTCTCCGCATGCTCCCAATCAAGCCCCTCGTCCAGGTACATTTGGACCAGTTCTTCGAGCTCGCAATTCTCAGGATCTATTACCACGATGGACAACGACTTCCCCCTTTTTCGAGGGTTCGGCCTGACCATATATTCCCGGCCAAAAAGCTACAGCCACGGAGCCGGGCGCTCCTCCCCGGTCCCGGGATCCCGCAGCAAGCGCTCCGGAAGAAAGACCTCCTCCTTCGCTATGTTCCCCGCCTCGTCCATCCTACGGAAGATGATGCGGTTGCCCAGCGCGTCGTAGATCGTCTCGGAAAGAAGCCTCCCCTCCTCGTCCCACTCGTGCCAGGCGCCCACGGGCCCAACGGTGGAGCGGAATATCCCTTGGGCGACCAGTTTCCCGCTAGGAGACCACTTGAGCCTGGGCCCGTCCTCGCTCCCCTCCATGAAGGTCCTCAAACCAACACGGGCGCCGTTCTCGTAGATGACCGCCTCACCGGTGAAGGGCATTCCCTTGTACAGGGCCTCCATTCCGCCGCCACCAGAGAGATCGATCTCTTCTATATCGACCTGCTGCATTCTCATAAGGAGCCCTAAATAAAAAGTAAGTTTCTCTTCCACCCACCACGGCGCCGATCTTCAGCGCCAGTGCAGGACGTTTTCCTCTCCGGTGGCCTGGTTCCTCAGGCCCACCTCCGGCTCGTACCGCTCCTCGCTCGTGAGATTACCCGCCTCATCCCAGGTCCTCATGATGCGGAGATTCCCCGCCGTATCGAAGATTCTCTCCCGCGCAAGCTTTCCGTCCTCGTCCCAGTAGTGCCACGGGCCCACAGGATGGGGATAGCGCATGTTCCCCTGGACGACCAACTGCCCATTGTTCGGACTCCAGGTGAGTCGCGGCCCGTTCTCCACGCCTCCCACATAGGTCATCAACTCGACCGGGTTTCCGTCGTCGTACTCGACAGCCTGACCGGTGAAAGGCTTTCCGTCCAGGAGAGCCGTCAGGTCGTCCGGGTACTCCAAATCCTCTTCGTCAACCCTTCTCATTCATCCTCCTGAGATAATCGATCAGCTCGGACTCGTCCATGAAATGGCGATTTCCGCTGCCCCATGGAACATGGGTATACTTCCCCACCCGCACGGCAGGAGCACCGAGGGTCATTCTACTGCAGTTCGCACAGCAAGGAGCGTCGGCATCCGCACCGTCCTTGAAAGTAAAGCTGTTGTCTATCTGGAAATCAGAGATATCGGCGTCGGGCCTTGCCGTGAGCAGTTCGTTTATCGCCTTCACCTCTGCGTGCCTCAGTGGATTGTCGCCATGGGGATAAACCTCCCGCACAGGCTCTCCCGCTTCGTCCTTCGAGGGGTGCTCGTAGTCTCCCTGCATCGCATCCCGGCGCCGAAGCAGTTCCGGGTGCAGATCCGACACCTTGATGAAGGCGCTGTCACGCTTCCCGTTCACGCCTTCTGCTATCAGTCCGGTCACCCGATCGATCACGACAGAGTTGACAGCACCCCGTTTGCCCCCCAGGTCGCCCTTGCTGACCAAGATGTTCCTGATGTTGTCGTCGCCTCTCGGCCGGTGCATGTCGTTCCCGAGAGTCCGGACATCGATGGGCATCTTGATCTTGTTCTTCCTGTCTGTCATCACTCTCATGTCGTGGGCCCTGCTCGCCACGAGTTCCTCGAGGTAGGTATCCAGCGGCTTCCCGTCGATGTACTCGATGAGCCCCTCGCTCGGCTGCACCCTCGATCGATCCACCCTCTCGATAATGCTTCCTCTGGAAAGATCGACCGGAACAGCCCTGACTTCTCCCGGGGGAGTCTCCTGGAGCGTCGGGAAATCATCCCATTCGCGAATGACGTGTACTTGGTCGCGCTGTGTCCCCTGCCTTGGGTCACCGTCATCCGAGGCAGGAGGATCATCGCCGTCCAATTCCCTGGGCTCGGGCGGGTCCGAGGGATTGTCCGCATCGACCGGGGAAGCGTCGAGGCTTCCCTCCCGGAGAAAAGCCCCTGGAGGGAGCCCGCCACCAGAGGATCGATGTCCCGTTCCGCCCTCACCGCCTGAGGGACCGTCGGGGGCAGGGGTGGGGCTTGCGGCACTGGTCCCGTCGCGGGGCGTCGAGGCGGGGGTGGCGGGTCGCGGATCCGGGTCGTGGGCGGCGGTGACGCGGAAGTCCTGGTCGGAGCGGTCGCCGATACCGTCCCCGCCGGGGACCTCCATCCCCCCGCCCCGGGCGCCGGCTCCAACCGGCACCTCCTCACGTGCGAGGAGCCATGCGGGCCGCGCGTCGGCATCCATGCCGCTGTAGCGCTCGACGTCGGCGACGAGCTCGGCGACCCTCACGTCGTCGCGCCCGGCCGGGACCGCCGTCGCGGGCGCCCCGGCCCTGCCGTCCGGAACACCCCCGTCCCCCGCGTGGACAGGCACCGGCACCGGTCCGGCCCCGGGCCCACCGCTCCCGCCGGACTCCGGCGCGCCCTCCACCACCTCCCAGTGGGCGAACCGGGCCAGCACTCCCGTGCGCAGCTGGTCCAGGCGCAGCCCGATGCCGCTGGCGGTGTCGGAGAACCCGGTCCTGATCCCGCTCAGCGTCTGGGCCAGGCTGAACCCCGGCCGGGCCGCGGCGCCCGGCTCCCAGGCCACCCCCGGGCGCTCCAGCACGTCGATGTCCGGGAGGTCGGGCCCGCCACCGCCGATCCGGCTGAGCAGCATGCCGCCCCTGACGGGGAACGCCACCACGGTCAGCGCCAGGTTCCCGCCCGCCGTGGACAGCGTGTACGCGGGCCGGTCCTCCCACTCCCTCCAGGGGAACAGGTCGTGGCCGACCTCCGTCCACGCCGCCCCGGCGTTCTCCCGCCAGGTCCGCCCCGAGCCCTCCTCGGAGTCGAACGGGTTCATCCACCCGTCCTCGCCGTACATCCCGACGAGCGCGCCGTACCCCTGGAAGGTCTCCTCCTTGTGGGTGACGGCGTTGTCCACCGCCTCGCCGACGCTGCCGGCCCACCCGCTGCCCGCGCGCCACAGCCCGGTCGAGGACAGGGCTCCCACACCGAGGCCCCAGGCCATCCCGACGCCGAAGTGCTCCTGCTGGGCGGCGAACGCGTCGGCGGCCCAGTCGAGCGGCCACGGTTTGTCCGACCCCGTGAGGTGGGCCCACCCCTCCTCCCCCGCGCGCTGCCACTCGGAGAACTCGGTGAGGTCGAACGCGATGTCGGGGACCTCGTCCGGGTCGAGGCCGTAGGCGACCTCCCGGGGACCGGGCGCCTCCCCGCCCACGGCCGTGTAGGTGTTGCCCTGCCCGTTCACCGCGGAGATGGCGGTGGCGCACTCCCTCTCCGCCTCCTGGAACGTCGCCCAGACGATGTTGGCCCACAGCTTCAGGGAGCGGTTCTTGCCGTAGTGCCACGGGTTGAGCGCCCAGAACTCCTCGTCCCGCACCTCCTCCACGAAGGCCACGGCGTCGTCCCTGATGTTGCGCAGCCGGGTCCGGGCACTCTCGGCCTCCTCGGCGAAGGTCTCCAGCGCGGTCACGACCGCGGTGACGTCCTCCAGGACGGTGTCGCCCTTGCGGGCGACCGGGCCCATCGCGGCGAGGAGGGTCTCCGACTCGGGCGCGGTGTAGTGGGCCTGGAGGGCCTGCCACGAACTCTCGACCCCCGCGCCTCCCTCCGCGACCTCCTCCGCGGCGGCCCTGAGGTTCGCCGCGGCCGTCTGGAGGACCTCCACCGAGGTGCCGGGCACGGGAATGGCCTCGGGGACGATCAGGACGGTGAAGTCGTTGTCGAGGGGCTGCTGGTTCCGGGGGTCGGGCTCGGGTCTCGTCACGTCGACAGGGGGCATGGCGACTCCGTGGGGAGGAGGTGGGGGATCCGCCGCCGGGCGGGAGCAGCCGGCCCGGCGGGGGCAGGGGGTGGGTGAGGGGCGACCGGGGCACGGAGGGCACGGCCCGGTCGGGGCTTCGCGACCGGTGCGCGGCAGGGCGTGCGCGCCGGACCGGCGCGGGTCAGTGCGGAGCGTTCATGGGGTTCTCGACATACGTGGCGTTGGCCTGGGCCTCCTCCGCCATCTCCAGGTCGCCGACGAGGTAGGCGTCCACCGCCAGGGCGCACCCCTCCAGTGCGGAGCCGGCCCGTTCGACCATCTCCTCCGCGAGGGCGCCGACGTGTTCGAGGAAGTAATACAGCTCCCCCTCGACCGGGCCGCTGCACGCCGCCGTGGCGGCGTTCATGATCTCGTCGCCGGTGGTGGTCAGGGCGCCGTCGAGCGCGTCGCCGCTGCCGTCGCCGACCTTGCCCAGCACCTCGTTGAGCACCGTCCCGACGGAGGGGGCGTCGATGTCCCACGCGCTCACCGGTCACCGCCTTCCCGGGCGGAGAAGCGGTCGCCCCGGAAGTTCTGGGGCGGTTCGGCAGTCGAATCGTGGCCGGTATCGGCCAACTCGCGCTCGGAGCGGACGATGCTCGCATCCATGCGATTCAGGGCGGGGCGCACCGCCTCGATGATGCTGGTCAGACGTGTCCGCAGCTCCCCGGTGCGCTCGCGCATGCGCACGGCCACGATCTCGTGCGCGACGGGGACGCGCATCGGCGGGACGTCGCCGCGCGGGAGGTCGCCCGCGGGTTCCCCGAGCGCGCCCGGGACCTCTACCAGCTCGAATCTCATGTACCGGTCACCCTGCCCAGGTCCGTCGGAACCGCCGCCCCCTGGGGCGCGTTGTGCGTATTATGCCGATGCACCACGACAATGTGTGACCTCTCCCTCGCGGAAGAGGTTCGTACTGGCACGGAGTTCCGGATACCCCTTGACCGCAGGCCCCCTCTACCGGTTCCCCGCCGGAGGGACGGGCCCCACGACGTCCGCTCCCACGCTTCCCCGCCCCGCAGGCCCCCGCACGCACGCATGCCGAGCCACCAGCACCGAGCCACCAGCCACCCGGCGCCGACCGTGCCCCCGTCCGGGTCCGGACCCGGACACTCCTCCCGTTTCGCCCGGTCACGCCGGACCCGACCCCGCCGTCCCCCCGGCGGCATCGCCAAGGAGAACCGTTGAGCTACGACGTGGTCGCACTGCTGGCGGCGGAACCCGGCATGGTCGCGGTCGCCCACTCGCTCCGCGACGCGGGGGCCGACCTCGCGGTGCGCCCCCTGGACGGCGGAGTCGTCCAGTTGCGGGACGCCGAGGCCCGTGTCCTGGCCACCCTCGAACCCGCCCAGCTGGTCGAGTCGCGGGGCGAGGTCTCCCGGCTGCTCGGCGCCGAGGCCGCCGTCAACCTGCCCGACACCTGTTGGTGGGCCGAGGTGCGTGCGCGGCCCGACGCCGCGGGGCGCGAGGCGGCGCACCGCGTCGCCGACGGCCTCGCCCTGCGCCTGGGCGGGGGTGTGTGGACCTCGGGCCCGGGCGACTTCTCGCTGTGGGAGGAGACCGGGCACCCGGCCGTCGAGTTCGAGGCCGAGGAGGCGTTCGTCGTCGCCCAGGACCGCGAGGTCGTCCCGCTGTCCTCCTGGATCACCGACGCCGTGTCGGCCAACGCGCTCCGGGGCACGGTCCTCCAGGTGCTCACCCCCAGGTCGTCGCGGCTCACCCACGGACTGCGCTCCCTGATCACGCAGCCGATGGCCCGGTGGGTGGTGCTGGACGGGGAGGGCGGCCAGTTCGACGGGGTCAGCGGCCTCCCGCTCCGCTGGGACCGGGTGCACGGGTACGTTCCCGACTGCCGGGGCGGGAGCGCTCCCGAGCCCGCGGCCGGGTTCCTCGACATCTCTCCGCTGGGCGCGCACCTGCTGGTCGACCTGGCGGTCCGGCACGGCGCGTCCTTCGCGCCGCCCCTCGGCCGGGCGGTCGAGCTCGTCACCGGACACCTGGCCGGGGTGCTCCCCGCGGGTTGGGGGCCGCACGAGCCGGCGCTCGCACCCTGGGACCGGGAGCGGCTCGTGCGGCTCGTGCGCCACCGCGCCCCGCGGACGGCCGTGCTCCAGTTCTCGGGGCACCAGGACGCCGGTCCCCCCTTCACGGGCGGCGCCCGCGTCTCGTGGGCCCCGGACGGGGAGAGGGCGGTGGAGCGCATCTCCCTGGCGGTCGGGTTCGAGGACGAGGGGGCACTGCCCCTGGGGGCCCTCCCCGGCCTGGTGGAGGCCCTGGCGGCGGAGAACCTTCTGGACGTGCTCCACGTGCGCCGGGCGCGCGGTCGCCGCGACGTCACCTTCGAGCCGCGCTGGCACGGGCTGGCCGCCCCGGTCGGCATGGCCCTGGGCCCCGACGGGGTGCGGCGGGCCGGGGAGGAGCACGCGCTGGCCGGCCCCCTGCGGGGGGAACCGCTGGGAGAGGCCGGGGCCCGCGCGATCTGGTACCCCGCTCCCGCCGAGGCGACCCGTCAGCGGGCGGCCGAGGCCGTGGCGGCCCAGCTGCGCCACCTCGCCGCGGCGCCCCGGGCCTGACGGCACGGACAGAGCCAACATGATTACTGTGTGTGATTTTCACGCGACTCTTTGAAAGAATGCGGACACCCCCCGGCCGTCCGGCCTCCCGCCCGACAAGCAGGTCCGCACACCAAGGAGAATCCTCCGTGAAACCCAGCCGTTCGTTCGTCGCGCTGACGATGAGCACCATGCTCCTGCTCCCCGTCGGCATCGCGGTGACTGCCCCGGCCGCGCACGCCGCGCACCGGGGCGTGGTCGGCGAGCAGCCCGTCCAGTGGACGCCGCACGTCCTGGACGGGACGGTCAAGGACATCCTGAGGATCGGGAACACGGTCCTCGTCGGGGGTGAGTTCACCAGGGTCGCCGAGGTCGACGGCGACGAGCACACCCTCCGCAACCTCTTCGCCTTCGAGCACGGGACCGGGCGGATCATCCGCGACTTCGAGCCGGACGTCAGCGCGATGGTCACCTCGCTCGCCCCCGGGCCGAACGACAGCGTGGTCGTCGGCGGCCGGTTCACCGCCGTCGACGGCAAGCCCTCCCGGGGGCTGGCGCGGCTGTCCCTCGCCGACGGCGGCCCCGTGTCGGAGTTCGACGCCGTCCTCGACGACGGCGCGACCAACCGCCTGGCCACCGACGGGGCCCGCCTCTACGTGGGCGGGAACTTCACGGGGGTGAGCGGCGCCGAGCGCACGGGCCTGGCCCGCCTCGACCTCCGGACCGGCGAGGTGGACCGCAACTTCGCGCCGCGCCTCGCCGAGCCGCGCCGCGGCAGCCTGCGCGTGCAGGAGCTGGCCCTGAGCCCGGACGGCCGACGGCTCGCCATCAACGGGACGTTCACGAAGGTGGACGACAAGAACCGCTACCAGATCGCCATGATCGACACCGCGGAAGCCTTCGTCACTCCGTGGTCCACGTCCGCCTACGAGGCCCCGTGCGACTACGAGCGGATCCACACGTACATGCGGCAGATGGCGTTCTCCCCCGACGGCTCGTACTTCGCCGTCGTGACCGGGGGCGGGCCCAAGGTCAAGCCCGGCCTGTGCAAGTCGACCAGCCGGTTCGAGAACACCGACAAGGCCGACTCCCAGCCCACGTGGAGCAACAAGACCGGGGGCGACTCCCTGTACTCGGTGGAGGTCACCGAGTCGGCCGTGTACGTGGGCGGGCACCAGCGCTGGATGGACAACGAGAAGGGCGAGCTGAACCCCGGACCGGGGTCGGTGGAGCGGGAGGGCATCGGCGCCGTGGACCCGCGGACGGGACGCGCGCTGGCGTGGAACCCGGGACGCGCGCGCGGGCACGGCGCGGAGGCCCTGCACGCCACGTCGGACGGGCTGTACGTGGGAAGCGACACCGAACGCCTCGCCGGCGAGTACCACGCGCGCCTCGGCATGTTCCCGCTGGCCTGAGGGCGGCGGTCCGGGGCGGTCGTCCTGGACCGGAGGACCGGGGCCCGCCCTCGGGTCCCTTCACCCCCGGCACGGCGCGCCGGGCGGCAGGTCCCGGAGTGTGATCCGTCCACCGGGGCGGCCGGCGCGGCGGGCCGCTCCGGCCCCCTGCCGCAGGGAGGCCCCGCCGTTCGGCGGGGCCTCTCCCCCTTCCCGGGGGAGAGCCCGGGGGGACGGCCGGAGGCGGGCCCCCTGGGTGAAGTGGCCGGGTGGGGCGGCCGGTTCCCCGGGCCGACCGGTACGCCCGGTCCCGGCGGGGCACAGCCCGTCCCGGCGGGGCACGCCCGGTCCCCGGACCGTCGGGGCCGCGGCCGGCGTCCGGACGGGCGTGCGTCAGGTGTTCGTCAGGTGTCCTTGGACGCGGCGGCCGCGCCCTCGTCCCGCTTCGCGTCGGCGTCCGCGTTCCCGGCGGCGTTCCCGGCGCCGGCCTCCTCAGGAGCCGCGTCGGCGGGCGTCCCGGCCGGCTCGGACGCGGCCGCGTCCTGGAGGTCGTCCTCACGGGAGGCCCCTCCGGACAGGCGGTCTCCCACGTTGACGCCCCGGCGGCTCTCCAGGCGCTCGACGGTCCGGGCCGACAGCTGGTCGCGCAGCCGGGACAGCAGGACATAGGACGCGAGGCCGCTGACCAGCCACGCCAGGATGAGCGCGACCCACGACCGGGCACCGAATAGGTAGACCACTCCGAAGGCCGCCAGGAAGAGTCCCACCCGGGCGGCAGTATAGGTCAGCCAGCTACGCATGAAAAAGCCTCACAACAGATGATTACCTGGTCTAGATTGGTCGCTACGCCCATCAGCACACGAGACGACCGGGTCCACACATGTGGCCCGGGCGGTACCGGGTCCCCGAACAGGACCGAACGGGTGGCTCCCGCATGTCCTCACCACCAGGTTAAGGGCGTGTCGGGCGCAGCGGGCACCGGGGCGGCGTGTCCCCCGCCGCAATGGCGACGGGACCACACAGGCCACTGGATTCACATAGTCATGGGATGTTTCCAATCCCGACAGCAGGGCCCGAACATCACGTTCCGGTCACATATCCGGTACTCCTCCCCCCATCACCGCAATTTCTCCGAAAACTAGGGAGGAAACGGACCAACTCGTGCACACTAGGGGATCAAACGCCCGCCGCCCCCACAGTCCGAGGCGGGCACGATTGGGGGAATGTGAAGGTGGAACGAGCAAGCGAACGCCTGTTGACCCCCGGGGAAGTGGCCTCACTCTTCCGGGTTGATCCCAAGACCGTCACGCGCTGGGCCGCCTCCGGGCGGATCAGCAGTATTCGCACCCCCGGCGGCCACCGCCGGTTCCGCGAGTCCGAGGTGCGTGCCCTCCTCCTCGGGGAGCCGAGCGAGAGCACCCCCTGAGAGCGAGGTAACGCCCCTCACCCCTTCGGCCCCGGACATTCGGACTCCGCGGGGTCTCCCGCAGCCCTGGCTCGGTGTCCCGACCGTGAGGAGTCGACAGCAAGAGTAGGCTGGAACCATGGTGTGGCTTGGTGGCCTGATCACGCTCGTATCGATCGTTCTCTGGGTGTACGCGTTCTTCGACGCGCTGACCACCCCTGCGCAAGAGGTCCGGAACCTGCCCAAGGTCCTCTGGATGATCGTCATCGCGCTGTTCATGCCCGTCGGTTCGATCCTGTGGCTCTTCCTCGGCCGCCCGCGCCGGGCGGTCCCCGTGGACGGAAGCCCGCCCTCCCCGGCGCAAGCCGCGTCGGCCGACGACCTTGACCCGTCCGACTTCGCCAAGCCCTCCGACAGCCCGCACCCGCTCGGACCCGATGACGACCCCGAGTTCCTGCGACGCCTCAAACGGCGCATCGACCCGGAAGAATAGGTTCTCCTCGCCGGATCGGTCGGAGAAGGGGCCCGCCGGCCCCTCGCCGCCGGCCCGCCCGGGTGAACCTCGCCGACGGACCGCGTGGAACAGGGCCGCCCCGGCAGGCGGGGCACGACAGGCGTGAACGCAACGGTGGGGCCGCACTCCTCGGAGCACGGCCCCACCGTCATGTCAGGGGCTCACGGCGGCCCCCCGGCCCGCCCCGGTTCAGAGCAGCCCGGCCCCCACCTTCCGCGGCAGCCCGCGCACCGCGTGCACCGGCTCCACGTCCGGGGCGAACTCGGGGACCCAGGTGCCGGCGGTGCCCAGCTCCATGCCGGGGTTGGCCGCGTTGTAGGCCTCCACCAGGTCGACCCGGGTCAGCCGCCCCCGGCCGTCGCGCATCACCGCGTTGCCGTGCTCGACGATGTCGTCGCCGCCCCAGTTGTACAGGACCTCCTCCGCCCCGATCCCGTCGTGCAGGTCGAACACGTTGTTCTCCGCGTGGACGTGGGACTCCACCCCGACGCCCAGGCTGTACTGGTAGAGCCCGCCCCGCACGGTGTAGTGGTTGTTGTACACGTGCACCTGGCCGTAGCGCACGCGCGGCGCCCTCTGCCCGAGCCCGTCGAAGTGGTTGTGGTGGTAGGTCACCCGGAGCCGTCCCCGGTCCGTGGTCCGGCTGTCGCTGTTGCCGAGCAGCATCGCCTTGTCCCGTTCGACGAAGTCGTTCCACGAGACCGTGACCAGGTCGGACCCGCGGACGATGTCCAGCAGCCCGTCGTGCACCTCGTACTTGCGGCCGAAGTGGTCGGGCAGCTCCGCCCCGGGGTTGTCCCCGTCGTCGAACGTGTTGTGGTCCACCCACACGTTGGTGGCCCCGGAGACCTCCACGTGGTCGTACTCCGAGTTCCAGTTGCCGGTCCCGCCGTCGGCGGGATCCCACCCGGGGAAGCAGTCGTGGGTGTCGGAGAAGGAGAGGTTGCGCAGGATGACGTTGTCCACGTCGTGGACCAGGAGGTTCATGCCGGAGATGACGGCGTCGTCGCCCGCACCGACCACCGTGGTGTTGGAGCCGACGCGGACCCGGATCTGCTCGGCCTGGACGTCCTGCGAGGCGGCGCGGGCCTCCTCCAGCGGGCCGGACGGGTCCTCCCACCCCCACACAGCGGGGTCGTAGGCGGCCAGGTAGCCCTCCAGGGTGTAGCCGTCGACCGCGTAGTCCTCGCATGCGATCGGGGTGCCGTCCGGCGCCGTGTTGGCGTCGACGGTGCCCTCCACGCGGACGATCTTCGGGTGGTCGCCGGAGACCGCCTCGCGGAACTCCTCCAGGGTGGAGACGGTGACGACGTGCTCCGGCGCCGCCGCGGACCCGCCGGTGGTCCCGGCCCCGGCGGATCCCCATCCGTCACCGTCGGCCAGGACCTCCCGGCCGATGTCGGGGGCGGCGTTCGCGGAGGTGGCCGGCACGGCGGTCAGCGCCACCGCCGCGGCCAGGGGGAGTATGAGCCTGCGCATGTTCGTGCTCCTGGTGGGGGGATACCGGGTACTGGTCGGCACCCGGCTGCAAACGTTTGCATGAACATCTCCCGACTCCCCCGTCCACGTCAACCCTTCCGCCCCGCCTTCTCCGTGGAAAACCCCGGAAAACCCGGCGACGGCAGCCCGGCCCGCACCCTGCCGCTCCGCAACCGGTTGCCGTACCCTCGGGTCCCAGCGGAGCACATCGGAACATCCACGGAACGGAGGCCCCGGGTGGCCGTCACCATCAGGGACGTCGCGCGGGAGAGCGGGGTCCACGTCTCCACCGTCTCCCGGGCCTTCTCCGCCGCCCACATGGTCAACGCGGTGACGCGGACCCGTGTCATGGCGGCGGCGGAGCGGCTCGGCTACCGCCCCAACCGCGCCGCGCGGGCCCTCTCCACGCGGCGGACCGCGAACCTCGGGGTGATCGTCGCCGACATCGCCAACCCGTTCTTCCCGCCGCTGATCAAGGCCGCCCAGGCGCAGGCGCGCGAACGCGACTACCACGTGTTCGTGGCCGACACCGACGAACGGGCACGGGTGGAGGAGGAGCTGGTGCGCTCCATGGCCAAGCAGGTGGACGGCGCGCTGCTCGTCGCCTCGCGGCTCAGCGGGCGCGTGATCGCCGAACTCGGCCGCGACGTGCCCTTCGTCGTCGTCAACCGCCGCGTCCGGGGGCTGCCCTGCGTGCTGATGGACGTGGCCTCGGGCACCCGGCAGGCCGTGGACCACCTGGTCGCGCTGGGGCACAGGGACATCGCCGTGCTGACCGGGCCGAGCGCGTCCTGGACCGCCCAGCGGATACGGGGGGCCGCGGAGGAGGCCGCCGCGCGCCACGGCGCCGGGCTGCACCCCGTCGGGCCGAACCCTCCCACCGAGGAGGGCGGGGCGTCCGCCGCCGCCGAGGTGGCGTCGGGCCCGGCGACCGCCGTGCTCGCCTACAACGACCTCGTGGCGCTGGGCCTGATCCGGGAGGTGGAGGCCCTGGGGCTGTCGGTGCCCGGGGACCTCAGCGTGGTCGGCGTGGACAACACCCACATCGCCCGGCACTGCCGCCCGGCCCTCACCACCGTGGACATGCCGGTCGTGGCCGCCGGGCGCGGGGGCATCGACCTGCTGGTCCACCGGGTGACCACGGGGGAGGACCCCGGGACCGTCACCCTGGACACCCGCCTCGTCGTCCGGGAGTCCACGGCGCCGCCCCGCAGCGCCGTGTCCCGACCTTGACCGCCCCGGCACAGTTCCCGCTCGCCGGACCGCCGCGCGGGACCTCCGGCCGGCCCCGGCCGGGCCCTCCGGCAGGCCGTTCGCGCGGGGGCCGCAACGGCTGACGGCGAGGACCCGAGGGCCCCCGCCGCCGTGCGCAGCCCGGGTCAGGCGTAGGAGTGCAGACCGCTGAACATGTAGTTCACGGCGAAGAAGTTGAACAGGATGGTCAGGAAGCCCAGCACGTTGATCCAGGTGGCCTTGGGGCCGCGCCAGCCGCCCGTGGCACGGGCGTGCAGGTAGGCGGCGTAGATCACCCAGGAGATGAACGACCACACCTCCTTGGGGTCCCAGCCCCAGAAGCGGCCCCACGCCTCGTCCGCCCAGATGGAGCCGGCGATGATGCCGAACGTCCACAGCGGGAACGCGAACAGGATGAACCGGTGCGAGATGCGGTCCAGCAGCTCCGGGCTGGGCAGGCGCCCCGCGATGCCCGCGACCTTCTGTCCCAGGGCGCGCTTGGCCTCCGCGCGGTGCGACACCAGGTAGGTGACGCCCGCGACGCCGGACACCATGAACGCGCCGCCCGCGATGATCGTCGCGGTCACGTGGATCGGCACCCAGTAGGAGTGCAGGGCCGGGATCAGCGGGCCCGGGTCCACGTACAGCCACTTGACGCCGATGCCCAGCAGGAGCAGGACCGGGACCAGGACGAAGGCCCCGAGGAACCGCGCCTGGTAGCGGAACGAGGCGTACAGGAGCCCGCCCACCGCGACCAGGCACAGCGCCACGATGAACTCGAACATGTTGCCCCAGGGCCACCGGCCCGCGGCGAGGCCCCGGGTGACGATCTGGGCGACGCCCATCACGAACCCGAGCGTCGTCACGCCGAGCGCCACCCGGCCGAGGTTGCTCTGGGAGGCCTGTGCCTCCCCCTCGGTGGTGCGGACGTTGACGTCGATGTCGAGGTCGTCGTCACCGCTTCCGGCGGCTCCGGCGTCCTTCCCTGAGCCCGCGGCCACCGGCATGAGCTTGCCGGCCCTGAGGTTGGTGCGCTTTCCGTAGGCGGCCTCGATGGCGAAGAGGAACAGGGCCGCCGCGTACGTGACGATCATCGCGATGATCAACATGTCGCTGGTCGACGCCATCGTCTCGTCCACCGTTCCGGCGAGTGTGTACGTCACCGGTCACTCCCTCGTTGTCGTCGACTCTGGCGGGTCGGATGGTGTGCTGCTTCGGGGATTTCGGGGGTTGTCGTCCGACTCGTCGTTCCGGAGCCGTCCGGCAAGCTCTGTGGTGAGTTCGTGGAACTCGGCGTTGTTGCCCGCCACCTCGGTCTTGCCGAGGCCGGACAGCTCGACCCGCGTGCGCCCGTCCGCGCCCCTGGTCGCGCGCACCCACACGCGGCGGGGTCGGACGAACAGCGTGGTGACCAGGCCCAGGACGGCCAGGGTGGCCGCCGCGAGCGCCGGGACGCGCGCGCCGTCGCGGTTGGTCTGAAGGCTGATGTACTCGCTGTACCCGGTGAACGTGATCGACCCGGCGCCGTCCGGGAGGTCCCAGCTGTCCCCGATCCCCAGCACCGGGGAGCTTCCGAGCTCCTCCATGCCGCTGGTCTGGAGCTGGTAGACCGACTGCGGGTCCAGCATGCCGAGGTCGCCGCGGTAGCCCTCCAGGGTCACCCGGGGGTTCTCCGCACCCGGGAAGTCGGAGACGAGGTCGCCCTCGGGCGTCTCCGCCGCGCTCGGCAGGAACACCCCGACGAAGCCCAGCTCCTCCCCGCCGGTGTCGGGGACCTTGACGACGCCGTCGGAGGTGAAGGTCGCGGTCTCCCGGAACAGGAACGGGACCGCCTGGTCGAAGACGACCTCGCCGTCGGCGTTGCGGACCTCGAACTCGGGCGCGTAGCCGTGGCCGAGCAGGTAGACCTGCACGCCGTCCACGGTGAGGGGGTGGTTGACCTCCAGCGTGTGCCGGGCCTCCTCCGCCTCCGGGGACTCCTTGTAGGTCAGTTCGGCGACGTAGGACTCGGCCTGTCCGCGCAGGTTGCCGTCCTCGATGAACGACGCCTCGAAGTCGTCCAGGTGCAGGGTGAAGGGCTCCAGGGCGTCGGTGTCGGTCCAGTGCCCGGGGTAGATGGCGTCGTAGGAGGGCAGGGTGTTCGCGAACCCGTCGCCCTCCACCAGCAGCATGTTGCCCCGGTAGCCGAAGAACGACCCGGCGGCCAGCGCGAGCAGCAGCCCCAGCAGGGCGAGGTGGAACAGCACGTTCCCGGCCTCGCGCAGGTATCCGGTCTCGCTGGAGAGGGAGTCCCCGTAGCGCTCGATCCGGTAGCCCTTGAGGACCTTGCGCGCCTGGCCGAGGACCGTCTCCGGATCGGCGCCCGTCGTGAACGTCGCCGCGTACGGCATCCGCCCCAGGTTCCTGGGGGTGTGCACCGGCCTGGCCCGCACGGCGCGGGCGTGGACGACGGCACGCGGGAAGACGCAGCCCGCGAGGGAGACGAACAGCAGCAGGTAGATCGCCGCGTACCAGGGCGACGAGAACACGTCGAACAGGTAGAACCGGTCCAGCCAGGGGGCCAGTTCGGGGTTCTCCCGGACGTAGGTGTTGACCTCGTCCACGCTCACGACGTTCTGCGGCAGGATCGAGCCGGGGATGGCTCCGACGGCCAGCAGGAAGAGCAGGATCAGGGCGGTGCGCATCGAGGTGAGGACGCGCCACGCCCAGCGCAGCCAGCCGAGCGGGCCCAGGCCCCTGGGCTGCCCGCCCTCCCGGTCCCCGGCCCCGCTCCCGGTGTCGTCGTCGGTCGTGGTCGTCGTACTCATCAGATCACCGTTTGGAAGTCGGCGGCCCAGCCCTGCATGGCGACGGTCAGCTGCGTCCACAGCCCGGTCACCATGGCCAGGCCGACGAGGACGAGCATGGCCCCGCCGATGACGGTGACGGTGCGGGTGCGTCGCTTGAGCCAGCCGAAGGCGGTCAGGGCGCGCCGGTAGAGAAGGGAGGCGAGGACGAAGGGCAGCCCCAGGCCCACGCAGTAGACGAGGGACAGGAGCATGCCGCGGCCGGCGCCGCCCTCGATGAAGGCGAGGGTCTGCACGGCGGCCAGGGTCGGACCGATGCACGGGGTCCAGCCGAGGCCGAAGAGGACCCCGAGCAGGGGCGCGCCGGCCAGGCCCGCACGGGGCAGCCGGTGGAAGCGGAACTCGCGCCCGAACCCGGGCATCACGCCCATGAAGGCGAGCCCGAGGACGATGGTGAGGACCCCGAGGACCCGGGTGAGGGGGTCGGTGTAGTCCACGAGGAGGTCGCCGAGCCAGCCGATGAAGCCGCCGACGGCGACGAACACGAGGGTGAACCCGGCGATGAACAGGACGCTGCCGGTGACCATGGTCCACCGGCGCGTGGCGAGTTCGGCGTCGACGTCGGCGACGGCCGTCGCCGTGGCGCCCCCCTCGGCCGCCCCTTCCCCGGCGGCGCGGGCGGCGGAGCGCTCGCGCACGTCGGCGCCGCTCATGCCGGTCACGTAGGAGAGGTAGCCGGGCACGAGCGGGAGCACGCAGGGGGACAGGAAGGACAGGAGCCCGGCGGCGAGCGCCAGGGGGACGGCGGCGAGGAGGGACCCGGTGAGGACGGTGGTGCCGATCGCGTCCATCAGCGGTCGTCCCCGTCCGAGGGGGCGTCGGAGGGCTGTTCCCCGCCCTCCTCCGGGGACGCCTCCCCGTCCTCCGGGGAGGCCTCCTGGTCGGCCACCCGGGGCCGCTCCTCGGGATCACCGAGGCCGAACTCCACCACCACGGGGTTGAGCAGCCCCGTGAGCTGGCCGTAGGTGGTGGGACCGATGACGCGGGCCGCGATGCGGCCGTCGGGGTCGATGACGAGGGTGCTGGGGATCGCACGCGGGGGGACGGTGTCGCGGAAGGCCTGCGGCACCTCGCCGGGCTGGTCGTACAGGCTCGGGTAGGCGACGTCCTTGTCGGAGAGGTAGGCCCGCGCCGCGGTCTCGTCGTCCTTGATGTTGACGCCCAGGAAGTCCACCCCCAGGTCTCCGTACTCGGCGTGGACCTCGTCGAGCACGGGCTGCTCGGCGCGGCAGGGGCCGCACCAGCTCGCCCAGACGTTGAGGACCACGATGCCGCCCTCGTAGTCGCCGAGGGACACGGTGTCGCCGTCGAGGGTGGTGCCCTCGACCTCGGGCGCCTCGACCCGCTCGGCGGCCTCGAAGGTGGTGGAGCTGCCGTCGCCCGAGATGAACCGGTCGTCCTCGCCCCCGGCCTCGATCTCGTTGCCCCCGGCGCAGCCGGTGAGGGCGATGGCGGCGGCCAGGGCGGTCGCCGCAAGGCGCGGCACGCCGCGGCGCGACCGCGTACCTGAGCTGGTACTGGGCATCGAGGGAACCTCGCGAACCGGGGGTGAACAGGGCGGACTACATCAACGACAGATTGTAGTAGATGCCCTGGCGCCCCTTCGGCCGCCCCGGCACAAGGGACCTTCGGTCCGGCGTGCCGGGCGGCCTGCGGCGAGGTGGGGAAACCTCGGTGGGGGCGGTGTCCGTCGGGCACCGCCCCCGGGGGTGGTGCGTCGGCCGGGGCGCGCGTGTCGCCGCCCCGGCCGGCCTCGGCCCTGGATCAACCAGCCTCGACGAATGCCTCGCGGAGGTAGTCGTGCACGGCCCGCTCGGGAACCCGGTAGGAACGCCCCACGCGAATCGCGGGGAGAACTCCCGAGTGCACCATTCGGTAAACGGTCATCTTGGACACACGCATGATCGTGGCGACTTCTGCCACGGTCAAGAACCTGACCTCTTCGAGAGGCGGTTTGCTCCCGTTCATCTTCCGACGCCCTCATTCCCGGACGTGAGCATTGTCCACTCTTCAGCCCGGCGTGATCTACGGCGGTAGGGGCAACCCCGGTATGTGCCCGTCCCAACCCCACGCCAGCGTGTCACTCTGTCACTACTGACACGTCCGTTTTCAGAGTAGAGCCGAGACCCCGTCTGCGAAAGGTCGATTGTCCTGTCTTCGGGGATACACGTTGACGACGGGACGGATGAGGTTTAACGGTGGGTATAAATGGTCGGCCCTGGTCAAATCAGACCGGCCCTCGCGAGGACGTACTCGCGCAGGGGGGCGTAGTCCTCGGTCAGGTATCCGTCGTCCAGAGGCACCGTGACCAGTAGCTTTCCCTCGTGTTCGGCCAGGAACAGAGCGGGGTCGTTGCAGTCCGCGAACCCCATCGTCGGCACTCCGGCCTCCCCCGCCGCACCCGCGAACCCGTGGTCCGCGATGACCAACTGCGGCCATGCCTCACCCCGGTTCTCCAGGTCCCCGAGAATGGCACGCATGGCGAAGGGGTGATGGCTGTGACGCGCGAGGTGCCCGTCCGTCACGATCGCGACTTCGTCCTTCCAGACCACGATCCGCCGGTTGGGCGGCTTCTCGGTAGTCACCTCGTACGAATATCCGCTTGCCGCGGTGACGACCGGGCAGCCGCGTGAGGCCAGTGCGTCCTTCCAGACCCGGTAGGTCTCACGGAGTTTGCTGGGGTGGCCGGTGGCGAACATGACCCTCTCGCGGCGCTCCGCCGCCAGCGCCATCCGGTCGGCCAGCGCCTCCAGGGCGTCCACGGTCAGGTCGGGGTCGATGGTGTCGATGCCCCACACGTACTCCTCGTCGCCCACGACGCCGCACCGCTTGCTCATGAGGGAGAGGACCTCGGAGAACGTCCAGTCGTGGGAGAACGTCAGACCGAACTGGTGGTAGGGGTCCTTCTGCACCAGCCGCCGGTAGTGCCGAAGGTTGTTCTGGCGGGGGGTGTCGACGTGCCCGGCGATCCCCGTGCGAACCAGATAGGTGATGAGTTCAGCGCGTGTCGGCGGCGTCACCTGGCGTTCCCCTTCCTCGACTGGGCAGCGAGCGTGCGCCCCGCCGTGATGCCACCACGACGCCGGCCTCTGTTCGCCCGGTATTCAACCTCTGTCCTACCCGCCTACGGCGTACAACGCGCAATCCCCACGAATTCACCTCCGTACTCCCGGGCGCTGCTGCGGGCCGGGCCACGGACCGGAATCCCGGAATGCGCGGCGGTCCGAACCGGTCGTAATTCGGGCCGCGCCGGAACCGCTCCGGGTCCGGGACGGCCGGGGACGCGTGCGGAGGGGCCGCGGGCGGTCCGGTCGGCGGGGGCTAGAGGCTCGGGTCGATGCCGTGGCTGGGGAAGACGGCGGTGCGGGTGGCGTGGATCGCGCGGTCCACCGCGTCGCCGGGGTCGTAGCCGTCCACGAAGGGCGCGAACGAGACCTCTCGGCCGTCGGTCATGTAGAGGGGCGCCAGTTCTCCGGTGCGCTCCCGTACGAAGTCGCGCCACTTCTGCGGGGTCTCGGTGTCCGGGTCGATCGGGTGGCCCGCGGCCTCGGCGAGCAGATGGGTCCAGGCCCGCGGGACCACGTGCACCAGCCCGTAGCCGCCGCCGCCGAAGAGCAGCCACCGGCCGCCCGCCGTCTTCTGCGCGAGCTTGTGCAGCTCGGAGTAGGCGCGCCGCTGGCCGTCCACGCTGAGGGTGAGGTTGGCGAGCGGATCGAGGGCGTGGGTGTCGCAGCCCTGCTGGGTCACGAGGATCTCCGGCTGGAACTCGTGCAGCAGCGGAGGGACGACGGCGTCGAAGGCGCGGTGCCAGCCGGTGTCCCCGGTGCCCGCCGGGAGGGCGACGTTGACCGCGTACCCCTCCGCGTCCGGGCCTCCGGTCTCGGACGCCTGTCCGGTGCCGGGGAACAGGGTCACCGGCGACTCGTGCAGGCTGATGGTGAGCACGCGGGGATCGTTGTAGAACGCGTTCTGCACGCCGTCGCCGTGGTGGACGTCCACGTCCACGTACGCGATCCGCTTGGCGCCCTGTTCCAGCAGCCAGCTGATGGCGATCGCGGGGTCGTTGTAGACGCAGAAGCCCCACGCGTGGTTGCGCATCGCGTGGTGCAGGCCGCCCGCGATGTTCGCGGCGTGCGCGGTCTCCCCCGTCCACACCGCTCTCGCGGCGGCGACGGACGCGCCCGTGATGAGCGCCGCGGCGTCGTGCATGTCGGGGAAGACGGGGTTGTCCGCGGTGCCGAGCAGGTGGGTGTCGTCGGGCGCCAGTGTCCTGCCCGCGCGCTTGACCGCCTCGATGTAGGCGCGGTCGTGCACCAGCGAGAGGAGTTCGTCGGACGCGGGCTCCACGTCCAGGAGGCCGACCCCCGGGGCGTCCAGCACGCCGAGTTCGCGGCTGAGGGCCATCGTCAGCTCGACACGGATCGGCGCCATCGGGTGCTGGGGCCCGAAGTCGTAGGCCGTCAGTCCGTCATCCCATGCCACCCGAAGCGAGCAGGACGTGCGCCCTCCCATGTGGTGACCCCCGTTTCAGGTGTGCGTGCTCCGAAGCACACAGTACGCAAAACCGGGCCCCGATCCGAACCCCGGGTCCCGGGGACGGGCGCCGGACCGGCGGACGGCCCGGGCGGGCGGCGTCCGCCCGCCCGGGGCGGGAGGGGGCCGCGGTGCGCGCACCGGCCCTCCCGCCGCTCCGGCTACTCGGTGATGAAGTAGCAGGACTCGTACAGGTCACCGGCCCCGAAGTCGACGGTGCCGTGCAGCGGCGCGGCGCCGAAGAACCCCTCGTTGGAGGTGAGCAGCACCCGGTACTCGCCGGGTTCGAGTTCGAGGCGCATGACCTCGCCGTTGTCGAAGCACGAGTTGCCGGTCGGGGGCGAGCTGTAGGTCTCGCACTCCTCGCACGCCTCGGTGACGACCTCGTCGTGCACCCGGTCGGGGCCGACGTAGAGGAACCTCATCTCGTAGGGCGTGTTGTTGGTGATCTCCAGGACGGTCATGCCGTTTCCGGAGCCCCCGGTGGGCTCCGGGGCGAAGTCGACCTCGCCGATGGTGGTCAGGGTGTCCATCTCGGCCTCGACGCGCCCGGCGCCGATGTGGACGACCATCCTCTCGACCTCGTCCGCCTCGTGGTCGGGGTACTCGTCGCCGAGCAGGGCGACCATGGTCTCGGCGGGATCGAACCGGCCCTCCTCCACGTGCTCCCAGCCGCAGTTGAACGCGGCGTCCGGACGCTCCTCGGCCAGGCGGTCGGCGATCTCGGGCGCGCCCTCCCAGGACAGGTCGTTGAACAGGTCGATCTGGTCGAAGGCCGCGCACCAGTTCTCGGCCGCGTACTCGGCCGTGCCGGTCCCGTACAGCTCCGCGAGCGCGGCGGGCACATCCCCCGCGGCCTCGGTGCCCGCGTAGTCCACCGGGATCACGCTGTAGACCTCGTGGGCCTGCCTCATGCTCTCGCGGTACTCCTCGGTGACCTCGCCGTCGAACCCCTCCTCCGCCGTGGCGGCCAGGTCGGCCGCGTAGGAGAAGTGGATGTCCGCGATCTCGCCGTCGGCGTCCTCCCACCGGGACGAACCGTGGGCGAAGTAGGCCGAGTAGGAGTCGAGGGCCTGCCCGAAGTCGCCGGAGGCGACGTCGCCCTGGGCGCGCTCCAGCAGCGCGCACGCCTCCGCGCCCGCGCGGGCCCTGGACATGAGCGACGGGGAGAAGGACAGCTGGAAGAGGTCCTCGACGCTCCCGTAGGCGGCCACGGCCTCCGACGGGCCGCACTCGCCCCGGGCGTGGGCGGCGTCGGCGACGCGCAGCCGCCACTCTCCCGCCTGCCAGACGCCGGCGACGGAGGCCGCCATGACCAGCACGAGGCCGCCCGCGGTGAGGAGCGCCGCCCTGTTCCGCGCGGGCTGCTCGCCCCGGGTGAGCGCCCGCTCGTCGCGGGAGCGCCCCGCGAAGAGGCCGTGCACGGCGGCCGCCGCGAACCAGGCGAGCAGGACCGGCGCCCAGACCAGCAGGTTGTCGGCGGCGCCCAGGACCGCGGCGGTGACCAGGAGGCCGGCGGTGACGGCGACCGCCGCGGCGAAGAAGGGCCACTGCCGCAGGTAGGCGTACCCGGCGCCGAGGCCGGAGGCGTTGAGCAGGGAGGCCCGCACCGCCGAGGGCGAGGAGAGGACGGGCATGCGGGGAGGCTTCGGGGGAGGCGGGCCGCCGAAACCGCCGGGGGGCATCCCGCCGGGGGGCGGTCCACCGGGAGGCATCCCGCCGGGAGGAGCGCCAGGGGGGAGGCCTCCGGGCGGAAAGCCGCCCGGGGGCGGTCCGCCGGGGGGCATCCCGCCCGAGTACACGCCCCCGGAAGGGACGCCGCCCGTGGGTGCGCCGCCCTGGGGACGGCCTCCGGCCGGGAATCCGCCCGTGGGCGGGCCTCCCATCGGACCGCGGGGGGCGCCGCCGTGCGGCGGGCCTCCCGAAGGCGGGCCTCCGGGCGGGAATCCGCCCGTGGGCGGGCCTCCCGCCGGACCGCGGGGGGCGCCGCCCTGCGGCGGGCCTCCCGGAGGGGGGCCTCCCGGAGGGGGGCCTCCGCCCGGCGGCTGGGAGGGGTCGGACGGGGGAGGGGGAGATGTCATGGAGGACCCTGGAAGCAGGAGAGGGGGGATGGCTCGCGCGGGCGAGACAGAGAGGGGCGTGCGCGCCCCTTCCCCTGCACAGTACACATGGACCACGACGTCCGGATTGGTCAAGAAAGGCCGTTTCCGGCCAACCCCCGATCGCCGACGTCCCCGGCGCCTCCCCCGCGCGGTGCGCTCCCCCGCCCCGCGCGCGGCCGGCGGTCCCGCCCGGCCCGGTCCCGCACCGCCGCGGGTCCCGCGCCGACCTGCGGTGGCGGCCGCCGTCCGGCGCCCCGGGGGGGACCGGCGGCGGGCCCGCTCCGGCCCCGTCAGCTTCCGGAGAGCGCGCCGCTCCTGTCCCGGGCCGCCTCGATGGCGTCGGTGAACGCGGTCCGGACGCCGTGCCGCTCCAGCTCGCGCAGCGCGGCGGCCGTGGTGCCGCCCGGGGAGGTCACGGCCTCGCGCAGCACCACCGGGTGCTCCCCCGAACCGTTGAGCATGGCGGCGGCGCCGGTGATGGTCTGCCCGACGAGCTTCTGCGCCGTGACGCGCGGCATCCCCATGGCGACACCGGCCTCGATCATCGTCTCCGCGATGAAGTAGAAGTACGCGGGGCCGCTGCCCGAGATGGCGGTCACCGTGTCCATGTGCTGCTCGCCGACCCGGATCACCTCGCCGACCGTGGCCAGGAGCGCCTCCGCCCGGTCCAGGTGGGCCCCGTCGGTGTGGGCGCCGCCCGCGACGGCGGTCATCCCCTCGCCCATCAGGGCGGGCGTGTTGGGCATGGCGCGGACGACGGGCGTCCCGGCGGGCAGGTGGTTCTCCAGGACGGCGGTGGTGATCCCGGCCGCGACGGAGATGATCAGGCGCTCCGAGCCCAGGTGCGGGGACAGGTCGTCCAGCAGCGCCACCATGTCCTGGGGTTTGAGGGCGAGCAGGAGCGTGTCCGCGCGCTTGGCCGCGTCCGTCGCGGAGACCACCTCGACCCGGTAGCGGCGGCGCAGCTCCTCCGCGTGCTCCTCGCGCGGCTCGGTGACGAGGACGTCCTCCGGCGCGTGGCCCTTGGCCAGCATTCCGGCGAGCAGCGCCTCGCCCATCTTCCCGGCACCGATGATCGCGATCATGAAGAGTCCTCTCTGCGGGTCACGTCCACGCTAGCGGCCCCGCCGGCCCGGGGGGACCCCGCGTCCCGGCCTGTGGACGGCGGACCGCGCAGGCCCCGGACCCGCCGGGGCCGGACCGCGTCAGCTCCCGCCCGGGTCGACCGTGCCCTTGTCGTCGACCGTGCCGCCGCCGTCCACCGAGAAGCGGCGGGGCGGCGCCGACGGCTTCCGGCGCAGGAGGGCGATGCGCTCGCGGCGGTCGTGCGTGCGGCCGGACGCCGAGGAGGTCTGCGCGAAGTGCAGGCGGGTGAAGGCCAGGGCCTCGGCCAGCTCGCGCATGCGCGCCTGGCGGTCGGCGGCCTTGCGGGTGCTGACCTCCAGCACCAGCTGCCCGCCGAAGCCGCGCTCGGCCAGGTACTCCAGGAGTTCGCCGACCGGCTGGGTCCCGCGGCCGGGGATGAGGTGCTCGTCGAGGTTCTGACCGCCGAAGCCGTCCGTCACGTGGACGTGCGAGAGGCGGTCGCCCAGCTGCCTGGCCATCTGCATGGCGTCGGAGCCGGACATGGCGGTGTGCGACAGGTCGAGCGTGACGTCGGGGTAGTCGCGGTCGAGGGGGTTCCAGCTCGGCGCGTAGGGGACGACCTCGCGGTCGCGGACCCGCACGGGGTACATGTTCTCCACCGCGAAGACGACGTCGGTCTCGTCCTGCATACGGGAGATCCCGCTCTCGAACTCGCGCGCGTACTCGCGCTGCCAGCGGAAGGCGGGGTGGACGACGATGGTCTTCGCGCCCAGGGCCTCGGCCATCTCCTTGGAGCGGACGAGCTTCCCCCAGGGCTCCCTGCCCCACACACGCTGGGTGAGGACCAGGCAGGGCGAGTGGACGGCGGTGACGGGCATCTGGTGGTAGTCCGAGAGGCGCCGCAGGAGGTCGATGTCCTGGCTGGCCGGATCGGAGGAGACGAGGACCTCCACCCCGTCGTACCCCAGCTTCGCCGCGATCTCGAAGGCGGCCGGGGTCTTCTCCGGGTAGACCGACGCCGACGACAGGACGACGGGTGCGTCTGGGACCTGGATAGGACTCACACCCCCAGACTATGCGCTGTCGGGCCCTCCGTGCGTTCCGCCCGGACGAGCGCGGCGCGCCGCGCCCCCCGGGCCTCCCCGCCCCCTCCCGCCCCGCCCCTCCCCCGCACGGCGCCCGGGCGGGGCGGGGCCCGCCGCGACCGGTCCGGGACCGCGGGAACACGGCACGGGGACCGGCGGGGGACCCGCAGGCCGGGTCGGGCCGGATCGCTAGTGTGCGGTGCATGATCCCCAGGGACGCGATCCCCAGCCCCAACATCTGGCGGAACCCGCAGACGTACGAGTTGGAGAACCGGGCGGTGGACCCCGAGGGCGTGATCGGCGCGGCCATGGACCGCGTCCGCCCCATGGACGGGGCCCACGTCCTGGACGTCGGCTGCGGCACCGGCTACCACCTGCCGGGGTTCGCCGCGCGGGCGAGCCGGGTCACCGGCGTGGAACCGCACCCGTCCCTGGCCGGGGCCGCCCGGGCCCGGGTGCGGGGCCTGGACCACGTCCGGGTCCTGGACGGAGTGGCCCAGCGGCTGCCCGTCCCCGACTCCGTCGTCGAGGTCGCGCACGCGCGCTGGGCCTACTTCTTCGGTCCGGGGTGCGAGCCCGGCCTGGCCGAGCTCGACCGCGTGATGCGGCGGGGCGGGGTCGCGTTCGTGATCGACAACGACGCCACGCGCTCCACCTTCGGCTCCTGGTTCCGGCGTTCGCTGCCGTCGTACGACCCGGCCGCCGTGGAACGGTTCTGGGCGGCCCGCGGGTTCACCCGCGAGCCCCTGACGATGCGCTGGTCGTTCACCGACCGCCGCGCCTTCGAGGCGGTGGTGCGGATCGAGTTCCCCTCCGCGCTGGCCGCGGAGATCGTGCGGTCCCATCCCGGGCTGTCGGTGGACTACGCGGTCAACCTGTGGTGGAAGCGGTACTGACCCGGCGGCCGGGTGTGTCCGGGGTCCCGGGTTCACCGCCCGGGACGCTCGCGGCCGCCGTCGGCGCCGCCCGCGGGGACCGTCCCCGTCACAGGCGTACCGCGCCGGCGAGGTTGTAGCGGTTGACGTCCCGCTCGCGGACCTGGTCCCCGGACTTCGGGGCGTCGATCATGCGGCCGCCGCCGAGGTAGATGGCGACGTGGTAGGCGTACCCTCCGCCGTCGGCCCAGTAGAGGATGTCGCCCCTCCTGGCGTCGGAGTAGGAGACCCTGGTCCCCTCCCGCACCTGGTCGTGGGCGATGCGGGGGAGGTCCACCCCGGCCTGCGCGAACGACCACTGGACGAGGCCGGAGCAGTCGAAGGAGTCCGGTCCGGTGCCGCCCCAGCCGTAGGGGGTGCCCTTCTTGGACTCGGCGGCGCTGATGGCCTTCTCGACGGTGGAGGAGGGCAGCGCCGCCTGGTGGACCCTCGTAGGTGCGCCGGCGCCCGGGGCCGCCGGCGCCGGTTGCGCGTGCTGGGCGAGGGCCGGGGCCGCGCCGGAGGACAGGAAGGCCGCGGCGAGCGCGGCGGCCGTGAGCGATCGCGGTCCGCCCCGGCGGGGGCGGGCGGGCGAGGCCTGTCGCCCCGGGTCCGTAGGACGACAGGCCTGCCTTTGCTCGTGCTGTCGCGGTAGTCGCATGACGGTGGTGCTCCACTCGTGTGAGTAGTCACGCCGGGGCGTCCGCGCCGCTGTGACGCGGATCTCTCCGCCTCGACGCACCACCATTCGTCACACAGCCACCCGAAGAAATCACTCTCCGTGGTCCAGTTGGCCGCCAAGGAGGGTAAAGGCTGCTTTACCCGAGGGGATATACCGGTCATTCGACCAGCAAACGGACCCCCTATCCCTGGGTCGGCGACCCTCCGTCACAGAGCCGGGGAGGGCACGCCCACCGCGGCCTGGACGAAGTCCGCCGTCGCCTCCATACCGAGCCGGTTGGGGTGCACCGGGGCCCCGTTCTCCGGGATCAGGCCCTCGACCCAGCGGGTGCCGGAGGGCTTGCACACGTCCCTGCCCCGCTCCAGGACGTCCACGAACACCGCGCCGTTGGCCTCCGACTCCTCCTTGATCACCGCGTTGAGCGACGTCTGCGCCGCGTCGAGGAACGGGACGTCCCCGCGGGCGATGGGCGTGCTCGGCCAGCAGCCCCCGCTCTCCGGCAGGAGCTGGAGGTAGCCCACGCTGAGGACCGTCGCGTCGGGGCTGCGCTCCGCGATGTCGGCGTAGACCTGGGAGATCTCGCCGCGCAGGCCCTCGATCCGGACGTCGAGCTCGTCGCCGTAGTAGTTGGCGCACGGGCTGCCCAGGGGGTTGCCCAGGCTCCGCTTGGCGCACTCGACGAACACGTCGGAGAACCCGAAGTCGTTGCCCGCGATACCGACCGTGACCAGGTCGGTCTCCGGCCGCAGCGCGTCGAGCTGCGGGAGCGTGTCGGTGAACTGGTTCTCGTAGAAGTGCTCCATCCGCGCGCCGGAGCAGCTGGCGTCGGTCAGCTCGGCGACCCCGATCCGCTCGGCGAGCATCTTGGGGTAGTTGTGGTTCGACTGCATGCAGCCGAGCAGGGGCACGCGGGCCTGGGCCTGCTGCTGGCGGACCAGGGGCCCGGCGACGAAGGAGTCGCCCAGCGCCACGTAGTGCTGGAAGGCGGCCGCCTCGGCCTCCTCCGCGGCGGCGGACGGCGGCGAGACCAGGGACAGGCCCAGGACCGCCGCGGCCGCGGGGACCAGGACTCGGCGGAGCCACCGGTGTCGGGGGGTGGCGGGGTTTGCGTCGTTACGGGGCACGCGGGTTCCTCTCCGGGGAGCGGGGGGCAGGGAGTAGTCGGACCCTTACAGATTCTTTAACACGACCTACCGGAAGTTCCCCATAACCCGTAGGTAACTTTCGTGTGTCGCGGAGAATCCGCTCCGCCCCCGACGGGCCTGTCCCCGGCAGCCGCTAGCGTGGCGACCATGGCAAAGGCAGCGAAGACGACGTTCCGGTGCGCGGAGTGCGGATGGACCACCCTCAAGTGGGTGGGCCGCTGCGGCGAGTGCCAGGCCTGGGGGACGGTCGAGGAGGCCGGGGCCCCCGCCGCGATGTCCGTCGCCGCCGCGCCCGTCACCTCCCGGGCCCGCCCCATCACCGAGATCAGCGTGGAGAGCGCCGAGGCCGTCCCCACCGGGGTCGGCGAGCTCGACCGCGTCCTGGGCGGGGGCGCCGTCCCCGGCGGCGTCGTCCTGCTGGCGGGCGAGCCCGGCGTGGGCAAGTCCACGCTGCTCCTGGAGGTCGCGGCGATGCGGGCCGCGGACGGGCCCGTGCTGTACATCACCGGCGAGGAGTCCGCCGGACAGGTGCGACTGCGCGCCGAGCGCCTCGGGGCCCTGTCGGACAAGCTCTACCTCGCCGCCGAGACCTCCATCGCCTCCCTCGTCAGCCACGTGGACCAGGTCGGCCCCCGGCTGCTGATCGTGGACTCGGTGCAGACCATGGTCTCCCCCGACGCCACCGGCGTTCCCGGCGGTGTCACGCAGATCCGCCAGGTGACCGGCGCGCTGATCCAGATCGCCAAGGAGCGCGGGATCGCCACCATCCTGGTCGGCCACGTGACCAAGGACGGCTCGATCGCGGGCCCCCGCATGCTGGAGCACCTGGTCGACGTGGTGCTGCACTTCGAGGGCGAGCGCCACTCCCAGCTGAGGCTGCTGCGCGCGATCAAGAACCGGTACGGCCCCACGGACGAGATCGGCTGCTTCGAGCTCACCGAGAGCGGCATCGTCGGCCTGCCGGACCCCAGCGGCCTGTTCCTCACCGAGCGCACCGACCCCGTGCCCGGCACCTGCGTCACCGTCGCGATGGAGGGCCGGCGCCCCCTGATCACCGAGGTCCAGGCGCTGGTCGCGCCCACGCCCCTGCCGGCCCCGCGCCGCGCCACCTCGGGCCTGGACACCTCCCGGGTCAACATGATCCTGGCGGTGCTGGAGAAGCGCACGGGCATGCGGCTGGCCAACATGGACGTGTACGCCTCGACGGTCGGCGGCGTGAAGCTCACCGAGCCCGCCGTGGACCTGGCGCTCGCCATGGCGGCGGCCAGCTCCAGCAACGACGTCGCCCTCCCCGTCGGGTTCATCGCGATCGGCGAGGTCGGCCTCGCGGGCGACGTGCGCACCGTCTCGGGCGTCCGCCGCAGGGTCGCGGAGGCGCAGCGGCTCGGGTTCACCGAGGCCATCGTGCCCAAGCACTTCGGCGACCCGATCCCGGGCATCCGCACCCAGGAGGTCGAGGAGCTGAGCGAGGCGCTCCTGCGCGTCGCCAGGCGCTCGCGCCGGCCCAGGAAGTCCCAGGACGACGACTGAGGCCTGCGGGCCGGGCCCCTGCCCCGCCCGCCGGCCCCGGGGCGGTCCCGGACCGTGGTCCGCGGGCCGTCCGGGGCCACGGCTCCGGGACCGCCGGAAGCGCCCGGAGAGCGCGTCTAGAAGTCGAAGAGGACGCCCTTCTGGCTCACGAGGAGGCAGGAGTTCGAGAACTCCTCCTCGTACCTCTCGGCGCCCTCGGCGACGGCCACGACGGGCTGGTGGATCATCGTGCACATGCCGCCCTCCCCCTTGGCCCGGGCGATCGATCCGGCCCCGTCGACGGCCGCGCAGGCCCGCTCCGCCTCGGGGTGGTCCCCGCCGGTCGGCCGGCACTCCAGGGTGACCTGCCGCACCTCTCCCGTGGACGGCGTCCGGATGCTCAGTGTGTGGCTGGTGGTCACGGTGCGCTCCGCCTGTGCGGGCACGGCGAAGGCGAGGGACAGGACGGCGGTGGCCGCGAGGGCCAGGGCGGTGCGGTGCACGACTGCTCCCGGTGTGCGAACGATCAGAACACCACGCATAGTAACCATTCGATCACCGGAATCGGCCGACTTTACCGAAACACGGGCGACTTCTTCCCCTCCGGGTTCGTCCTGGAATCGCCGGACCGGGCCGGGGCGGCCCCGGTCCGGCGCACCCCGGTCCGACGCGGCCTCAGGAGAACAGCGGGAGCAGGGACTCCAGCCAGCGGTCGGCGATCCTGCGGTCGCCGCTGCCCGAGGGGTGCACCCCGTCGTAGGTGTCGGTGCCGGTGTCGAACCCGGTCCACTGGTCCACCACGGTCACCGGCGACTCCGCCGTGCTCTCCCCGGCCGCCCACGCCGGGATGGCCGCGTTGAGGTCCTCGACGCCCCGCCCGCACCCGGCGCAGCTGCGGGCGGGGTCCATCGGGATGATCTGGGCGACCAGGACGCGCATGCGGGGGTTCTGGTCCCGCATCTGCGCGACGAGCACGCTGTAGGCGTCCAGGACCGTCTCCGCGGGGACGCCGCTCCACACGTCGTTGGTGCCGAAGTGCATCAGCACCACGTCGGGCTCCGTCCGCGCGAGCCAGTCCACGAGGAGGCCGCGGTCCGCGACGTCGGTGACGAGGAAGCCGCCGTGGCCCTCGTTGTCGCCGTCGTACTCGAAACCGCAGCCGTCGCCCGGCCGGGTTCCCACGAAGTCGGCGTCCGTGTGCCCGGCCTCCACCAGGTCGGCCCAGAGCAGGGCCCGCCAGCATCCGGGCGAGCCCGTGATCGAGTCGCCCAGCGGCATGATCCGCACCGTGTCCTCCTCCGTTCGCGCCGCCGCGGCCGTCCCGGCCGGTCCCGCCTCCGCCGCGGCGGGGGCGAGGGCGCCCGCGACGAGTGCCAGGGTGAGCCCGAGGCCCGCGCCGATGCGCCGGGCGGCCCGGGAGGGTCGTTGGTCCATGCGGAAACTCCTTGCTCTGTGCGGGTCCCCGGGAAGAGCGTCTTGGGAGCGCTCCCAACCGCAGGCAGAGTACCCCCGCCGCGTCCGCACGGGAAGGGGGGCTCCCGGAACGGGCAGGTCTTCGCGCGGCCGCACGGTCGCCCCTCCGGGCCGGAGGGGCGGGGGCCCGTCCCGCCCAGCGGGACCGGAAGCGCGCCGCGCCCCGGGGTCCGGGTGGCAGTGCCGCCACCCGGACCCCGGGGCGCGATCCCGGCGGGCCGCGTCGTCCGCGGCGCCGCCAGGGCTCAGGACCTGAGCTGGAACGCCAGCTGGGGCTGGTCCCCCGCGTAGTCGCCGTGCAGGTTGGCCCGGTACCAGCCCGCCTGGGCGCTGGAGGTGGTCTCACGGCAGTCCTCGAAGGAGCGGTTGCGCTCCCAGTCGACCGTGAACTCGTGCGGCACGCCCCGGCTGAGCTGGCGCTCCTCGGCGCCGCCGTCCTTGAGGCAGTCCGCGGTGGAGTAGATCCTGTCGTCACCGGAGTGGATGCGCACCTCCAGGGCGGCGCCCCCCACGTCCACGGTGCAGGTCTGCTCCGCCGTGTTGACCACGGTGATCCTGAAGCCCGGCGCGTTCCCGGAGCCGTAGACCTCCTGGTCCCCCTCCAGCTCGAACGTCACCACGACGTCCTCCGGGCGGCAGAGGTCCTCGGCGCGCTCGGGCGCGGCGACCTCGCCGGCGCCGCCCTCCCCGCCGCCGGCGCCCTCGGACGCCCCGTCGCCGGGTGAGGGGGAGGCGCTCTCCCCGGCCCCTTCCGACGCCCCGGCCGTGGGTTCCGGGCTCTCGTCCGCGGAGGGGTCCTCGGATGGGACACTGGGAGAGGGCGACGCGTCCATACCGGCCTCGGACCGGGTCGGTTCACCGGTCTCGTCGTCCGAGGGTTGACAGGCGAACGCGATCAGCGCGACCACCAGCATGACCCCGATCAGGACGAAGGCACGCCGCTTCCAGTAGGTCTCGCGGCTGACGGCTCCTGGATGTCCGGTACTTGACGCCATGGCCCGTAGTATTGCGGTTTTGCGTGCCACCCACCTACTCAACCCGCCGATTCCCTTTAAAGATGAGCGATAACCCTTACAGCACCGCCGTTCTGGCGTGGTACGAGTCGAACGCGCGCGACCTTCCCTGGCGCGCGCCCGACGCCACCCCCTGGTCGATCCTGGTCAGCGAGATCATGCTCCAGCAGACCCCCGTCGTGCGGGTCCTGCCCGCCTGGCGCGCCTGGATGGAGCGCTGGCCCACCCCCGCCCACCTGGCCGGGGAGGCGTCGGGCGAGGCCGTGCGCATGTGGAACCGGCTCGGCTACCCGCGCCGCGCCCTGCGCCTGCACGCCTGTGCCGTGGCGATCACCGAGGAGCACGGCGGCCGGGTCCCGGACGACCACGCCACGCTGCTCTCCCTCCCGGGGATCGGCGCCTACACCGCCGCGGCCGTGGCGAGCTTCGCCTACGGGCAGAGGCACGCCATTCTGGACACGAACGTCCGCCGCGTCCTCGCCAGGGCCGAAACAGGAGTCCAGTACCCTCCGAAAACCCAGACCAAGGCGGAGACGGCACTCGCGGAGGCGCTGCTGCCGCCCACCGCCCCCGTCGCCGCGCGCTGGGGGGTCGCCGTGATGGAGCTCGGCGCCCTGGTGTGCACCGCCCGCACGCCCGCCTGCGCCTCCTGCCCCATCGCCGGGCAGTGCGCGTGGAGGCTCGCGGGCAAGCCCGCCTACGACGGGCCGCCCCGGCGGGGCCAGACCTACGAGGGCACCGACCGCCAGGTGCGCGGCCGCCTGCTCGCCGTGCTGCGCGACTCCGCGCACCCGGTGGCCAAGGACGCCCTGGACGCCGTCTGGGACGACCGCGTGCAGCGTGAGCGCGCCCTGGACGCCCTGGTGTCCGACGGCCTGGTGGACCCGCTCGACGACGGCCGGTACGCCCTGCCCTCCTGATCCGGCCCCTTCCGGCGCCGGGTCAGTCGTCCATGCGGGCGCTCGTGCCGCCGCCCGCGTCGAACTCCGCCTCGGTCCCGGCGAAGCCGCCGCTGCACGGCGCCCCCGGCTCCGGGGTGTTCTCGCCCTGGACGTACTGCACCAGGTACTCGGTGAGGCGCGGGTCCTCCGCGCCCTCCAGCAGGATCTGCGACCCCCAGGCCGACGCCACCACGGGCGCGGGCAGCCCCTCGACGGGGCTGATCACCAGGTAGTCGCCCGGCGAGTAGAGGCCGGCGAGCGCCTCGACCTGTCCGGCGTCCAGGCCGGGGTCGTAGGCGATCCACACGGCCCCGTGCTCCAGGGAGTGCACGGCGTACTCGGTGCGCAGCGGCTCCCCGTAGACGCCGCAGTCCTGCCAGACGGGGTAGTGCTCCCCGCCCACGGGCGGGAACACGTCGTACTCGACGGTCTCGCCCTCCTCGACGTGGTCGGCGGACAGGCCCTCGTAGTGCTGGACCGCCTCCAGCCCCGCCCCGGCCGAGGCGCCGGCGTCCCCGCCGCCGGGGCGCGTCACCACGTAGAGGACGCCGCCGCCCGCGACGAGGAGCACGACGAGGACCACCGCTCCGATGATCAGGGCGAGCCCGGCGCCGCGGCCGCCCCCCGCCTGCTGCGGCGGCGGGTACGGCCCCTGCGGCCCGTAGTGCCCCTGGGGGCCGTGGGAGCCCGGCCCCTGGGGTCCGGGAGGGCCCGGCGGGGGATACCCGCCGCCGGGAGGCATCCCGCCCGGCGGCACCGCGCCGTGGGGCGGCTGCCCCGGCGGGCCGCCCGGCGGGGGACCGCCGGGGGCGCCGGGCTGCGGGTACGGGGGCTGTGCGGACGGGGGCTGCTGCGGCTGCTGTCCATGGGGCGGCCACGGACCGTGCTGCCGGGGTTCTGGATGGGTCACGAACGCACACTAACGGCCGAACGCCGAAGGGGGCACCCCCGAAGGGGTGCCCCCGTGACGGACGGCGTCCGGTTCAGCCGTGTCAGTCGCTCTTGCCCGCGGCCGACTCCTCGACCTCCGGGGTGTCCGGGACCGCGGCCGGCTTCGGCACGCCCTTGAACGTGAACTTGGCGTCCGTGCCCTCGCCCTCGGCGTCGATCACGACGATCTGACCCGCCTTGAGGTCGCCGTACAGGATCTTCTCGGACAGCTGGTCCTCGATCTCCCGCTGGATCGTCCTGCGCAGCGGGCGGGCGCCCAGCACGGGGTCGAAGCCGCGCTCGGACAGGATCTGCTTCGCCTTCGGGCGCAGCTCGATCCCCATGTCCCGCTCCTTGAGGCGGCCGTCCAGGCTCGTGATCATGAGGTCCACGATCTGGAAGATCTCCGCCTCCGTCAGCTGGTGGAAGACGATGATGTCGTCCACGCGGTTGAGGAACTCGGGACGGAAGTTGGTCTTGAGCTCCTCGCTGACCTTCGCCTTCATCCGCTCGTAGTTGGTCTGGGCGTTGTCCTCCTTGGCGAAGCCCATGGCCTGGCCCTTGGAGATGTCCCGCGTGCCCAGGTTGGTGGTCATGATGATGACCGTGTTCTTGAAGTCGACGTTGCGACCCTGGGCGTCGGTGAGACGGCCCTCCTCCAACACCTGCAGCAGGGAGTTGAAGATGTCGTTGTGGGCCTTCTCGATCTCGTCGAACAGGACCACGGAGAACGGCTTGCGGCGCACCTTCTCGGTGAGCTGGCCGCCCTCCTCGTAGCCGACGTAGCCGGGAGGCGAGCCGAACAGCCGGGAGACCGTGTGCTTCTCCATGAACTCGGACATGTCCAGCTGGATCAGCGCGTCCTCGTCCCCGAACAGGAACTCGGCCAGGGTCTTGGACAGCTCGGTCTTACCGACACCGGACGGGCCGGCGAAGATGAACGAGCCACCCGGGCGCTTGGGGTCCTTCAGACCGGCGCGGGTACGGCGGATCGCCTGCGAGAGCGCCTTGATGGCGTCCTCCTGGCCGATGACCCGGCGGTGCAGCTCGTCCTCCATGCGCAGCAGCCGGGAGCTCTCCTCCTCGGTGAGCTTGAAGACCGGGATGCCGGTGGACGCGGCCAGGACCTCGGCGATGAGCTCCTCGTCGACCTCGGCCACGACGTCCATGTCGCCGGCCTTCCACTCCTTCTCCCGCTGCGCCTTCTTGTTGAGGAGCTGCTTCTCGTCGTCGCGCAGGGACGCGGCCTTCTCGAAGTCCTGCGCGTCGATCGCGGACTCCTTGTCCCGGCGCACGCCCGCGATCTTCTCGTCGAACTCGCGCAGGTCCGGCGGAGCGGTCATCCGGCGGATGCGCATCCGCGAACCGGCCTCGTCGATGAGGTCGATCGCCTTGTCCGGCAGGAACCGGTCGCTGATGTAGCGGTCGGCCAGCTGGGCCGCCGCCACCAGGGCGCTGTCGGTGATGGAGACCCGGTGGTGCGCCTCGTACCGGTCGCGCAGGCCCTTGAGGATCTCGATGGCGTGCTTGATGGTGGGCTCGTCCACCTGGATGGGCTGGAAGCGCCGCTCCAGGGCGGCGTCCTTCTCCAGGTACTTGCGGTACTCGTCCAGGGTGGTGGCGCCGATGGTCTGGAGCTCGCCCCGGGCCAGCATGGGCTTGAGGATGGAGGCGGCGTCTATGGCCCCCTCGGCCGCTCCCGCTCCGACCAGCGTGTGCAGCTCGTCGATGAACAGGATGATGTCGCCGCGGGTCCGGATCTCCTTGAGCACCTTCTTGAGGCGCTCCTCGAAGTCACCGCGGTAGCGGCTTCCGGCGACCAGCGCGCCCAGGTCCAGCGTGTACAGCTGCTTGTCCTTGAGCGTCTCGGGGATCTCACCCTTGACGATCTTCTGGGCCAGGCCCTCGACCACGGCGGTCTTGCCGACGCCGGGCTCACCGATGAGGACCGGGTTGTTCTTGGTCCGCCTCGAGAGCACCTGCATGACGCGCTCGATCTCCTTGTCCCGGCCGATGACCGGGTCGAGCTTGCTCTCCCGGGCGGCCTGGGTCAGGTTGCGGCCGAACTGGTCCAGCACCAGGGAGGTGGAGGGGGTGGATTCCGAGGAGCCCGCGGTGGCCTGCGGCTCCTTGCCCTGGTAGCCGTGCAGCAGCTGGATGACCTGCTGGCGGACCCGGTTCAGGTCCGCGCCGAGCTTGACCAGGACCTGGGCGGCGACGCCCTCGCCCTCGCGGATCAGGCCCAGCAGTATGTGCTCGGTACCGATGTAGTTGTGGCCGAGCTGGAGCGCCTCGCGCAGCGACAGCTCAAGGACCTTCTTGGCGCGCGGGGTGAAGGGGATGTGCCCCGACGGCGCCTGCTGGCCCTGGCCGATGATCTCCTCAACCTGCTGCCGAACCGCTTCGAGGCTGATACCGAGGCTCTCCAGAGCCTTGGCGGCGACGCCCTCACCCTCGTGGATGAGGCCGAGCAGGATGTGCTCCGTACCGATGTAGTTGTGGTTGAGCATCCTGGCCTCTTCCTGGGCCAGAACCACCACTCGCCGTGCGCGGTCGGTAAACCTCTCGAACATGTCTCGTCGCTCCTCTACAGAGCGGTCAGGCAGGGACGGTCTCGCCGACCCAACTCTTCCGCATATCGGCCCCACAGGGATAACCGCCCAGGGGAGCACTGTCGCACCCGCCGGTCGACAGGCTGCCGACCGGGCGAACATCTCCGCATGGCCGGCCTCCCAGCCGTCCGTGCCAGAGACTTTCCCCGACGATAGGGCGTTCACCCAACATCCAACTACCAATTGAGGCGTCAGATTTCCCTGTACGCCGAAGGCGAACGGCCCGGACACTCCCATCCATCACGGGAGTCCCCGGACCGCACGTGTACAAGCCCGATAATCGGCTCTGAGCGAACAAGCCGAACCGCGTGTTGTTCTTCGGGCCGGATCAGGCGGCCCCGAAAGCGGGAAATGCGCCTCGGTCCCGGTGGGCCGCGGTACGGCCCCGCCGGGTCGCGGCGGAACGGCCCCGGGCCCTGCGGCCGTGCGGCCGCAGGGCCGGAAGTCGAGAGCCTCCACGAGAACGGGGAGCGCTGTGGCGCCCCGGTCGTCGGCGCGTCCGCGCACACCGCGGCGAGCGGCGGGACCCCCGTCCGAGCCGCGTCACGGAGACGGGGGCCGGAAGGCCCGGGGCCGCACTGCGCCCGCGGTCCGGATCCGGCGGCACCGGCTCGGCGCCGTCGGCCGGGGATCCGGTGCCCGTCGTATCCCCTTGTCCCCTGCATCCCCATGGCGCGGGACCCCGTGTCACAGGATCCCCCGCGTGGCGGGTCCACCGGTGTCAGGCGGTGCCGGATGAGGGAGTCGGGTGCTCCTGGTGGGCACCGGTCGAAATTCGATCAAGCCCTGACAACATTTCGGCGAACCGAAGGCGGTCGCGGGACCTAGCCCTTGATGGCCTCATATTCGGCGACGATGGCGGCGGGGATCCGGCCGCGCTCATTGACGGGCTTGCCGGCAGCCTTCGCCCACGCGCGAATCTCGGCGCTGCGCTCGCGGCTGGGCGCATTACGGCTGCCCCGGCGGGCGGTGGCGCGGTTCGCCTTGGACGGAGCCTTGCGGGAGGCTTCGACGAACGGGTTAAGGGCCTCGCGAAGCTTGGCGGCATTACCCGCACTGAGGTCGATTTCGTACGTCGATCCGTCCAGACCGAACGTCACCGTCTCCTCGGCCTCGCCGCCGTCGAGGTCGTCGACCAGGAAAACCTGGACCTTCTGTGCCATGGAATCAAACCTTTCAGAAGAGCGGTGTCTGCACACCTGAATATAAAGCTATCCCGCGCGAACGCGGAAGACAATTCCCGGCGTGCCAGAAATCGTCTGGGACCGACCGTGGTTTCGGGGGTCGCCGGAGCAGCGCGGGTGCGGCGAGTTGGCCCGCGCACGCGGTGGGACCGAGGCCCGGCCCCCGGGCTTCACGCAACCGGTCAAGTACCGTATCAACGACCGTCGGATTCGGCGCGTTCCCCACCCTGGACAATCGGCGTCTCGTTCGTCGCCCCGGTCTCGCGGACCTCGGCAGCGCCCTTGTGGTCGGTCGCGTCCTGGGCCGCCCCGTCATTGCTGACCAGGCTTCCGTCCATCCGCCGCGGCGCCATCTCCTTGCGCAGCAGCTTGATGACGAAGGCACAGAAGACGGTACCGACAACCACAGGGGGGATGAGCGCCGACAATACGTCGATCAGTCCAGGGGGAACCACCGACGACAAAAAGTCACCCATCGAAGCGCTCCACCCTTCCTGGTTGTTACTTATTGCAGCAAATACCCGACTCAGTGTCGGGCCACTCCGGGGGGATGGCGCGCCGGACGACCTGGCAAACGCATACCCGACATCATAGACATCGTTTGCCCCCGGTTTGACACCGGACGTACCCGAGCGGCCTCCCGCAAACCCCGTGGGCGCCAATGTCCGGTCGTGGGTTCGGGGCCCTCGTGCGGGTGCGGCCGGAACACGGGGTCTTGCGGGGTCAAATCACAACCCTTCGTCACCGCCCCGCCGAACTCGATCATGAGGACGGCCGGCCGGACGCAGGTACACATTACCTGCCCTGTTCCACCTCCATACCCCCCGGTGTGCATAAGCCGCCCCGAGTCCGGACGCCGGAGCGGCACGGGCGGGGCCGCGTAAGGGGAACTCCGTACCAAGCACACCGGAAATCCTTTAGGCGCGGGCCGGGCGGGCCGCGTCGTCGAGGCGCACAAGCATCCGGGTGTTCCCGAGGGTGTTGGGCTTAACCCGCTCCAAGTCGAGGAATTCGGCAACTCCCTCGTCATAGGAACGCAGGAGTTCCTCGTACACACGGGACGAGACAGGGGTCCCCTGGATCGGGGCAAAGCCGTGTTTGGAGAAGAAACCGGTCTCGAATGTCAGACAGAACACACGTTGCACACCCAACTCACGGGCCGTGGCGAGAAGTTCGGTCACGATTCGGTGTCCCACGCCGAAACCGCGCAGGGAGGGGTCGACCGCGACGGTCCGCACCTCAGCCAGGTCCTCCCAGAGCACGTGAAGGGCTCCACAGCCCACCAGGCGGTGCTCGACCTCCGCCTCTGGGACCGCACCGGGGGAGGATTCCGACCCGGCGGGCGACATGTCCGGAACCACCTCCGCCTCGGCGACCCAGAACTCCTGGACGTCCTCGTAGAGGTTGACGGTGCTCTTGGACAGCACCCGCCGGTCGACGGTGTAGGTGTCGACGAGGCGGCGGATGGCTGCGACGTCGCGCGTCCTGGCGCGACGCACGTGAACATGGCGAACGGGCATAGCCGGACCAGACTATGCCCACGCGGGGAAGAACTCCTACCCGAGGCCATCCCCACCCGCCAGAACACCCCCGGAGCACGGCCGCGCGGGCGGGGGGCGGGGAAGAACTCCTACCCGAGGCCCGCGACCACACCAAGAGCACCCCACCGGAGTACGGCCGCGCGGGCGGGGGGCGGGGAAGAACTCCTACCCGAGGCCATCCCCACCCGCCAGAACACCCCCGGAGCACGGCCGCGCGGGCGGGGGGGCGGTCGGCGCCCGGCCGGACACACGAGATCGGGGGCACCGCGGCACCGCCGGCCGGAGAGTCTCCTCCCGGCCCTCGCGGTGCGCGTGCGCCCCCTGGGTCGGTCATTGCCGTGTGCGGTTCCGGCTCCAGCCGGGGGTTCGGCTCAGATGAGCTGCCGCCGCGCGGCCCAGACGACCGCTTCGATGGGTGTGTTCACGCCGAGTACGTCGCAGATGTTGCGGATACGCCGGCGCAGGGTCCTCGCGCTGAGCTCCAGGTGCCGGGCCGCGACCTCGGTGGTCACGCCGGTGGCGATCTCTGCGAGCAGTTCGAGCTCCTCGTGGCTCAGTTCCACCGGCGCGTACGGGCTGCTGACAGCCGTGTCGCGCGGGCGGGTCTGAAGGGGAACCACGCTCTCCCGGTGCTCCCTCGGCTGGAGAGCGCCATGGTCCTCAACGGTACGTCGTACGAGTGTGGCCTGTTCCACTCCGTCCTCCCTCATCATGTGAGTGCGGAACATCAACTCGTCACCTGATGGACGCGAGTGCGCCGACCGGGGGTCGCCCCGTCGGAGCGGACGGAGACTCCGCGGGCCTCGAAATCCCCGGCGGACCCCTCTGGCACAGGGGTCGGGGGAGTTCCGGGCGCACGGGTCGCAGACTGGCCGGCTCGCTGGGGTCTGGGACGGACAGACCACACCGAGGGCGCGCATGCGCGCGCGAATTCGGACCGCGTCGGCGGTCCCGTTTCGCGCTCACCGTCGTTCTCGATCCACTTCGGCAAACTCACGGGCCTCGGCCCGCCCTCAGCACGCTAGGCCGCAGAGATGATACCGTCAAGACCCGATAAATCACCATGCGTAGTTATGCAATATCCTTCTGTGACAAGGCAAGGGGAAAGAAAAATCCCCGAGGGCATTGACCTGCGTAAACAATCTTTACCGGAGAGTGGCTGCTTATAGCACTCCGGCCCCTGGAAAAACTCTCGCCTATCCCCGCGGCCATCACGGTCTGACCGCGGGTTCGCCTTCTATGTCCGGTCGGTGAGTCATGTCCCTTGTTCCGGGGCCGGGACCGGGACATGCGGAAGGGGCCGGCGCACCCCTGGTGCGACGACCCCGGTCCCCGATTTCGGCCACTCGGCGCGACCCTTATCGGCCATTCCCGCACGGACGCGCCGCACACGCGCGCGTCCCGGCGCTCCCGCGTCGCACGGCCCCTCCGGGCCCCGGCGGCGCGGGGCCGGACGCCCCCGGTCAGTCCCCCGAGGGCTTCACGATCGGGAAGAGCACGGTCTCGCGGATGTTCTTGCCGGTGAAGGCCATGAGCAGGCGGTCGATGCCGACCCCCACGCCTCCGGTGGGCGGCATACCGTACTCCAGCGCCCGCAGGAAGTCCTCGTCCAGCTGCATCGCCTCGGGGTCCCCCTCGGCCGCCATCAGGGACTGCCGGGTGAGCCTCTCCCGCTGCTCGACCGGGTCGACCAGCTCGGAGTAGCCGGTGCCCAGCTCCATGCCGAACCCGATCAGGTCCCACTTCTCGGTGAGCAGCGGGTCCTCGCGGTGCTGGCGCGTGAGCGGGCTGGTCTCGACCGGGAAGTCGCGCACGAACGTCGGCTGGAGGAGCGTGTGCTCGACCAGTTCCTCGAAGACGTGCTCGACGAGCTTGCCCTGACCCCAGTCGGAGCTGAACTCGACGCCCTTGGCCCCGGCCAGACGGCGGACCTCCTCGACGGGGGTACGCGGGTCGACCTCCGCGCCGAGGGCCTCGGAGACGGCCCCGTACAGGGTGATCTGCGGCCACTCGCCGCCGAGGTCGTACGCCTCGCCGTCACGCTCGACCACGGTCGTGCCGAACACCGCGCGCGCCGCGTCCTGGACGAGCTCCCGGGTGATGTCCGCCATGACGTTGTAGTCGGCGTACGCCTGGTAGAACTCCAGCATCGTGAACTCGGGGTTGTGCGTGGAGTCCGCGCCCTCGTTCCTGAAGTTGCGGTTGACCTCGAAGACCTTCTCCAGGCCGCCCACGACCAGCCGCTTGAGCGACAGCTCGGGCGCGATGCGCAGGTACAGGTCCATGTCGTAGGCGTTGATGTGCGTGGTGAACGGCCGCGCGGTGGCGCCGCCGTGCACGCGCATCAGCATCGGGGTCTCGACCTCGATGAAGTCGCGCCGGCTCAGGCCCTCCCTGATCGCCCGGATGGCGGCCGAGCGGCGGCGCACCATCAGCTGGGAGTCGGGGTTGACGATGAGGTCGACGTACCGCTGCCGCACACGTGCCTCGGGGTCGGTCAGGCCCTTGTGCTTCTCCGGGAGCGGGCGCAGGCACTTGGCCGTCAGCGTCCAGGAGTTCACGAGGACGGACAGCTCGCCGCGGCGGGAGGTGATGACCTCGCCCTCCACGCCGACGTGGTCGCCCAGGTCGACGTCGGCCTTCCAGGCGTCCAGCCGCTCCTGGCCGACCTGGTCCAGGGACAGCATGATCTGGACGTCGCCGGTCTCGTCGCGCAGCGTCGCGAAGCAGAGCTTGCCGCCGGTGCGGTAGAGCATCACGCGACCGGCGATGGAGACGCCGACGCCCGTGCGGGTGTCCGGCTCCAGCCCCTGGTGTTTGTCGCGCACGGCACCGATCGACGTGGAGCGCGGGAAGGTCACGGGGAAGGGATCGATCCCCTCCTCCCGGAGACGGTCCAGCTTCTGGCGCCGGACCCGCATCTGTTCGGGCAGGTCGTCGTAGGTGTCGTCGTGCGTGTCAGTCACGCGCACGATCCTACCGGCGGTCCGCGCCCCGGCCGACCGCCCGGACCCCGCCCGGCCGGGGGCCCCGGGACCGTGCCACGCGGATCCGGGAGGTGGGACGGGCGTGCCCGGATCACTAGTATTGCGCTGCCTTGACCCGCACCCCCACCACCGGAGCAGGATCTACCGAGAGTCGGACAATGAGCGTTGAGGGAAGCACGAAGGCCGTCGTCACGGCACTGGTTGCGAATCTGGGGATCGCCGTCACGAAGTTCGTGGCCTATGTACTGACGGGCTCGTCCTCCATGCTGGCCGAGTCCATCCACTCGGTCGCCGACTCCAGCAACCAGGCGCTGCTGCTCATCGGGGGCAAGCGCGCCAGGCGGGGCGCCACCGAGGAGCACCCCTTCGGCTACGGGCGCGAACGCTACATCTACGCGTTCGTGGTCGCGATCGTGCTGTTCAGCGTGGGCGGCCTGTTCGCGCTCTACGAGGCGTGGCACAAGATCTCCCACCCCGAGCCCATCACCGAGTGGCAGTGGGTGCCCGTCGCGGTCCTGGTGGTCGCGATCGGGCTGGAGTCGATGGCGATGAGGACGGCCGTCAAGGAGTCCAACGCCGTGCGCGGCAAGGCGAGCTGGGTCGAGTTCGTCCGCCGGGCGAAGGCCCCCGAGCTGCCCGTGATCCTGCTGGAGGACGCCGGCGCCCTGCTCGGCCTGGTGTTCGCGCTGCTCGGCGTCAGCCTGACCCTGATCACCGGCAACGGCCTGTGGGACGGCCTGGGCACCGCCGCCATCGGCATCCTCCTCGTGGTCATCGCCGTCGTGCTGGCCGCCGAGGTGAAGAGCCTGCTGGTCGGCGAGTCCGCCACGCGCGAGAACGTCCTGGCGATCAGGAATGCCATCGAGTCGGTCGAGGACGTCGACCGCCTCATCCACATGCGCACCCTGCACGTGGGCCCCGAGGAGCTCCTGGTGGCCGCCAAGGTCGCGGTGGACGCCGAGGACGACGCCGGCCGGGTGACCAGGGCGATCAACGAGGCGGAGGAGCGCATCCGCGCGTCCGTGCCCATCGCCACGCTGATCTACATCGAGCCCGACCTGTTCCGCACTGCGCCGGGGTCCCCCGCCTCGCCCGGGGCCGGGACCTCCGCGTGAGCCGGGGCCGGTGCGGCCCCCGCGCCGCACCGGCCCCGGTCCGGGGCGGGGGCGTGCGCCCCCGCCCCGCGCCCGGGCTCAGCCCGTGTTGCGCTCGAAGACCAGGCGCAGCCCGATCAGGGTGAGCCACGGCTCGTGCAGGTCCACGGTCTCGCACTCGCCGATGACCGTGGACGCGAGCCCTCCGGTGGCCACGACGGTCACGTCGTCCGGGGAGTCGGTGAGCTCGGCGACCATCCGGTCGACGATCCCGTCCACCTGGCCCGCGAACCCGAACACGATGCCCGAGCGCAGCGCCTCCGTGGTGTTCTTGGCGATGGCCGAACGCGGCTTGACGATCTCCACCATGTGCAGCTGGGCGCCGCGCCGGGACAGGGCGTCCACGGAGATGTCGATGCCGGGGGCGATCGCGCCGCCCACGTACTCGCCCTTGACGCTCACCGCGTCGAAGGTCGTCGCGGTCCCGAAGTCCACGACCACGGCCGGACCGCCGTAGAGGTGGTTGGCGGCGAGGGCGTTGATGATCCGGTCGCTCCCCACCTCCTTGGGGTTGTCCATCCGGATCGGCACCCCGGTCTTGACCCCGGGTTCGACGATGACGGCGGGGACGTCGCCGAAGTGGCGGCGGAACATGTCGCGCATCTCGTGCTGGACCGACGGCACCGAGCAGCACAGGGCGATCCCGTTGATGTCCTCCGGGCCGCCGAGGGTGCTCGCGTCGAGGAGCCCGCGCAGCACCACCGACCACTCGTCGGCGGTGCGCCGGGTGTCGGTCCCCACTCTCCAGTGTTCGAGAAGCTCGTCGGATTCAAAGAGACCGAAGACCGTCTCGGAGTTGCCGACGTCGATCGCGAGCAGCATTCTGAGGGCCTCATCCATGGTCGAAGTGGTGTGTTCTCAAGGAATCTTCCACCACTCGGGCGCCCTCACAACAGGTCGAGGGCGATATCGAGCGCGGGACTGGAGTGGGTGAGCGCGCCGACGGCGAGGTAGTCGACCCCGGTGCGGGCCACGTCCCCCGCGACGTCGAGGGTCAGTCCGCCGGAGGACTCCAGCCGCGCACGCCCCCCGACCTGGGCGACCGCCGCCCGGAGCCCGTCGACGGTGAAGTTGTCGAGGAGGATCTCCTCCGCCCCGGCGGCGATGGCGTCCTCGATCTGGTCGAGCCTGTCGACCTCGACCTCCAGGGGGAGGTCGGGGAAGCGCTCGCGGACGGCGCGCACCGCCTCGCCGACGCCCCCGGCGGCGACCACGTGGTTGTCCTTGACCAGGCCCGCGTCGCTGAGGCCGTACCGGTGGTTCACGCCCCCTCCGCAGCGCACCGCGTACTTCTCCAGGGCGCGCATCCCGGGGCGGGTCTTGCGGCTGTCCCGAACGCGGGCCCGCGTGCCGGCCACGGCGTCCACCCACGCGCGCGTGGCCGTCGCGATCCCGGACATGTGGGTGAGGAGGTTGAGCGCGGTCCGCTCCGCGGTGAGCAGGTCGCGCGTACGCGCGGTGACGGTCATCAGGACGTCTCCGCGCTTGACCGCGTCGCCGTCCCGTGCGGTGCGCGTGACCTCCAGGGCGCCGTCGGCGACCAGCCAGAACACGAGCTCGGCGAGCGGGAGGCCGCTGACGGTGCCGTCGGCCCGGGCCACCACCTGGGCGGTGCGCACCTGGTCGGCGGGGATGGTCGCGACGCTGGTGACGTCGATGCCGGGGCCCGCGGTGAGGTCCTCGGCGAGGGCGCGGCGGACCAGTTCCACGTGGGACAGGTGGGGGGCGGTGCAGGAGAGGGAGAACTCGGCCCGGGCCTCCGGGCTCCGGTCGGCCCCGGCGAGGGGGAAGGAGACGGCGTCGAGTTCGGCCACGAGGGCGGACGGCAGGGACGGCTGCCAGTCCTCGGCGGTGGTCACGGCGGTGTCCCCTTCCAGTCGGACGACGACGGGCCGGATCCTGAGCCCGGGTCTGGGCTCGGGGAAGTCGGCACGCTGGTGAGAGCCTCTGCTCTCGGTTCTGTACAGGGCGGCTGCGGCCACGAGGCGGGCCGTGGTGAGCAGGTTGGCGGCCTCCCACGCGGCGACGCCGGGGGTGACGGGCGCGGTCGGCCGGGCGAGGGCGTCGAGTTCGGCCACCAGCTCGGCGAGGCCCTCGCCCGTGCGGAGCACCCCGGCGTGCCGCGACATGAGGGTGCGGACCCGGGTGGCGGCGGCGGGGTCGGCGAGCGGGGTCACGGAGCCGGCGGTGGCGCCCGTCCCGGGGACGGGCCGGGGGCCCTCGGCCAGGCGCGCGGCGATCCGGTCGGCGTAGACCAGCCCCTCCAGCAGGGAGTTGGACGCGAGCCGGTTGGCGCCGTGGACGCCGGTGCGGGCGACCTCGCCGACCGCCCAGAGCCCGGGGACGCTGGTGCGGCCGTCGATGTCGACCTCGGCGCCGCCGGACGCGTAGTGGGCGGCGGGGGCGACGGGGACGGGCTCCGTGAGGGGGTCGACGCCGTTGGCGCGGCAGGAGGCAAGGATGGTGGGGAAGCGCTTCTCCCAGGTGGCCGCGCCGAAGTGGCGGGTCTCCAGGTACACGTGGTCAACGCCCTGCTCGGCCATGGTGCGGGCGATGGTGCGGGCGACCACGTCGCGCGGGGCGAGGTCGGCCAGCTCGTGGACGCCCTCCATGATGCGTGCGCCGTCGGCGTCCACCAGGTAGGCGCCCTCTCCCCGCAGGGCCTCGGAGACCAGGGGCTGCCGGCCGCGTGCGTCGGCGCCGAGCCAGAGCACGGTGGGGTGGAACTGGATGAACTCCAGGTCGCGCATCCTGGCCCCGGCCCTGGCGGCGAGGGCGAGGCCGTCCCCGGTGGAGACGGGCGGGTTGGTGGTGGCCGCGAAGACCTGCCCGATGCCCCCGGTGGCCAGGACCACGGCGGGTGCGACGACCGCGCCGACGCCGTCGCGGGCCCCCTCCCCCATCACGTGCAGGGTCACCCCGGTGACGGCCCCGGTGGCGGGGTCGTGGAGGGTGTCGAGCGCGAGGGCGTGCTCGACGACCTCGATCCGCTCCTCCGCGAGGACGGCGGCGACGAGCGCGCGCTGGATCTCGGCGCCGGTCGCGTCGCCGCCCGCGTGCGCGACGCGGTCCGCGCGGTGGCCGCCCTCCCGGGTGAGGGCGAGGGCGCCGTCCTCGGAGCGGTCGAACTCGGCGCCCAGTCCGATGAGCCAGCGCAGTGCGCCGGGTCCCTCGGTGGCCAGGACGTTGACGGCGTGGGGGTCGGACAGCCCGCCCCCCGCCAGGTGGGTGTCGACCATGTGGGCGACGGGGTCGTCGCCGGGCGCGACGGCCGCGGCGATCCCGCCCTGGGCGTAGGCGGTGGACCCTGTGGACAGCCGGTCCTTGGTGACCAGCACGACCCGTCCGCTCCCGCTCCTCTGGACGTAGCGCAGCGCGGTGCTCAGGCCCGCGATGCCGGAGCCGACGACCGCGACGTCCGCCGCGACCGTCCACCCGGGCCCGGGTGCGTCGAGCCTGGTCTGTGCGGGTGTACTCATCTGGGGTCTCTTTCGCGAGGCGCCGCCCCGGGGGCCGGGGCGGTCACAGGGGGATCGACACGTTGTCGATGAGCCGGGTGGAGCCCACGCGGGCGGCGACGGCGAGGACCGCGTCCCCCCGGTGGCCGGGCGCGGCCTCGGTGAAGGTCGCGGCGTCGACCAGGGCCAGGTAGTCGAGGACGACGGGGGGAGCGGCCCCGGCCGCCCCGTCCAGCACGGCGTGGGCGGCGGCGCGGACGGCGTCCGGCCCCCCGGCCGCGGCCTCACGGCCCGCCCGGAGGGCGCGCGACAGCGCCAGCGCGCTGCGCCGCTCGGCGTCCGACAGGTAGACGTTGCGGCTGGAGGAGGCGAGCCCGTCGGGGTCGCGGAGGATGGGGGCCCCGACGATCTCCACGGGCACGTCGAGGTCGGCGACCATGCGCCTGACGAGCGCGATCTGCTGGGCGTCCTTCTCCCCGAAGACGGCGGTGTCGGGCCGGACCAGGTTGAGGAGCTTGGCGACGACGGTGAGGACCCCGGTGAAGTGCCCGGGGCGGGAGGCGCCCTCCAGCCGCTCCCCCATCGGCCCGGCGTCGACCGTGACCATCTGCGGGGCCGGGTACATGGTGGCGACGGACGGGGCGAAGACGACGTCCACCCCCTCCTCCGCGCAGAGTGCGGTGTCGGCCGCCAGGTCGCGCGGGTAGCGGTCGAAGTCCTCGCCGGGGCCGAACTGGAGCGGGTTGACGAAGACGCTGACGACCACCGTGTCCGCCCGCTCGCGGGCCAGGCGCATGAGGGAGCGGTGGCCGCCGTGGAGGGCGCCCATGGTGGGGACGAGGGCGACGTGCCCGGGGCCGGAGAGGGCCCGGCGCAGCTCTTCGGGCGTGCGCGCCACGAGGGGGCCGCCGGCGGTCGCGGTCTGCGGTGTGGGTTCGGTCATCGGTGGTTTCCCGTGGTGGAGTTCTGCGGCGCGCACGGCGCGGCGGCCGGGCGCGCACCGGGCGCGACGTGGGGAGGGCGTCAGCGGCGGAGGACGTCGAGCAGGCGCACGGCGTCCTCCGGCTTGAGCATCCCGGCGTTGATGGCGCGGTCGGCCGTGAGCCGGGCCAGCTCGACGTAGCTGGCGACGCTCTCGGGGGCGTTCTCGCGCAACTGCTCGATGTGTCCGGCGACGGTCCCGGCGTCGCCGCGCAGGACGGGCCCGCTGAGGCCGTGGATGCCCAGGCGGAGGGCGTTGTCGAGGGCCGCGCTGAGCATGGGGGCGAGCATGCGGCCCGGCTCGGGGACGCCGGCGGCCGAGAGCAGGGCGGCGCTGTCCGCGACGAGGGTGACGAGGTGGTTCGCGCCTCCGGCGAGGGCCGCGTGGTAGAGGGTGCGCCTCTCCTCCTCGATCCACACGGGCTCGGCGCCCATCTCGACGACGAGGGCCTCGGCGATGGGCCGCAGCTGCTCGGGCGCCGTGACGCCGAACGCGCAGTTGGCGAGGCGGTCGACGTCCTCGTCGCGGCCGGTGAAGGTCATCGCCGGGTGGAGGGCGAGCGGGAGCGCGCCGACCAGGGTGGCGGGGGCGAGGACGCCGTAGCCGTGCGCCCCGCTGGCGTGGACCAGGAGTTTTCCGCGCAGGTCGGTGCCGGTGGAGGCGAGTCCCTCGGTGATGTCGGGCAGGGCGTCGTCGGGGACGGTCAGCAGGACGAGGTCGCTGGCCTCGGCGACCTGCGCCGGTTCGAGGACGCGCGCGGTGGGCAGGCGCCCGGCGACGCGCTCGCGGGAGGCGTCGGAGACCGCGGAGGCGGCGACGACCTCGTGCCCGGCGCGGCCGAGGGCCTGGCCGAGGACGGAGCCCACGCGGCCGGGACCGATGACGCCGACCCGCAGTCGGGCGGGGCGCCCCTGCGTCGTCTCCATGTGCGTGCCCCCTCGTGGTGCGGTGCGTCCGGTTCCCGCGCACCGTGACGCCTGTGCACACGATAGCCCTCCCCCGCCGGTGACCTGCCGCCCCGCCCCCGGGGACGCGAGTGGGGACGGACACGTCGTGCCCGTCCCCGCCCGTCGTGCTCCCCGCCCCCGTGTGGGGGCGCGGATCAGTTCTGGATGATCACGCCGGTGTTGTAGCAGGAGCCCACGGACTTGCCGCCGAGGACGGCGTTGGAGATGCCGCAGCCCTCGCTCTCGTTCTCCAGCTCGTGGAGGGTGGTGTTCCCGCTGAGCACGGAATCGAAGTTCTGGGTCCAGGCCTCCGAGTCCGCAGCCGCCGGCGAGGCGGAGAGAAGGATTGCGGCGGAGGCGATGGCCACGGCACCGGTGGCGAACGTCTTCTTCAGCACGATGGAACTCCTTCTTTGTCCGGCCGGGAGGGCCGACCGGATCGCGGTTGTTCGTGGCACCCGGGAGTGCTGGTGATGAAGTTACTGGGGGAGAAGCCCCTTCAACGGGCTTGAGCTGGAGTGATCACGAAATCGACGGAGATGCCGACCCTGTGTAGTCGAACGTCTCGGGGTCGATCGGGGCAAAGGTCGCGGACCGGCGAGGGGGGTGTGCGCGCTGCGTCACCGCCGCGCGGGGTTCCAGTCGCGCACCAATACGGGTTGCGGTCAACCGTGTCGGACCGGAGGGCCGGGGGCGGGCGCCCCTCGGGGGTGGCGGGGCTCGTCCGCGCCGGACCCCGGACACGGGAAAGGCGCCACCCCGTCGTCACGGGATGGCGCCTCGCGCGGAAAGCTCGCGGACCCCGGCCGGGTCGGTTCAGTCGGGACGTCTCCGACTGGACACCCCCGCCCGGTCGGGCCGGATCGATCTGTCCTGCGTGTACTGCGGGGACCGCGGTACTAGTTCTTGACCGTGGCGCCGGAGTCGACGCAGCTGGCGCCGGCCACGCCCAGGACGGAGATCGCGTTGCCGCAGACGTTGATCGGCACGTCCAGGTCCGCGACGAGCTGGTTGCCGCCGAGGATGCTGCCGTTGCCGGAGGTGAAGACGTTGCTGTTGGCCATGGCCGGAGCACCGGTGAACAGGACGCCGGCGGCGGCGGCAACGATGGCACTGGCGGCGAAAGCCTTCTTCAGCATGTGTTTCTCCCGTCGGACCGGTCGGCGGGGGCGCCAACCGGTCGATAACGTTGACTATGTGTATGAGACTGAACACTCCCCGTGTTCAGTCACTATTTAGCCATACTCAACCACTCCATGTGACCAAAACTCGGAAGTCTTCCGGGGCGCGGAGCTGGAGATATCACCATTCGTGACCAACCATGTCCGACATGTGGTCCACAACTGGAAGCACCTTGGGCCCATATTGTGTTGCACGTCACATCAGGTTTCGGGGGTGTCATAGGTCCCGTCTGCGGCCCCGGTCCCCACGGCGTGCCCCGGACGCCGCTCCAGCGTCGAACGGGTCGCCCAGCGCTCCGTCCCCGCCGACGGCACCCGTGCCCGGCGGCCGTACGCGGCGAGCGCGTCCACGAGCCGGCGGCCCTCCCCCGCTTCCCGGGCGGACGCCCTCGCCCGGACCGGGCCGGGGGGCGTGTCCACGTCCACCGACACGAGGCCGGTGAACCGGGCCAGCGGGCCGGCCGTCAGCCGCAGCGACTGGACGCGCTCCACCGGAACGATCTCCGTCACCTGGCAGAACAGGCCCCGGGTGCTGATGAACAGGCGCCGGTCGACGCCGACCAGCCCCGGCACCCAGGTCCGGTTCGGCACCATCGCCACGTGCGCCGCCCCGCTGTCCGGGAACAGCTCGTCGACCAGCGCGTAGGCCCTCCGGCGCGGGGCCACCGGGAGCAGGGTGGCCGAGTCGCCCTGGCGGGCTCCCGCGTATCCCGCGACGTTGGCCTCCACACGGGCCACCCCCAGTGCGCGCCAGAGCAGCGGCTCGACCACGCGCACCGCCTGGACCCGGCCCGGCGGGACCGTCTGCATGCGGCGCTGGAACATGCCGTAGCGCAGCCGGAGCCCGTCCGAGGACAGGGAGGCGTAGTAGTCCGTGTAGCGGGCCAGGGGCCCCCAGAAGTAGCGGAGCAGCCCCAGGGTGAGGGGTACGAGCGCGCCCGCCACCCCCGGTTCGGCGAAGACCGCGCCGGCGGTGGCCAGCATGAGCAGCAGCACGAACGAGAGCAGGACCGGCACCCGGAAGGTCAGCGCGCCGAGCAGCAGGAGGAACGGCAGCCGGTAGAACGGCCACTCCGGCGCCTCGGGCGAACGGCCCGGGAGCCCCGCCGCGTGGGCGAGGACCGCCGCGCGCACCCGTTCGGCCAGGCCCCTGCGCAGACAGCGCAGCCGGATGGCGCTCCCGTCGCCCCCGGCGAGTTCGATGCGCAGTTCGGCCATGCCGAACACCTGCATGAGCAGGGGCTGGACCACGTCCACCGCCTGGAGGCGGCTGAGCGGGATCTCCCGTGAGCTGCGCATCACGAGACCGCTGTGGACCACCAGGTGGTCCTCGCGCAGGCCGAAGGTGCCGTACCACCAGGAGGGCAGGGCGTAGGCGAGGGAGCCGAACACGACGGCCACCGTCATCATCACCACCCAGCCGAAGCCGAACATGGTGAGGATCGGGCCGGCCAGCGCCACGAACACCAGGGCGACGGCGACCACCTGGAGCGGGACGACCGCCCAGTGCGAACGGAACACGCCCGTGGTGACGTCCTCGTCGGGTTCGCGCCGCGGTACCGGCTGCGGGCGCCACGCCACCGAGGGGGGCAGCATCGTCGGCGCCTGCGGGTACGGGCCGGCCGGCGGGAAGCCGGCGGGGGGCCGGGCCCCGTGGCCGTACGGCGCCCCGTACGGCCCCTGCGGGCCGGGAGCGGGGTACCCGCCGGGCCCCGGGGAACCGTACGGACCCGGAGCGGCTCCGGGGGCGGGCGGGTGCGCCGGTCGGCCGCCGGGCCACTGCGGCGCCGGTCCGGGCGGGATCCCCGGACCGTACGCGGACCGGGGGTCCCGGGGAACGGGTCCCGGCCGCCCCGGGGCGCCCGGACGGCCGGACTCCGCGTGCGCGGCGGGCGGGGGCCCGGGCGGCACACGCCCGGCGGTCCCCTCCGGTGCCGACCGCGGGGTGCCGGGCGCCTCCTGGGGACCGGAGGGCTCCTGGGCGCCGGTCGGACCCACAGGTCCGGGCTCCGCCCCCGCCGCCTCCGGGCGCGGGCCCCCGCCGGGCGGGACCCACCCCGGTCCGGCCGTGTCCTGCGGCCCCGGCGGGTCCTCACGCGCGGCGCCCTCCCCCGAGGGCTGTCCTCCCGGTGGACGCTGGGGCTCCTGGGACGGCTGAGCTGATCCGTGCACTTACAACCCCGTCGAGAAACTCTCGCTGCGCGCCGCGAGCCGGTCGCGCAACTGGACGGCTTCGGCCAGGGGGAGTCCGACCACGCGGATGTCGGCGGTGCTCGCCGCGGTGCGCACCCGCACGGTCGCGATCCCCAGTGCCTGTTCCAGCAGGTCGGCGGTGACGTCGACGACCTGCATGCGGCCGTAGGGGACGACCACCAGCTGGCGGACGAGCACACCGTAGGTCAGGTACAGCTCCTCCGCGGCCTCCGCGTACCCCCACGACCCGCGGAACTGCCCGGCCAGGAGCCAGCCCGCGGCGAAGGCCGCCAGGGCCGCCGCCGTCCAGCCCGCGGCCCACGGCCAGGAGGCCCAGACGAAGAGCGTCACGGCGCCCCCGACGCCGGCGATCAGGCACACCGCGCCCACCACGAGCCTGCGGTACCACGCGAGGGCGGGCGACACGCGGTTCCAGGAGGTGTTCCCGGGCGGGGCGAACGCCGCGTCGAGCGGCCGGGCGGGCCGGGGCTCCCCGGTCGGGGTCGGCGGCGGCGTCGGCTGCGGTGTCGGATCACTGGTCTCCACGGAGCCAGTCAACCATCAGCGGGCAACCCCCCGCCGGAGCGGCTCGGCGCGGCCCCGGGCCGGACTGCGGCGCGGGCGCCCCGGAAGCGGCCGGCGGGCCCGCCGGCGCCGGAGGCCCTCCCCGCCCGCGTCGGGCGGGGAGGGCGTCGCCGGCTTCCGCGGGCGGTGCGCCCGGGGCGTGTTCCGTGGACGCTCCCGGCGGCCCCGGAGCCCGCGGGACACGGCCTACCGGGCGGCCGGGGGCTCGTCGCCCCTGTCGTCGTCCTCGGGGACCCGGCAGCAGTACTCCAGGTAGAGGGCCGCGGCCAGCAGGAGCCCGGCGGACAGCGCCGTGAACAGCGCCGTCAGGAACACCTCCCGCTGCGTGGGCAGCACCAGCATGTCCGACACCGTGAGCGCCATGCCCGCGAAGAAGCCCAGCGCCAGCGACGCGAACAGCGCGCTCGCCTTGGCCAGGGCGACCAGGCGGGCCGCGCTGAGCGGCTGGATCGGCTCGGTGCCGGGCTCGTGGCGGATGCGCCTGCGGGTCCGCCCCGCCGTGAACCCCTCCGCCAGGGCGAGCAGCAGCAGGGTCGGGATCGCCGACCACGGTAGGAGGGGCAGGGCGGGCAGCGCGTTGGTCAGCAGGACCCCCAGGAGGGCCCCGGCCACCACCAGCAGCGCCGGCACCCGCCAGCCCGTGGGCCGCAGCCGTCCCTCGTCGTCCTCGGCCATCAGCGGCCCTCCCCGCCCGGCAGCCGCAGTCCCAGGTCCTCGCGCACGCGGAGTTCCTGCGCGCCGCCGGTGTCCTCGGCCACGAGGCCGGCCAGGAGGTCCGCGACCGGGCCGCGGCCCGGCAGTTCGGCGAGGGGGTCGGCGTCCAGCCACGGCTGGAGGACGAACACCCTCAGGTGCGCCCGCGGGTGCGGCAGGGTCAGGTCCGGGTCGTCGTCGCGCACGTCGCCGTACGAGACGACGTCCACGTCCAGGGTGCGCGGACCCCACCGGACCTCGCGGACCCGGCCGAAGGCCCGCTCGGCGTCCTGCGCGCGGGCCAGCAGCTCCCCGGGCGTGCCGGCCGTGTCCACGACGAGGACCGCGTTGAGGAACGCCCCCTGGTCGGGGCCGCCCACCGGGGCGGTCTCGTAGACCGGGGAGACCGCCACCGGGGCGGGCGCGCCCGGCCCGCCCAGCAGGGTGTCCACCGCGCCCTGGAGGGTCGCCATCCGGTCCCCGAGGTTGGACCCCAGGGAGAGCACCGCCCGGGTCACGTCCGCGACCCCCGTCCGTCCGGGACACGGGCGGGCTCCGCGGCGCCGGGCTCCCCCTGGCCCCCGGGACCCGTCCGGTCCCTGACGACGGTGACCGCGACGTCCGCGAACTCGTGGTCGATGGGCGCGGACGGCTTGTGCACCGTCACCTCGGCCCGGTCGACCAGGGGCTCGGCCAGGCACGCGTCCGCCAGGCGCTCGGCGAGCGTCTCGATCAGGTTGACCGGCTCACCGGTCACGATCGCGACCAGCCGGTCGGCGAGCAGCCCGTAGTGGACGGTGTCGCCGACGTCGTCGGAGGCCGCCGCCGCCGCGGTGTCCAGGTGGAGCACGGCGTCGACCACGAAGTCCTGGCCCTCGCGGCGCTCGAACCCGAACACCCCGTGGTGGCCGCGCGCGCGGAGGCCGCGGAGGGCGATGCGGTCCCGCGTCACTCCTCGCCCTCCTCGTCGTCCTCCATCAGCACGGGAGAGGCGTGGTGCGACCACAGCCTCCATCCCTGCTCCGTGTCCACGAACAGGTTGGTGGTCACCACCTGGCCCCCGGCGACGAAGCCGGGGCTGCCGTCCTCGGCGGTGAGCACGTTCTCCTCGCACGTCACCATGGCGATGTCGCCCCCGACCCCGATGTGGGTCTCGGTGAGCACGTACTGGATGTACGTCACGTTGGCCATGATCAGCGACCAGGCCCTCATGATCTCGGTCCGGCCGCGCAGCAGCGGCCAGCCCGGGTTGACGCACACCAGGTCGGGCGCCTCGTGCTCCTCGGCCCAGACGCTGCGCATCAGGTCGATGTCGCCGTTCTCGATGGCGCTGTAGAACTGCGCGTTGGCCTCGGCCACGCGCTCCATGACCTCCTGGCGCGACTTCACCGGCCGCCCCGGTCCAGCGGCTCGGAGCGCCCCTCGTCCAGGCCGGCGCCGCCGTCGGCCCAGGCGGCGGCGACGCGCACGGCGTCGGCGTTGGGACGCACGTCGTGCACCCGCACGGCCCATGCCCCGCGGTCGGCGGACAGCGTGGTGACGGCGGCCGTGGCGGCGTCGCACTCGGCGAACGGGCGGTCCTCGCCCTTGGCGTCGCCGAGGAGCCGGCTCAGGAAGCGTTTGCGCGAACCGGCCACCAGCACCGGCCGCCCCAGTTCGTGGAAGCGTTCGAGGTCGTGGAGAAGCGCCCAGTTGTGCGCCTGCTCGGGGCGTTTGGAGAATCCCAGTCCCGGGTCCAGAACGATCTGACCCGGATCGACACCTGCACTGATCATGGCCTCCATACGGTCGCGGAGCTCATCGAGGACCTCCTGGACGACATCCGTGTACACGGCACGGCTCTGCATGTCATGACTATGCCCACGCCAGTGCATCAACACGTAGGCAACGCCGGAAGAGGCGACAAGGCGTGCCATCGCCGGATCGGCGAGGCCCCCGCTGACGTCGTTGACGAGCACCGCGCCGGCCTCGACGGACCGCTCCGCGACCTCCGCGCGCATGGTGTCCACGCTGACGGCGACACCGCGCGAGGCGAGTTCGCGCACGACGGGCTCGACCCTTCGCAGCTCCTCCTGCGCGGAGACGCGCTGCGCTCCGGGGCGGGTGGACTCACCGCCCACGTCGATGATGTCCGCACCCTCCTCGACCAGGTGCAGGCCGTGCTCGATCGCCCTGTCGGGATCGAACCACGCGCCGCCGTCGGAGAAGGAGTCGGGGGTGACGTTCACGACCCCCATGACCAGGCACCGCCCGCGGTCGGGCAGGCCCGGAAGTGTGTGTTTCGGCCCCATAAGGATCACCCTACGCGTACGGCCGGGGGCCGGGGGCTCGTGCCCCCGGCCCCCGGCCGGGTGTCCGCGACGTCACTTCCGGGGGCTCCGCCCCCGGAGCGCCCTCAGCGCCGGTCGAGGATCAGGCTCATCGCCTCGGACCGGGTGCGGTCGCTGCTGCGGAAGATCCCCCGCACCGCGGAGGTGACGGTCTGGGCCCCGGGCTTGCGCACCCCGCGCATCGTCATGCACAGGTGCTCGGCCTCGACCACGACGATCACGCCGCGGGGCTGGAGGTGGTCCATGATCGCGTCCGCGACCTGGCCGGTGAGCCGCTCCTGGACCTGCGGGCGGCGCGCGTACACGTCCACCAGCCGGGCGAGCTTGCTCAGGCCCGTGATGCGGCCGTCGGCGCCCGGGATGTAGCCCACGTGCGCGACCCCGTAGAACGGCACCAGGTGGTGCTCGCACGTGGAGTAGAGCTCGATGTCCTTGACCAGGACCAGTTCCTCGTGGTCGGCCTCGAAGACCGTGGTGAGCACGTCGCCCGGCTTCTGGCCGAGCCCCGCGTACTGCTCCTCGTAGGCGCGCGCCACCCGCTCCGGGGTCTTGACCAGGCCGTCGCGGTCCGGGTCCTCGCCGATCGCGATGAGGATCTCCCTGACCGCGCGCTCGATGCGCGGACGGTCCACCGGTCTGGGCGGCAGTTCGCCGGCTCCGCTCACGCGTCGCCTCCCTCGGTGCCGGTGGAGGGGGCTTCGGGCAGGCGGCCGTTGGCGGACGGGGTCTGCACCTCCGCCCCGTTGAGGACCGCCAGCTCCTTCTTGGAGCGCACCGGGGGCCGCTCGGAGGGCTGGCGCTTGCCGTAGCCGGTGTAGGAGCCCCGCGACGGGCGCTCGGTCACCGGGGCGAAGATCTCCAGCACCTGGGTCTTGGTGAGGGTCTCCTTCTCCAGCAGGGCCACGACCAGGTCGTCCAGGACGTCCCGGTACTCGACGAGGACCTCGTAGGCCTCGTCGTGCGCGGACTCGATGAGGCGGCGCACCTCCTCGTCGATGATGGAGGCGATCTCCTCGGAGTACTCGCGGGCGTGCGACATCTCCCGGCCCAGGAAGGGCTCGGTGTTGCCGGAGCCGAACTTGCGCGCGCCGAGGCGCTCGCTCATGCCGTACTCGGTGACCATGTTGCGGGCCAGGTTGGTGGCCTTGTCGATGTCGTTGCCCGCGCCGGTGGTGGGCTCGTGGAAGACGAGCTCCTCCGCGGCGCGTCCGCCGAGCATCATGGCGAGCTGGTCCATCATCTGGGAGCGCGAGGTGAGGAACTTGTCCTCGGTCGGCACCGACATCGTGTACCCGAGGGCACGGCCGCGCGGCAGGATCGTGATCTTGTGCACCGGGTCCGAGTTGGGCAGCGCGTGGCCCACCAGGGCGTGGCCGCCCTCGTGGTAGGCGATGATCTTCTTCTCCTGGTCGGACATGACCCGGGTCTTGCGCTCCGGACCGGCCATGACGCGCTCGATGGCCTCCTCCAGGACCGCGTGGGTGATGACCGTGCTGTCCGCGCGGGCGGACAGCAGCGCGCCCTCGTTGATGACGTTGGCCAGGTCGGCGCCGGTCATCCCGGCGGTCTGGCGGGCGATGACGTTGAAGTCGACGTCGTCGGCCAGCGGCTTGCCCTTGGAGTGGACCTTGAGGATGTCGCGGCGGCCGTCCATGTCGGGGCGGTCGACGACGATCTGCCGGTCGAAGCGCCCCGGGCGGAGCAGGGCCGGGTCGAGGATGTCCGGGCGGTTCGTGGCGGCGATCAGGATGACGCCGCCCTTGACGTCGAAGCCGTCCATCTCGACCAGCATCTGGTTGAGGGTCTGCTCGCGCTCGTCGTGGCCGCCGCCCATGCCCGCGCCGCGGTGGCGGCCGACGGCGTCGATCTCGTCGATGAAGATGATGGCGGGAGCGTTGGCCTTGGCCTGCTCGAACAGGTCGCGCACACGGGAGGCGCCGACACCGACGAACATCTCCACGAAGTCCGAGCCGGAGATGGAGTAGAACGGGACCCCGGCCTCGCCCGCGACGGCGCGGGCCAGCAGGGTCTTACCGGTTCCGGGCGGGCCGAACAGGAGCACGCCCTTGGGGATCTTGGCGCCCATCGCCTGGAACTTGGACGGGTTCTGGAGGAACTCCTTGATCTCGTGGAGCTCCTCGATCGCCTCGTCCGCGCCGGCGACGTCGGAGAAGGTGTTCTTGGGCGTGTCCTTGGTGATGAGCTTGGCCTTGGACTTGCCGAAGTTCATGACCCGGGAGCCGCCGCCCTGCATCTGGCTGAAGATGAACCAGAAGATGACGATGATGATGATCAGCGGCAGCAGGCTGAACAGGGCGGTGGTCCACACGGAGGTCGTGGCGACCGTGACCTCGTAGGACTCGAGGCTGCTGCCCTCGGTCTCCAGGGACTCCTGGAGCATGTCCGCCAGTTGGAGGCCCTGCCCCTCCACCCAGTACGCCTCGTAGATCTCGTCGTCGGTCGTGGTCAGCACGATGCGCTGGTCGCGGTCGACGATCTCGGCGTTGTCGACCTCGTCCCGCTCGATGAGCTGGTAGACGGTCGAGGTGTCGGTCTCCGTGGGCTGTGGTCCGCCACCGACGTCGAAGACGCGGAAACCGATGATGAGCATGAGGCCGACGGCCAGGACCCAGATCCACGGGCCGCGGAAAAAACGCTTCAGATTCATGTGAGCGGAACCCTGTCGGGTCCGTCCCTCCTGACCAGGCCGCCCGCCCCAGAGAACTATCCGAAGCAGGACCAAACGGACACGTGGCTCCCCGCGAGAACGCCGGGACCTTCGACGGTACACCGCACCCCACCGGGCGGGAGCACCGCTCGGCAAGCCGGACGCGGGGTCGTCATGAGAGCAACGACGGCACCCCGCCCGGTTGTTCCCGTGAGCGTTCCCACCGCCGCGCGGGGGCCGCGCGGCGGCGTTCCCGGGGGGCTACTCCTCGTAGACGTGCGGGGCGAGAGTGCCGATGAACGGCAGGTTGCGGTACTTCTCCGCGTAGTCGAGGCCGTAGCCGACGATGAACTCGTTGGGCAGGTCGAAGCCGATGTACTTGACGTCGAGGTCGACGTCGAAGGCCAGCGGCTTGCGGACCATGGTGCAGACCTCGACCGAGCTGGGCCCGCGCGACTTGAGGTTCCCCACCAGCCAGGAGAGCGTCAGGCCCGAGTCGATGACGTCCTCGACGATCAGGACGTCGCGGTCCTTGATGTCGGTCTCCAGGTCCTTGAGGATCCGCACCACACCGGAGGAGGTCGTCCCCGCGCCGTAGGAGGACACCGCCATCCAGTCCATGGAGACGGGGCTGTGCAGCACCCGGGCCAGGTCGGCCATCACCATGACCGCGCCCTTGAGCACTCCGACGATCAGCAGGTCCCTGCCCGCGTAGTCCGCGTCGATCCGCGCACCGAGCTCCGCCAGGCGCGCGTTGATCTCTTCCTCGGTGACCAGGACCTTCTCCAGGTCCCGGCCCATGTCCTTAGCGTCCACGCTCACTGTCCTCGCTGCTGGGTTCCCCGTTTGCGGCAACCAGGATAAACGTGCCGAACACGGGTACGGCCCCCGACCGGCGGCCCCCGGCCCCCTCGGCGTCCGCGCAGGTCGGACATGCCGGGCAGGCGGGGAGGGTTCAGGGGGCTCCGGCCTCGAACCGGATACGGCCCGCGGAGCGCCGCCCCCTGATGCCCCCGGGCAGGTCGATGTGGGCCTGGCCACGCCAGTCGACGACCAGGCGGTCCAGTTCGCGCACGTGCCGGGCGGTCAGCGCGCTCGCGGAGCAGCCGGCCGCCAGGGCGGCCCGGCGCAGCACGCGCGTGCGCAGCGCGTCGGGGGCCGCCTCCAGCGGTGCCACCGCCAGCTCCGGCCCGACCGGGGCCGCGGGGACCGGCGGGAGGCAGGCGGGCGTCTCGGCCGCCTGCGCGTACAGCGCGTCGGCGAAGGAGTCCAGGGTGTCGGCGTCGGCCCGCAGCAGCGCCGCCGTACGGGCGAGGGCCGCGGCGATCCCCGGCCCCAGCGTCCTCTCCAGTGCGGGGAGCGCGTCGTGGCGCACCCTCGACCGGGCGAAGCGGGGGTCCAGGTTGTGCGGGTCCTCCCAGGGGTCCAGGCCCATGAGGGCGCACGCCTCGCGGACCGTGGCGCGGTCCAGGTCGAGGAGGGGGCGCGCGTAGCCGCGGGTGCGCGGCGCCATTCCGGCCAGGGAGCGGGCCCCCGACCCCCGCGCCAGCCCCAGCAGGACCGTCTCCGCCTGGTCGTCGAGGGTGTGGCCGAGCAGCACCACCGCGGGGGCGTGCGCGGCGGCGGCGCCCTCCAGGGCGTCGTAGCGGGCACGGCGCGCGGCGGCCTCCGGCCCCCCGTCCGCGCCCACCTCCACCCTCCTGGACAGGACCGGGTCGAGCCCGAGCCCGCGCAGGACGCGGGCGACCGCCTCCGCCCGCGCCGCGGACCCCTCCTGGAGCCCGTGGTCGACGGTGACCGCGCCCGCGGCCCTCCCCGACCTCGGCGCCTCGAAGGCCACCGCCCCCGCCAGTGCCAGGGAGTCGGCGCCGCCGCTGCACGCCACCAGCGCCGTGGCGCCGGAGGGCAGGGCGGACAGCGCCCGCCGGACCGCCGAGCGCACCGCGGCCACGGCGGGGGGCGGCCCGCTCACTCGGTGATGGCGGCGGGGCGGACGACCCGGGCGACCCACGTGTGCGGGTTCCGGATCTCCTCCAGGGTGGGGAGGGTCTCGGGCGAGGTCCACACCTTGTTGAACTCCGCCATGCCGACGTCGGCCACGACGGCGCGGACGAAGGCGGCGCCCTCCTCGTACTGGCGCATCTTCATGTCCATGCCCAGCAGCTGCCGCATGATCCGGTCGAGGGGGTTGACGGACTCGCGGCGCTTCTGGAAGCGGGCGCGGATGGTGGCGACGGTCGGCACCACCTCGGGTCCGACGGCGTCCATCACGTAGTCGCCGTGCCCCTCGGCCAGGCTCATGACCGCGGTGACGCGGTCCATGATCTCGCTCTGCTCCGGGCTCTGGATCGCGGTGATGAGGCTGGTCTCCCCGCCCCCGCGGACGGCGTCAGCGACGGCCTCGCCGGCCGCGCGCAGCCGGTCGATGAGGTCGCCCGCGTTCATGTCGGACGACAGCAGGAGCTCCTGCATGAGCCCCTGGACGTGCCCGCGCAGCCACGGCGTGGCCGTGAACTGCATGCGGTGGGTCTCCTCGTGCAGGCACACCCACAGCCGGAAGTCCCGGGGGTCGACGTCCATCTCGCGTTCGGCGTTGACGATGTTGGGCGCCACCAGGGTCAGACGGCCGGTCGACACGGCGCCGTCGGGGCCCGGTGGCAGGAAGAGCTCGTACTGGCCGAGGACCTTCCCCGCCAGGTAGGAGAGCATCGCTCCCAGCTGCATCCCGGTGATCCGGGACCCGACCGCGCTGGTCAGGTTCCCGGCGGGGCTGTTGTTGAGCCGGTCGGCGCCCATTTGCTCGAGTACGGGTTCGATGACCACTCGAAACCCGTCGACGTTGGCTCGGATCCAGCCGGGGCGGTCCACGACGGCCGCGGGTCCCGCTGGTTCGAGGGGGTTCATTCCGGTGAAGTCGCGCACGTGCCCGGCCGCCACGGTGGAGAGCTCGCGCAACTGCGCCACGGCCTGCCGTGCGTCGGAGAGGTCCACCTGCGGCCCAGGGCGCACGAGGCGAACACCGGTGTTGACGGCTACGTCCCAGTCGATCACAGTCACACCGCCAGCCTACCCACGCAGCGGCGGAGGGCACGGGGATCAGGGTCGGAATTCCGGGTGCCCCCAGGGATACCCCTGAGACCGGCCGAATCGCCCCTCCGCTCCGGGCGCCCGCAGCGGAGGGGCGGCAGCGGTCAGGAGCAGCCGCAGCGGCTGAGCGCCGCGGGCAGCGAGTCGAGCTGGTAGCCGCTCGCCGCCGGGTTGTTGGCCATGAAGGCGAAGACGAACACGTTGCCCTCGCGGTCGTGGACCGTTCCGGCGAGGGTGGCCACCCCGTTGAGCGTGCCCGTCTTGCCGCGCACCAGGCCCGCGGCGTCGTGGGCGGAGGAGCCCTCGGTGTAGCGCCCGGCCAGGGTGCCGGTGGCGTGGGCGGTCGGCAGCCCGGTCACCGCCGCGCCCAGGTCGGGGCGTTCGCCGCTCGCGACCAGCTCCAGGAGTTCGACCAGGGCGCGCGGCGTGATGCGGTTGCGGGTGCTGAGGCCGCTGTTGTCCGTCAGGGAGACGCCCTCGACGCCCAGCCCGGACACGATCCGCTCGGTGGCCGCCGTGGCGCCGTCGAAGGTGGGCTCCTCCCCCGTTTCGATCGCGGTGATCCGGCCCATGGACTCGGCCAGGATGTTGTCGCTGGCGAGCATCATGAACTCCACCAGGGAGGCCATCGGCGCCGACTCCACCGACGCCACGGGCTCGCCCGAGGCGGTGGCCTCCGACGGCTCGCCCTCGACCTCGACGCCCGCCCGCTCCAGCTGCTCGGCGAACGCCCGCGCAGCGTGCAGGGACGGCTCCGTCGTGCGCGAGCCGTAACCGCTGGCCTCCGGGGAGACCCGGCCGGAGTCGAGCATCAGTGCGGTGACCGGGGCCGCGTTGCCCTCGGGGACGTAGTTGGGCTTCCAGCCCTCCGGGGTCCCGGGGCCGGCGAACAGCGAGTCGTCGTAGCCCAGGGAGACGGCGTCGACGCCCTCCGCCGCCAGCGCCTCGGCCGTGCGCGCCGCGAGCTCCTCCAGTGTGGCTACCTGCGGGTAAGCTGCGGAGTCGGCGGTCGCGGTCAGGGTCGTGTCGCCCCCTCCGCGCAGCACCACCCGGTTCGCGCCGGTGTCGAGGTACGCCTCGGTGCGCAGCACGTGGTCGGGGCCGACGGTGTCCAGGACGGCGACGGCCGTGGCGATCTTGGTCGTCGAAGCGGGGGTCACGGGCGTGTCCGCGTCACTCTCGAAGAGCGTCTCACCGGTCGTTCCGTCGACGACGTAACCGGAGAGGCCCTCCTCGAGCCCCGGGGACGACATGGGATCATCAAGGATGTCCGCGATCCGTTCCGGGTCCGCCGGAGTCGAGGCCGCGGGTTCCGCCGCCGCCACGCCCTCGGCGTTCGTGACCGGGTTGGGCACTGCGGGAAGCGGCCGAGCCTCGATCACGTCGAGGGCTACGAACCCGGCAATCAGCACGAATATGTTGAGCAGGGCCAGTGCGAGGAGCCCCTCGCCTCGTACCCGTCGCACCCGGGGCACCTGCCCTTCCTTCGGTGTCGCGGCCTGACGTTGTTGTTATACGGCGACATTAGTCGCATTGGGAGCCGAGATCAGCATGGAATTCGACGTTACGATCGAGATCCCCAAGGGGGAGCGCAACAAGTACGAGGTGGACCACGAGACCGGTCGTATCCGCCTCGACCGCATGCTGTTCACCTCCACCACCTACCCCGCGGACTACGGCTTCGTCGAGGGAACCCTCGGCGAGGACGGCGACCCCTTGGACGCCCTCGTCCTGCTCAAGGCCCCGACCTTCCCGGGCTGCCTGATCAGGGCCCGCGCCATCGGCATGTTCCGGATGCGCGACGAGGCCGGTGGTGACGACAAGCTGCTCTGCGTTCCGGCGACGGACCCGCGCCAGGAGCACCTTCGTGACATTCACCACGTCAACGAGTTCGAGCGCCTGGAGATCGAGCACTTCTTCACGGTGTACAAGGACCTGGAGCCCGGCAAGTCCGTCGAGGGGGCCAGCTGGGTGGGCCGCCACGAGGCCGAGCAGGAGATCGTGGCCTCCGTGAAGCGCGCGGAGGAGGCGGGGGCGCACGGCGACAGCTCGCACATCTCCGACACCGAGGGCGACAAGTAGGCATCGCCGACGCGTGGTCCGGCTGTGCCGGCGGAGGGCCGGTGGGGACGTTCCCACCGGCCCTCCGCCGTCGGGGCACGCCGGTGCCGTCGGGACTGGCGGCCCCCCTGTATCCATGAAACCCCGGTTCGCCCCGCCCCGGTAGGGGCTGTGGACGGCCGGCGTCATCTCCGGCTCTGCGGGATCGCCTCCCCCGGGGCGGATTCGGGGGCGTGGTCCCGGGCGAGCACGAAACCGGCGAACGCGACCAGGAGCAGGGCGCACACGACCGCCAGCGTGACGGGGGCCAGGGCCACCACCCCCCGCAGCCGGAGGGGGCCGTCGGGCCGCACCGGGAACCCGTTCCGGTCGAAGTGGTCGGCGCGCGCGGCCACGTGGGCCCGGTACCCGTCGAGCTCGGGCCCGCTCATCCCGTTGAGCACCCGGACCGGCACCAGCGCGGTCCTCTCGGGCATGGACATCCCGACCGGCGCGGCCGTCCGCAGGCCGGACGCGAGCCGCCTGGCGCACTCCGCCTCCGCCAGGGCGTGCAGCCATTCCCCCAGCTGCTCGGGCTCCTCCAGCCGGCCGATGTGCGCCCGGGCGGCGATCAGCGTGTCCCTGAGCACCACGTGCGCGGCGTCGCGGTCGCGCAGGACCAGGATGCAGCGCCGGTAGAGCTCCTCCCCGTAGGCGTCGAGCAGCCTCGCGTAGGCGTCGGCCCGCGGTATGCGACTGGAGCGCAGGGCGTGGAGGAGATCCTGGTCCGTCATAGACCAAGAATCTACGCGGCGCGGCGGGCGGCACATCCCCCTTTGTCGAAAGACGTGCCGTACCTGCACTCCGCCCGTCGAACCGAAGGAACCGGTGCGCGCGGGCCCCTCAGTCCGCGTCCCGGGGACCCCGGGGCTCCGGGGGGCGGGGGGCTCCGCCGGGGGGCCGGGAGGACCTCTGGTGGCGCGCGCGCAGCCACAGCAGCACGAAGGTCAGCGCGGTCAGCGCGGCGACCAGGACGGCCGCGCCCGGTCCGAGGAAGCCGAGCGCCATCACCGCGGCGGCCGCGACGACGAGCGCGCGCACGAGCACACGCGCCCACAGCCCCGGGGTCTCGGGGTTCAACTGTGCCTTCTGGGGAGGTATGCCATAACGGCCGCTCCTGTCACTACGGCTGGGGGATGGTGCCCGCTCCGGCGGTGTTCGCACGCCGTACTCGGGCTCCACATGTCACCACCGCGCAGCGCCACCCGCAACACACCCGGCGCTCCTCCGGGGTGAGGTGGCCGACACGCGCGATTCCCGACGATGGCTTGACTCCTCCCGGACTTTGCTGGTGTCCTTGCACCTATGTATCCGCGCACCCGCACCGACGCCACGGCTCGCACGGCCCCCGGGGCCCCCTGCCACCTGGCCTGTGCGGCGTGTCCGTGTTGTCGTCGCTGAGCCGATTCTGAGGCGTCTCCGTACGCCGTCGCTCGACCGCGTGCCCCTCCGATCCGACCACCTCGGCGTGTGGTCCGGACACGGGGCGCATCCCGCAGGGTGATTCCCGTCTCCACGCGTAGGCGCGGAGACCTCGCACCTGCCGCCCGGCCCGCCGGGACCCACCGACGACATCCGCGCGTTCCCGACACACGGGCGCGCACACGGGAAAGATCCTCTCACGATGCCCCAGCGCACTCTCGACCCCACCGCCGTTCTCCCGTCCTCCGAGGCCCCGCCGTCCGCCGTGTCGGCGCCGGCCGCCCGCCGCCCCTCCGACACCCCGTCCCCGGCCCCCGGGCCGGTCTCGCTGGAGGGGATCGGCGACGTGGTGGACGCCGGACGCCCTTCCGGCTATGCCCACCTGGGCGAACGACGTCTGCCGACCCTGGGCCGGCTGGTGGCGGCCGCCCGCGGCGCCGCGTCCTCGCTGCGCCGACCCACCCTGTGGCCGACCCGGCGGGGGCACTGGCAGCCGGCGCCCCGCGCCGCCCGCCGCCACGCGAGCGGCCGGCTGCGGGTGACCACCGTGGCCCTCGAACCCAACAGCTTCGTGTCCGGCCCCGCCGACCACCCCGCGCGTCCGCACGGCATGGAGGTCCTCTACCTGGTCAGCGGTCGCGCCCATCTGATCGCGTCGGCCCCCGACGGTCAGATGCGCTCGGCCTCGGAGCTGGCCGAGGGCCGGGCCCGCGTGGTCGGCGCACCCGTGGGAGGGGCCGCACGGGGACACCACTTCCTGGTGAACACCGGGGACGAGGTGGCCGTGGTGGTCCGGGTGACCGCCTGATCGCCCGCGCGCGGCGGCCGCCGTCCCGTGTCCGGGGCGTCCGCGCCCGGACAACGCCCCCGTGCGCGGTCCCGCGTCGGGGCGCTCACACATCCGCGCCCCGTTCTCCGGTGGCCGAGCGGAGCGCCGCGTCGACCGCCTCGACCGACCGCAGGACCCCCGCCATGCGCTGCCCCTCCGCGAGGTAGGCGTTCATCACCTGGTCGAGCGCGTGCGGGGGCAGGTGGTCGCGGAGGTCGACCCGTGCGGTCCGGTACCCCTCCCGGGCGGCCTCCAGCGCCGCGGAGACGTACTGGCGGGCCAGCCGGGAGAGGGCTACGGGATGACGACGCAGGACCCCGTGCAGCCGGTAGTCGGCGGGCACGTGGTCGAACAGCCACACGAGGGCGGTCTGCTCGAAGGAGTCCGACCCGGGCGGGTGAACACTCGCGGGCCAGTCCGGCGTCAGCGGCTGATCGGGCATGCCGACCAGCATACCCTTTGATCGAAAATATGTTCGATTCGACGGCGGGTCAGTCGGCGGTCCCCGTCGTCTCCGACGAGTCCTCCTTGGCGGCCTCCCGCCTCTCGAACTCCACCCTGATGGCCTGCTCCGCCGCGTCGACCGCGGCTCTGGCGGTGATCGCGTTCGTGTGCGCGCGGTCGAGCTCCTCCAACAGGATGCAGTCGAAGGAAACCCGTGCGTCGTGGATGGCTGCTTCCAGCTGACGTGATGCCTCTTCCAAACTCATGCCCTTCCCCTCCCCAGAAGAAGGCCCCCGCACACACGCGCCCCACCGGCACCGCCCCTCCCACCCCCTCCCCGACTGTCGCAGAGCCGCTCTACGATGGAACATCGCCGCTGCTCACAGCAGTGCCGACCATCCGGCCGAGAGGAATCCATGCGCAACCGCTACCCCGGGACATGCACCACCTGCCAGGTCGCCGTCGGTACCGGCGAGGGGATCGTCCTCAAGGGGGACGGCCGCTGGCTCACCTACTGCGCCGAGCACGAGCCGCGCCCCGTCCCGCCCTCCCGGGGCGCGCACCCCGGCTGGCACACCACCCCCCTGCTCGGCTTCGACTCCGAGACCTCCTCCCGCGACCCCGACACCGCCTTCCTGGTGTCGGCCGCCCTCGTGGACCGCGAGGGCAGGGCCCGCACCTGGCTGGTGAGCCCCGGCGATCGGGAGATCCCGGCGGGAGCGGTGGCGGTCCACGGGATCAGCACCGAACGGGCCCGCGCCGAGGGACGACCGGCCGCCGAGTGCCTGGAGGAGATCGCCGGGGCCCTGGCCGACCAGCTCTCCGCCGGCCAGGGCCTCGTGGTCTTCAACGCCCCCTACGACCTGCGGGTCCTCTCCTGCGAACTGCGGCGGTACGGCCTGGCCTCCCTGGAGGAGCGCCTGGGCGGGCCTCCCGCCCCCGTGGTGGACCCGCTGGTGATCGACCGCGGGGTGGAGCCCTACCGCAAGGGCAAGCGCAACCTGGGCGCCATGTGCGAGTACTACGGGGTGGAGCTGACCGACGCCCACACGGCCCGGGGCGACGCCTCCGCCGCACTGGCCCTGGCCGAGGAGATCGGCGCCCGCCACCCCGGGCTCGCCTCGGCGGACCTCGCCGAGCTGCACCGGCGCCAGGTCGACTGGGCCCTCTCCTACGCCCGCAACCGCCAGGCGTGGATGGACAGCAACAAGCCCGACCACGGGACCGTGGTGGACGGCACCTGGCCCTGAGGGCCCTCCCCGCGGCCCGTGATGTGCGGAACCCCGGCGAACGGGTAGGCCACCCCCACAGAACGCACATCCTCAGGAGGCGACATGGTCTACCTCATCCTGGTACTGCTGGCGATCTGGCTGATCCTCACCATCATCGGCGTGGTGATCAAGGGGCTGGTCTGGCTCGCCGTCATCGGCGCGATCCTGTTCGTCGCCACCGCCGTGTGGGGGTGGCTCCAGAACCGGCAGCGCGCCTGAGGTCCGGGCCGGGAGGGACCGCGAGGCGACGACCGCGGGGGCGCGGGCCTGACCGCGCCCCCGCGGCCCGTGACGGAACCGCGTGCGCCGATCGCCGCGAGCGTTCGCCGGGCACCTCCCGCAGGACGGGTGGCGAAGGCCGGCCCGGGTCCGGCTGTCCGAGCGCGGTCGGCGCGGTCGGCGCGGCCGGAGGAGGCCCTCCCGCCTCCTGCGCCACCGGCCCCTCAGGCCGGTACACCTAGGGCTCCAGAGCCCGCCTGGAGCCGGTCCCGTCGCCTCCGAGCGCGGCGACGATCCGCCGGGCGCGGACCTCGTCGGCGCCCAGGCGTTCGCGGACCATCCGCACCGCCTCCTCGTCCCGACCGAGGGCGACCAGGTCGTGCACGCGGGTTCGCAGGGAGTGCGGCAGGTCCTCCTGCCCCCTCGGCGCGGGAACGTATCCGCCCACATGCTGTTCGGGCTCCACCCGGGGCGCCGTCGCCTCTTCGACCACGAGCCGGTCGTTCAGGTAGGCCACCACGCGGCGCAGCGCGAGGGAACCCGCGGCGAGCACGACGATGGACCCGAGCAGCGCGAACAGCATGAACATCAGGCTCATGGCGTGCACCTACCCGCGTCCCCGTCGGCACAGCCCCACGCCGCCGACACGGCGGGTAATCATCTGTTGACCAAGGGCGGTCGACGGCGGCGGCCCGGAACCGCGTCCCCGGGCCGGGCCGCCGGAGCCATGGTCCTGGCGCCCCCGGTCCCCGGCGCGGAGCGCGAGGCGCGGGGACCGGCGCCACGGGCGGCCTGTTCGCCGAACAGGCGTTGGCCACCCAACTGGCCACCAACGCGAAACGCCACCCCGGTCCGGGGTGGCGTTTTGGCTGGAGCCGCCTGTCGGAATCGAACCGACGACCTATTCATTACGAGTGAATCGCTCTGCCGACTGAGCTAAGGCGGCGCGACGCCGCGTGTCACACGCGGCGAAGCGGTCCCAGTCTAACGCCTTCCGACGGGTGCCGTGTACACGTTTGCGGTCATGCCGGTCCCGCCTCCGCGAGCGGGGCGCGGGGGCCGGGGGCGGCGGCCCCCGGCCCCGTCGGTCAGGCGCAGGCCATGCCGTCCTCGGGAACGGTCAGGTCGACCAGGTAGGCGTCCACGATGTCGTCGATGCACTGGTCGCCCATGCGGTAGGCCGTGTGGCCGTCACCGTCGCGGGTCACCAGGAACCCGGATTCCAGCTGGCCCGCGAGCGCCTCGGCCCACGCGTACGGGGTGGCCGAGTCCCGGGTGGTGCCCACCACCATGATGGGGGCGGCCCCCGCTCCGTCCAGGCCGGTGGTCGGGGTGACCGCCTCCTCCGGCCAGTAGGCGCACGGCAGGGCCCCCCAGGCCAGCGTCGGACCGAAGATCGGCGACTCCTCGCCGGCCTCGGCCGCGGCCCGGACATACGCGTCGACGTCGCGCGGGCTCGGGGAGTCGGAGCAGTTCACCGCGATGAGCGCCGCCGTGGAGTTCTCGTAGGCGGCCGGGTCCTCGCGGCTGTACAGGTCGTCGCCGAGCTGGATCAGCACGGTGCCGTCGCCGTTCTCCATCGCCTCGGCCAGCCCCTCGCGCACCCGGGGCCACCAGCTCTCGGAGTACAGGGCCGCGAGGACGCCGAGCTCGGCGCGGGCCCGGTTGACCTCGCGGTCGTCGGCGCTGTTGGACAGCGGCTCCTCGGCGGTGTCGGCCAGGAAGTCGCTCAGCGCCCCGACGCCGTCCTCCACACTGTCCCCGGACGCGCCCAGCGGGCAGTCCGACTGCCCGAGGCAGTCCTCCACGAAGGCCCGCAGCGCCGTCTCGAAGCCGGTGGCCTGCGCGACGCTGAGGTCGAGCTGCTCCTGGCTGGGGTCCACCGCGCCGTCGAGCACGAGGGCGCGGACCCGGTCGGGGAACTCCTCCGCGTACTGCGCCCCGATGTGGGTGCCGTAGGAGGCGCCGAGGTAGGTCAGCTGCTCGTCGCCGACCAGGGCGCGCAGGATGTCCATGTCGCGGGCGACGTTGACGGTGCCCATGTGGAGCATCAGCTCGGGGTCGTTGGCCCGGCAGGCCTCGACGAACCCGCGGCTGTCCTCCTCCAGCTCGGCCAGCTCGGCCTCGGTGACCTCGGACATGTCGCCGTCGCCCTCGACGCTGTCCACCCCTCCGAGGAACTCGTCGAGCCCCTCGGAGTCCAGGCAGGTCAGCGGTGAGCTGCGCCCGACGCCGCGCGGGTCGAACCCGACCACGTCGAACCTCTGGCGCACCGCGTCGCTGACAGTGAAGGCGGCGTGGTCCACGTAGTCGTAGCCGGAGCCGCCCGGACCGCCGGGGTTGACCAGTAGGGAGCCGATGCGGTCGCCGCCCTCGGCGGGGAACCGCTTGACCGCGATCTCGACGCGGTCGCCGCCGGGCTCGTCGTAGTCCAGGGGTACCTCGTAGACCGCGCACTCCGCGCCGTCCGCCCCGCTCTCGCACTCACCCCAGTCGAGGCCCTGCTCGGTGAAGTCGGTCAGTGCGGGGTCGGGGGCTGCGACGTTCCCCTCCTCGGGGGCGCCCTCCCCGCCCGTGCACCCGGTCGCCAGCAGCACCGCACCGGCCAGTGCCGCCGCCAGTGCCCCCCGAACTCTCGTCGCCACGGATGTCCGCCCTCTCGTTTCCGCCGGCCGCTGGTGGCCGGCGCGTCGTCTGCTCCGCACCGGCCCGGCCGTGCGGCTCTGTCCTCCCACGGCCCCGGGGTCGCGGCCACCGGGTGGTCGCGACCCGCGGCCGGGGCCGCCTCCTGCCGCTCCGGACCGGTCCGGATCCGGACGGCCGCGGCCGTGCGCGCGGGTACCGGAGGCGGGCGTCCGCTCAGGTCGGCGCCCCGCCGGGGCGCCCCGGACCGTCCCGGCTCACGCTCTCCCGTCGACCAGGAGTGCGGAGGTCATGGCCTCCATGGCGATCTGGGGGTGCACGTTCGCCTCGATGCGTCCGCGGCACTCCATGATGGCGTCGATCCGTCGCAGCGTGGTCTCGGGGGTGCTGGAGCGCGCCACGCGGTCCAGGTCGCCGGAGCGCTCTCCGGTGGACAGCTCGACCGAGGCCCCCAGCTGGAGGGCCAGGACGTCCCGGTAGAAGGCGGCCAGGTCGAGCAGGGCGCGGTCGTAGGAGTCCCGTTTGATCCGGGTGGCACGGCGCTTCTGCCGCTCCTCCAGGTCCTTCATGGCGCCGGCGGAGCCCCGCATGGCCTTGGCCACGCCCTTGCCGGTGGAACCCTCGCCGAACGCGGTCCTCAGCTCGTCCTTCTCCTTCTCGTCCAGGGCCGTGGTGAGGGCCTTGGACTCCTCCTCGGCGATCTCGTACAGCCGGGCGGCGGAGGTGACGCACGCGCCGAGCCCGTCGAGGCGGGCGGGGATGGACAGCACCTCCTCCCGGCGCCTGCGCGCCTCGGGGTCGGTGGCCAGCTGCCGGGCCCTGTCGATCCGGCCCGCCGCGGCCACCGCCGACGCCTGGGCGAGCACGGGGTCGACCCCGTCACGCCGGACCAGGGCGTCCACCAGCTCCCGGGTGCCGGGGGTGGCGAGGGTGACCAGCCGGCAGCGGGAGCGGATGGTGACGAGCAGGTCGTCGGGCGCAGGTGTGCACAGCAGCCAGACCGTCCGGGGGGAGGGCTCCTCCACCGCCTTGAGCAGGGCGTTGGAGGCGGCCTCGGTGGCGCGCTCGGCGTCCTCGAAGAGCACGATGCGGAATCGGCCGCCGGAGGGCCTGGAGCCCGCCCGCAGCACCAGGTCGCGGGTGGCTGCGACGCCGAAGCTCAGACCGCTGGGGCGCACGTACAGCAGGTCGGGGTGGGTTCCGGCGAGGACCTGGTGGCAGGAGGGGCAGTGTCCGCAGCCGCCGTCGGGGCACTGGAGCGCGGCCGCGAAGGCCCGGGCCGCCTCCGAGCGGCCCGATCCGGGCGGGCCGGTGAACAGCCAGGCGTGCGTCATGCCCGCGCCCCGGCCCCCGGCGACGAGGTCCGACGCCCCGGCCACGGCCCGTCGGAGCTGGCCCACCGTGGCCTGCTGGCCGATGAGGTCGTCGAAGACCGTCACGCTTCCCCCCGAGAACCACCGCTGATGTCTGCTCCCAGGATAGGAGTCGCCACCGACGCCCGGGCCGTCGTCCACAGGCCCGCAGGGGGTGGATAGCGTAGTGCCGTCACGGCCCGGCGCCCGCTCCGCGTACGGCCGCCGCGGCGGTCCCCCGACCTCCGCGGTCCAGCCACACCCCTCCTCACCGTCCCCCGCAGAAGATCCGGAGCAGTCCCCCTTGACGCACTCCCCCTCCCCCTCCTTCCGGCCGCAGCCCGGGTCCCGCCCCGAGCGGGACGCCTCCCTCCACGAGGGCGGGTCGCCCTTCGGGGAGGGCTCCGGCCGCCCCTCGTTCGCCCCGCCCGAACCCCCGCGGCGCGGGATGTCCGCCGCCGACCGGGTCGCCGCGATCGTCCTCGGCTGCGTGGTCGTGGCGCTCGTCGCCCTCGTCGCGATCGGGGTCGCCGTCCTCCTCCCGGTCTGACGGACCACCCGTGCCCGGCGCCCTCCCGGGGCGCCGGGCACGCACCGTCCCGGACCGGCTGACCGGACGGGGGAGGCCCCGGCGGCGGTCCGCCGGGGCCTCCCCCGTCCGTCGTGTCCCGGCCCTCCGGGCCGGGCGTCCCCCTCAGTCGGCCCTGATCACCGGGATCATGCCCGTGACGGCCTCGGCGCCGCTCGGCACCGGGTCGGGCAGGACGGAGCGGATCCGGCGCTGGATCTCGCGGGTGATCTTGTCCTGCTGCTCCCGGGCGTCCAGCACGAGGTAGCGGTCGGGGTCGGCCTTGGCCAGCTCCAGGAAGCCCTTGCGGACCCTGGAGTGGAACTCCACCGACTCGGACTCGATGCGGTCGGCGGGACCGCCCAGGCGGGCGAGCCCGTCCTCGGGCCGCACGTCCAGCAGTACCGTCAGGTCGGGGACCAGGCCCTGGGTGGCCCAGGAGCTGATGTCGCGGATGTCCTCGACGGACAGGTCGCGGCCCGCGCCCTGGTAGGCGAGCAGGGAGTCCACGTAGCGGTCGCTGATGACGACCGCGCCGCGGCGCAGTGCGGGCAGGATCTCCTGCTCGACGTGGTCGGCCTTGTCCGCGGTGTACAGCAGCACCTCCGCGCGCGGGGTGATGTGCGAGTTCTCCCGGTCCAGGAGCAGACCGCGCAGGCGCATGCCCAGCTTGGTCGCCCCCGGCTGGCGGGTGCCGATGACCTCGAAGCCCTGCTCGCGCAGCCACACCGTCAGCTCGCGCACCTGGGTGGACTTGCCCGCGCCCTCACCGCCCTCGACCACGATGAACGCGCCGGAGTGGACGGCCGCCTCCCCCTCGCCGTCGCTGACCGCGACGCCCCGCAGGGCGGCGAAGAGCTCGGGGAGCAGGCCGGGGCCGGCGTCGGGGCGGTCCTTGTTCATCAGGCGGTAGCAGAACAGTGCGACGAGGACGACCAGCAGGCCGGAGGCCATCAGGACGACGCCGCCGCCGCGCAGGTCGTAGGTGAGCGGGCCGATCGGGATCGCGTAGTCGCCGACGAGCCCGGCGAGCAGGGGCGCCAGCGCCATGGCGGCCGGCAGCGCGACACGGGCGGCGCCGTGCACGAAGACGACCGCGCCCTGCCGGTTCTCGTCCCCGACCTCGTCGTCGAGCAGCGCCAGGCCGGTGACCCAGGCGATGCCCGCGCCCACGCCGAGGAGCCCCGCGAGGACGGCGATGAGCACCGTGTCCCCGACGGCGCCCGTGAACAGCAGGGCCAGGCCGGAGAGGGCGACGCTCAGGCCGAGCAGGCGCCTGCGGCTGAACTGCTTGAGGACGCGGGGCCCGGCGAGCGCGCCGAGGGCCATGCCCGCGAAGACCGCCGCGAAGACGGCGCCGAAACCGGCGTTGCCCGCGCCCAGCGCCTCGAGGTGGACGCGCGCGACGCCGATGACGGCGGCGCCGCCCGCGAGCGATCCGAGCAGGCCCGCCACGAGGCCGCGCGGGAGCGGCTCGCCCCCGGGGCGGCGGCCCGTCGCCACGACGCGGAGGATCCCGCTGTCGCGGATGCCGATCCCGCCGTCCCCGGACGCCTTGTGCCCGGGGATCGGCAGCACGGCGACGACGGCCGCCGCGACGAAGAAGGTGAGGCCGTTGAGGTAGAGGGCGATGTCGGCCTCGGGGCTCGCCATGGAGGGCAGCAGCGCGCCGAGCACGTTGCCGACCGAGGCGAGGGCCGCGAACAGCAGGGCCGCGACCGGGGCCGTGCCGTAGGTGGTGAGCAGGTTCAGCCGTTCGGCCTGCGGCAGCAGCCTGCGGGGGACCAGGCCGGGGACGGCGGAGTCCTTGGCCGGCGTCCAGAACAGGGCGGCGAGCTCCGCAAGGAGGCTGGCGATGAGCAGCCACTCCAGGGCGAAGCCCGGCACGAGGAGTCCCACGACGGGGATCGAGACGTACAGGAGGCCGCGCAGGACGTCGGTGGCGACCATCGTCCACTTGCGGTCGAGGCGGTCCGCGACCGCCCCGGCCAGCGGGCTCAGCAGGATCGGCGGGGCGAGCTTGATCACCACGACGCCGCTGACGGCCGCGTACTGCACGAGCGTGGAACCGCCGGCGGTGAAGATCGCCGCCAGGGACATCAGGGCCAGGAGGCTCAGCCAGTCGCCCAGGCTGGAGAGGGAAAGCGAGATCCACAGCCTGCGGAAGGGTGTGATCGCGAGGACGTTTCGCGCCTCGACTGGCGCTCCGGGTGCAGATCTGCTCATAGCGCTCAAGATATCGGTGAGGGGGAAAGGGAACGACGGACACGGGATCCGTCCCAGAATTCGGTGGATGACGCCGGGGGGCGCACACGATTCTGCGTCCTCGGGAGTCACGCCCACACTAGTACGGAAGATCATTGCCGAACAGGGGTGGAGACGGCCCACCCGGTGCGGACACGGAGATAGTACTCACCCGGGCACCCCTTCGGGGGACGCCCGGGTGAGCGGTGTTCTTCGGTTGTGGCCGCGGCCGGAGGAGGGGCCCTGCGGCGGCTACGGGCCGTTCCCCTCCGCCGGTTCCTCGGCGGAGGCGCGGGGGACGCCGGTCTTCTTGGCCGGGGCCTTCTTGGCGGCCGTCCTGGTGGTCGTGCCGGTCTTCGCCGCCGTCGCCTTCTTGGCGGCCGGCTTCTTGGCCGGGGCCTTCTTGGCCGCGGGCTTCTTCTTGGCGGGCGCCTTGGCGCGGCGCTCGGCCAGCAGCTCCGAGGCGCGCTCGTCGGTGATCGACTCGACCTGGTCGTCCTTGCGCAGGGAGGCGTTGACCTCCCCGTCGGTGACGTAGGGGCCGAAGCGGCCGTCCTTGACGACCATCTTGGCGCCCGACACCGGGTCCTCGCCCAGCTCGCGCAGGGGCGGGGTCGCCGCGCGGCGGCCCCGCTGCTTGGGCTGGGCGAAGATCGCGCGCGCCTCGTCGAGGGTGACCGTGAACATCTGCTCCTCGGTCTCCAGGGAGCGGCTGTCGGTGCCCTTCTTGAGGTAGGGGCCGTACCGCCCGTTCTGCGCGGTGACCTCCTCGCCGTCGATCTCGCCGACCACGCGGGGCAGCGACAGCAGGCGCAGCGCGTCCTCCAGGGTGACGGTGTCCAGGCTCATCGACTTCAGGAGCGAGCTGGTGCGGGGCTTGGCCTTGGCCTTGGCGCGCTTGGGCCTGGCCTCGCCCTCGGCCTCCTCCGGCTCCTCGATGACCTCGGTGACGTAGGGGCCGAACCTGCCGGTCTTGGCCACGACGGGGCGGCCGGTCTCCGGGTCGGTCCCCAGCTCGCGGTCGCCGCTGGGCTGGGCGAAGAGCTCCTCGGCCTTGGCCTCGGTCAGCTCGTCCGGCGCCAGGTCCTCCGGCACGTTCACCCGCACGCCGTCACGGTCCAGGTAGGGGCCGTAGCGGCCCACCCGCAGCACGATGTCGGTGCCGGGGAGGGGCACGGAGCTGACCTCCTTGGGGTCGATCTCGGAGAGGTGGTCGCCCACGAGCTCCTTGAGACCGGTCTCCCGGCGGCCCTCCGTGTCCTCCCCGCCGAAGTAGAAGCGGCGCAGCCAGGGCAGGCTCTCCGCCTCTCCGCGGGCGATGTCGTCGAGCACGTCCTCCAGGCGGGCGGTGAACTCGTAGTCCACCAGGTTGCCGAAGTGGCGCTCCATCAGCTGCACCACGGCGAAGGCCAGGAAGGACGGCACGAGCGCCGTTCCCTTCTTGAACACGTAGCCGCGGTCGAGGATGGTGCCGAGGATCGACGCGTAGGTGGAGGGGCGGCCGATCTCCCGCTCCTCCAGCTCCTTGACGAGCGACGCCTCGGTGTAGCGCGCGGGCGGCCGGGTGCTGTGCCCCTCCGCCTCCAGGTTCTGCGCCTTGAGCGGGTCGCCCTCGGCCATCGCGGGCAGGCGGCGCTCGCGGTCGTCCAGGTCGGCGGCGGGGTCGTCGGACCCCTCCACGTAGGCCTTGAGGAAGCCGTGGAAGGTGATGATCTTGCCGGTCGCGCTGAACTCGGCGACCTCCCCGGTGGAGGAGGTCCCCTCGATGCGCACGGTGACCGACTCGCCGACCGCGTCCTTCATCTGGGAGGCGACGGTGCGCTTCCAGATCAGCTCGTAGAGCCGGAACTCGGGCCCGGAGAGGCCGGTCGAGGCGGGGGTGCGGAAGGCGTCGCCCGCGGGGCGGATCGCCTCGTGCGCCTCCTGCGCGTTCTTGACCTTCTTGGCGTACACGCGCGGCTTGTCGGGGAGGTAGTCGCCGCCGTACAGGCTGCGCACCTGGGAGCGGGCCGCACCGACGGCGCTGTCCGACAGCGTGGTGCTGTCGGTGCGCATGTAGGTGATGTAGCCGTTCTCGTACAGCCGCTGGGCGACCTGCATGGTCTGCTTGGCGGACAGCCCGAGCTTGCGCGAGGCCTCCTGCTGGAGGGTCGTGGTGCGGAACGGGGCGTACGGGGAGCGGCGGTAGGGCTTGCGCTCGACCGAGCGGACCGAGAACCCGGCCCCCGCCAGGCGCTCGGCCAGGCCGCGCGCCGTCGCCTCGTCCAGCTGGCGGACCCCGCGGTCCGAGCGCAGCGCGCCCTGGGGGGTGAAGTCGCGGCCGACGGCGACGCGGGTGCCGTCCACGGAGACGAGGGTGGCGGGGAAGGTCGCCGGCCCCTCGGGGACGCCCGCCTCGCTCGCGTCGAAGAGCGCCTTGAGGTCCCAGTACTCGGCGGACGTGAACGCCATGCGCTCGCGCTCGCGCTCCACCACCAGCCGGGTGGCCACGGACTGGACGCGGCCCGCCGAGAGCTTCGGCATGACCTTCTTCCACAGCACGGGGGAGACCTCGTAGCCGTAGAGGCGGTCCAGGATGCGTCGGGTCTCCTGTGCGTTGACCAGGCGGGTGTTCAGGTCGCGGGTGTTGCTCGCCGCGCGCTGGATGGCGTCCTTGGTGATCTCGTTGAACACCATGCGGCGGACGGGGATCTTGGGCTTGAGCTCTTCCAGCAGGTGCCAGGCGATGGCCTCGCCCTCGCGGTCCTCATCTGTGGCGAGCAGGAGGAGGTCGGCGTCCGCCATGAGCTCCTTGAGCTTCCTGACGTGCGACTTCTTGTCCGCGTTGACGACGTAGAGCGGCTCGAAGTCGCCGTCGACGTCCACGCCGAGCCGGGCCCAGGACTCCCCCTTGTACTTGGCGGGGATCTCGGCGGCCTTGTTGGGCAGGTCGCGGATGTGGCCGATGCTGGACTCCACGACGTAGCCGCGCCCCAGATAACCGGCGATGGTCTTCGCCTTGGCGGGCGACTCGACGATGACCAGAGCGGTGCCCGCCCCCTGCCGTCCGCTGTCCTTCGAGCCGTTCTTGCCGGCGCTGCCCTTCGTGGGTGGCACGCTGTTCCCCTACGTCTAGCCTTACGTGATCTATCCGGCCGCGGTCTGTCGGTTCCCGTGGGAACCGACAGTAACCGAAACTCCAGGCACTCCCCCGTCGATGGGCGTGCGGGGCCCTCTCCGCGTGTGCGGGGTCCACCGCCCCGGGCAGGGCGCCCGGCTCACACCCACCGGCATCCGCAGAATAAGCGCTTCGCGCACCGGTACCGGTCCGTAGCGTACGCGAGCGGTCCTGGCAACGCCCGTCGGTCAACGGTCGCCGCCTTCGTCGAGCACCCGGAACCCGTCTTGCGAGTGACTTCGGTCACACTTACAAACGTCCGAGTGCCGATATCCCCCAGAATGCGGCGAGTCCTCCCGGATATTCCCGGGAGGACTCGGCTCACGTCCTGAGCCGGCGTCGTCGCCTCCACCCTCCCGCAGTCCACCGCGTTCCAAACGGAACGGGAGTGCGGAGGCGACTCAACCTGCTCTGCGGACGCACACGGCACCGGTGTGCCGGAGCGGGGTCCCGCCCGGGGGCCACCGCCGTCCTGTGGGATTGGGCACCTCGCAGTCCACCGCGTTCCAAACGGAACGAGGCGCCGTCACCCTCCAGGCCGGTCGGCGGGCCCCCGGGCCCACCCCACGATGGTCGCTACAGGCCGACGCCCGCGGCGCCGAGCAGGGCGCCGACGGGGTCCACGCTCGGAGCCGGAGCGGGCAGCTGGTCCACGTGCTCGGGAGCGTGCTCCGCCACGGCCTGGTGCGTGGTCTCGCTCAGGGTGTAGTCGACGGGCAGCATCTGCGAGACGGGGATCTCGGGCAGGTCGCGCACGACCGGGGCGTCCTGCAGCACGCCCGACTGGTGCTCGGTCGCGCTCTGGTGCACGACCGCGGCGCCGTTGTCGGTGGAGCTGGCGCCCGCCAGGCTCGCGACGGCGGCGACGGCGTTGCCGGTCACGTTGACGGGGACGTCCGCGTGCGCGACCAGCTGGTTGCCGCCCACGGCCGAGCCGTTGCCCGAGGTGGCGACGTGGGGCTCCTCCTCCAGGACCAGGGCCCCGGTGTCGGTGGCCGCGGCGCCCGCGACGCCGCCCACGGCGCCGATCGCGTTGCCGGACACGTTGACCGGGACGTCCAGGGCCGCGACCAGCTGGTTGCCGCCCACGAGCGAGCCGTTGCCGGAGGTCGCGACGCCCGACTGGTGCTCGCGCTCGGCCGACTGGCGCAGGATGCCCGCGTCCACGCCGGAGGTGTCGGGCAGGATGCTGGCGTTCGAGACGGCCTCGTTGACCAGGTCCATCGCCGTGAGCCCGGCGGGGGCGGACTGGTGGTGACGGCCGCCGCCCTCGTGGACCAGGGCGCCGGTGTCGGTGGCCGCGGCGCCCGCGACGCCCGCCACGGCGCCGATCGCGTTGCCGGACACGTTGACCGGGACGTCCAGGTCGGCGACCAGCTGGTTGCCGCCCGCGACCGAGCCGTTGCCCGAGGTGGCGACGTCCGGGTCGTGGTCGTGCCCGTGGTGCTCGTGGCCCTGGTGCACGACGTCGTAGCCGTCGTGGCCCTGCTGGTGGGCGTGGCCGCGCTCGTCGTGACCGTGGTGGCCGTGGTGGCCGTGGTGGCCGCCCTCGTGGACCAGGGCGCCGGTGTCGGTGGCCGCGGCGCCCGCGATGCCGCCCACCGCGGCGATCGCGTTGCCGGAGACGTTCACGGGGACGTCGCCGTCCACCACGAGCTGGTTGCCGCCCAGGACGGAGCCGTTGCCCGAGGTCGCGACCTCGCCGCTGTGGTGGTCGACCACGGCGGCGCCGGAGTCCGTGCACTGGGCGCCGGACGTGCCCAGGACGGCGCTGATCGCGTTCCCGCAGACGTTGACCGGGACGTCGAGGTTGGCGACCGCCTGGTTGCCGCCCAGGATCGAACCGTTGCCCGAGGTCACGGGCTCGGTGTCGGCGAAGGCCACGCCGGTGCCCAGAGCGACGAATCCCGCCGCCATGAGCGCGGACTTCGCGGAGATGCTGGCCCACTTACGCATGTGGGGAGTCCTTTCGAGAAGACATGAAGACATGTTGAAGAGAACAGGTGTGCTTGTGCGTGCTTGTGCTCGGGCAACAGGCCGTGCCACATCCCTGGGTGGGGTGCAGGCCTCCGGCCGGGGCCGGGGATCATCCGGACGGCCTCACACCTGGGCGGTGCGTGCCGGCCGGTTCAGGAGAGCGCGCCGCGGTCGGCGCCCGCTGGTTGCGGGTGACGCGCGCGCCCCGTCGATCAGCTCCGCCCTGGTTGGGCGGCGGCTGACGTGAACCCCGAGCACGTGGCCTCGGCCGGTGCTACGGGACTCGCGTCAGCCCCCGGGCCGCGCGGGGCGGCCCGGGGAGCCGATCAGGAGCGGGCCCTGCGCCGCATCCCCGCCACGACCAGGCCGGCCCCGGCGGCGACCGCGGCGACCGCGGCGGCGACCAGGCCGAACAGGCCGGTGGAGTCGGTGCCGGTGACCGCGAGCTCCGCACCCGTGCCCTGCTCGGCGGGCTGCCCGAAGGTCTGCTCGGACCGCTCCTCCGCGGACTGCTCGAAGGACTGCTGGTCGGGCTGCTCCGCGGACGGTCCGGCCGGGGAGGCGGACGGGTCGGGCGCGGGCTGCTCGTCCACCGGCGCGGAGCTCTCCTCGGCGAGCCCCTCACGGTCCTCGGGGACCTCGGGCGGGACACCCTGGCCGGGGTCCTCACCCTCGGGGGCCTCCTCCCCGGGGTTCTCGCCCTCGGTGGACCCCCCGCCGGGGGCCTCTTCGCCGGGGGCTTCCCCGCCGGGGGCCTCCTCCGCGCCCTCGTAGCCGCCCTTCGGCCCTCGGACGGAGGACGACTTGTCCTCGATGACGGCGGCTCCGGAGTCCGTGCACTGGGCGCCGGCGAGGCCGAGGATCGCGATCGCGTTCCCGCAGACGTTCAGCGGGACGTCGAGGTCGGCGTTGAGCTGGTTGCCTCCGCCGATGGAGCCGTTTCCGCTGGTGACGGTGTCGGCGTAGGCGGTTCCGGCGGTGGCGGCGGCCGTGGCGGCGATGAAGCCGGCGGTCACCAGGGCGGCGATACGTGCTTGTGTCTCGTGGGTCATCGCGTGTCCTTATGTCAGCGAGAAGGATCGGCTGGCTACACGTGTGACCGCGGTCGGAGAGCTTCAGGCTCTGGGAAAGCCGGTGAGAAGGCACGCCCGCCGGAGTCGGCGGGACGGCTGCGTGCGGGAGCGCACGGACCGGCCGCGGTCGGGGACGCGGCTAGTCGGGGGCGAAGCTGGGGTCGTCCGCGGCGTCGCGGACGACCAGGGTGGGGTCGCCGGGAAGGGCGACCCGCTGGGCACGGGGAGCCAGGTGGGCGGCCCGGGCCATCAGGAACCCGGCGGCGCCGGGCGCGGGGAAGGACGGGGCGGCGGCGCCGGTGGCGTCCGCTCCGGCCGAATGGTGCGAGCCGCCTCCGCCGATGAGGCGGATGCGCTCACCGGGGTCGTCGTCATGCACCCGCTCGGCCGCCTCGACGGCGGCCGAACTCCATGCGGACGGCACCGCGGAAGCGCTGGTGTCCACCGCCGTACCGGGACGGGGCGCATCGGCGCCCCGAGCGGTCTCGGCGGCGGCGCGCTCGACGGCGGGGCCGGCCGGGTCTATGGGGAGTTCGTCGGTGGCGGCGAGGACGGGCAGACCCAGGGGGGCCGTCGCGTTCGCGGCCCCGTCGATGCCGCCCTGGACGACCCGTGTGGACTCGGTCAGCCCGGCGGCGACCGTGTCCACGAGTCCGCTGTCGCGCAGCGAGCCGTCGGTGGACCGCACCACGTCCTGACCGGTGCGGGCGATGCCGCCGACGAGGCTTCCCGCGCCGCGGGCGGTCCCGTCCACGGTGGCCGCGGTGTCGTCCACGACCCTGGCCGCCGCGGCTCCCGCCCTGCTCTCCTCCAGCGCGGACGAGACACCCGTCTCGTCCAGGGCGCGGGAGGGAAGGGCGGCGGCCCGGGGCGCCACGGCCCCGGTCAGCGAACCGGTCGCGGAGCCCGCACCGGCGGCGGCGTCGGAGACCCGGGTCTTCCGGAGCTCCTGGGTCGCGGCCCGGCCGGCGTCCTCCGCGGTGTCGCCGACGCCCATGACGCGGTCGACGAGGCCGTCGGAGCCGGGAGCGGTGTCGCTGTGGGCGACACCGATCCCCCCGGCCAGCCAAGCGACGGCGACGATGCCGGACAGGAGCAGCAGACGGGCGCAGGCGTTGCGGGACACACAGGCAGCGCGACCGGTCGACACCAGCCACCCCCTGCCCGTGAGCACCATGACGCCCTCTCGTTTCGCTGCCGCTGGACGGTCCCGTGCGGCTGGGCCGCCACGGTCGTACCGGTGCCGCTCCGACCCGCGCGGAGGCGGGAGGGAGAACCACGACACCCTCGAACTCAAAGCAACCGTAGCATCACGTTGGGTGATGCAACACCGAAACGTGAACCGCGCCGAAAAAGTTTTCGGCGCGGTTCACCAGGCACGACACCGCAAAACGCGTCGAGGTCAGCTCAATCCGACGAAACGGTCCAGGACCCTGACGCCGAACTGGAGGCCGTCCACCGGGACCCGCTCGTCCACGCCGTGGAACATGCCCGCGAAGTCCAGCTCCGGGGGGAGCTTGAGCGGCGCGAAGCCGTAGTTGCGCACGCCGAGGCGGGAGAAGCTCTTGGCGTCGGTCCCGCCGGAGAGGCAGTAGGGGACGGCCTTGGCCCCCGGGTCCTCCGCCAGCAGGGACTCCGACATGGCGTTGACCAGGCCGCCCTCGAAGGGCGTCTCCACGGCCGGCAGGTGGTGGATGAACTCGCGGTCGACCTTCGGGCCGAGCAGCTCGTCGATCTTCGCGAAGTACGCGTCCTCGGTGCCCGGCAGGAAGCGGCCGTCGATCTGGGCGGTGGCCTCGCCCGGGATGACGTTGGCCTTGTACCCGCCCCCCAGCACCGTCGGGTTGAGGGTGTTGCGGAGGGTGGCGCCGATCATGCGGGAGATCGGACCCAGGCGGGCGACCGTGGCGTCGACGTCCTTCTCGTCGAAGGGGATGCCGAACTCCTCGCAGATCTCCTCCAGGAAGGTCCGCACGGTCGGGGTGAGGTCGAGCGGGAACTCGTGCCGGCCCAGCCGCGCGACCGCCTCCGCCAGCTCGGTGACGGCGTTGTCCCTGTTGGTCATCGAACCGTGCCCGGCCGTGCCGCGCGCGGTCAGCTTCATCCAGGCGATGCCCTTCTCCGCGGTCTCCACCAGGTAGAGGCGGCGGTCCTCCTTCACCGTGAACGAGAACCCGCCGACCTCGCTGATCGCCGAGTCGCAGTCGGCGAACAGGTCCGGGTGCTCGTCCACCAGGTACTGGGCGCCCCAGGTGCCGCCCGCCTCCTCGTCGGCGAGGAAGGCCAGGACGATGTCGCGCGGGGGGCGGCGTCCCTCACGGAGCCGCTGGCGCAGCATGGCCAGGACCATCGCGTTCATGTTCTTCATGTCGACCGCGCCGCGGCCCCACACGCACCCGTCGGCGACCTCCCCCGCGAAGGGGTGGTGGGTCCAGTCCTCGGGCGCCGCGGGGACGACGTCCAGGTGGCCGTGGATGAGCAGCGGGGGGCGGGTGGAGTCCTCCCCCGTGATCCGGGCCACGACGTTGCTGCGCCCCGGGTGCTTCTCGTAGATCCTCGACTCGACGCCGACCTCGTCGAGCTTGGCGGCGACGTACTCCGCCGCCTTGCGCTCCCCCGGCCCCGAATGGTCGCCGTAGTTGGAGGTGTCGAACTCGATGAGCTCCCGGCACAGGTCGACGACCTCCACCTCCGCCGCGCTCAGGACCCTGTCTGGCTCTGCCATCTGACGCTCCCGTCCAGCCGCACCTTTTGCCGTGCTGTCACCCCGACCCTGCCATGGAGGCCCCCCGGCGGAAAACCTGGTTCGTGCCACCCCAGACTTTTGCTATGGTTGACCTGTACGGCGCGGCAGGCGCCGGACACCCGGTCCGGGTGGCGGAATAGGTAGACGCGCTAGCTTGAGGTGCTAGTGCCCGTTAAGGGTATGGGGGTTCAAGTCCCCCCTCGGACACAAACAGAAGGCCCTGGTACCAGGGCCTTTTTTGTTGTCCGGGCCCTGTCGGCCGGACCCGCGGCGGGGCCGCGGCCCCTCAGGCCACCAGGCCGTGGCGGTAGGCGTAGACGACGGCCTGGACGCGGTCGCGGAGCGCGAGCTTGGCGAGGATGCGCGAGACGAAGGTCTTGACGGTCTCCTGGCTGATCACGAGGGCCCCGGCGATCTCCCTGTTGGAGAGGCCGTCCGCGATGAGGCGCAGGACCTCCAGTTCGCGGGGGGTCAGCGGGGTGTCGTCCGGGGAGCCCCCGGCCGGCCGGACACGGGCGGCGTACCTTCCCACGAGCTGGCGGGTCACCCCGGGGTCCAGCAGCGCCGCGCCCGAGGCCACGGTCCGGATGCCGTGCAGCAGCTGCCCGGGCGGCGCGTCCTTGAGCAGGAACCCGCTCGCCCCCGCGCGCAGCGCCTCGTAGACGTACTCGTCCAGGTTGAACGTCGTCACCACGAGCACCTTGACGGGTGCGCGCACCCCGGCGCCGGCCAGCAGGCGGGTGGCCCCGATGCCGTCGAGCACCGGCATGCGCACGTCCATCACCACGACGTCCGGACCCAGCCGGCCGCTGAGGTCGACCGCGGTCCGCCCGTCCCCGCACTCGCCCACGACCTCCATGTCGGGCTGGGCGCCGATGATCGTCACCAGCCCCGTGCGGATCAGCACCTGGTCGTCGCAGACCAGGACCCGGATCGGCGCGGTCACGAGCGGTTCCCCGCGGGTATGCGCGCCCTCACGACGAAGCCGCCCTCCGGCCCGGGTCCCGCCTCCAGGTCGCCGCCCAGGACGTCGACCCGCTCGCGGAGCCCGGCGAGGCCGCGCCCGCTCCCGCCGGGGGAGCCGGTCCGCGGGCCGGGGCCCTCCGTGCCGACCTCCACGGTGATCTCCTTCTCGCCGTGGCGCACCAGGACCGAGGTGCGGCTGCCCCGGGCGTGCTTGAGGGCGTTCGTCAGGGCCTCCTGCACGACCCGGAAGGCCACGAGGTCGGCGCCGCCCGTCGACTCGGCGGGGGCGCCCTCCTCGGAGAACTCCACCGGCTGCCCGGCCCGGCGCGTCTGCTCCACGAGCGTGAGGACCCGGCCGACGGGGGGCGTCCTGGCCCCGGTGCCGTGGTCGGGGTTGAGGAGGTCGAGCAGGCTCCGCAGGTCGGTGATGGCCCTGCGGCCGGTGTCGGTGACGGCGGTCAGCGAACCGTCGAGCCGCTCGGGGTCCGCGGTCAGGTAGCGCGCCGCCTCGGCCTGCACCACCATCGCGGTCACGTGGTGGGTGACGACGTCGTGGAGCTCGCGCGCGATGCGGGTGCGCTCGGCGGTGCGGGTGTCCTCGGCGACGCGGCGGCGGCGTTCGGCCTCCATGGCCCGGGTGGACCGCAGCCACGCCCCGATGCCCCACACGAAGGCCAGCGCCAGGTAGAACGTCGCGAAACCGACCGGCGTCTCGCCCGTGCCGAGCTGCGCGAGCGCCGCCCACAGCACCGCGTAGGCGGCCGTCAGGACGAGCACGGTGGCGCGCCGGCGCCGTTCCAGGTGGGCGCCCGCGCTCAGCACCGCGATGGCCAGCCCCGTGCCGGCGAGCGTGTGGTAGCCCATGAGCTGGTCGACGGCGAAGCCCGCGGACACCAGGGCGAGGGAGGCGGCCGGCCACCGCCGGCGCAGGGCGAGCGGAAGGCACTGGAGGGCGATCGCCACGACGGCGAGCAGGTCGAAGGGGCGGTCGGGGACGCCCCCGAGCATCGTCCCGTGGTTGTGGAGCGACGGCACGAACGACGCGGCGAAGAACACCAGTCCCAGCGGGAGGTCCCGGACCGTGACGTCGAGGCCTCGCCACAGTTCCGCGGCCCGCCGTAGATCGATCACCGGAGGAAGTGTAGTGGCGGATCCGCCCCCGTCCGCGCGGCGGGGGACGGGGCCGCCGCGCCGTGCGCCCGGCCCCGGGCGGACCCGTGACGCGGTGTCACTGGTGGCGCCGCCGGGCGGGGGGAATACTGGGGGAGATCCCGCCGCCGATCCCGGAGAGCCCCGCATGGACACCAGTCGCCCGCGCGTTCCGCCGGCGGTCGCCGCGGCCGCGGGTCCGCCCGTCCGCCCGGGGCCCCGCCCCCTCCCGGCCTCCCCGGTCCGCGCCCCGGGCGGGTACCGGTGACGCCGTCCCGGTCCGGGGCCAGCACGATGTCCGAGCACGCCGACGCGTCCCGGGGGGAGTTGCGCACCGTCAACCTCGGCATCGTGTTCGCCTCGCTCTCCACCGTGGGGGCGCTCCTGGTGGTGATCGACGCGCCGACCTGGTGGCAGGCCCTCGTCCTGGCCCTGGGGGTGGCGACGGCGGCGGTGACCGTCACGCGGTGGGCGGAGGGCCGCGTCCCCCGTGTCCCGTTCCCGGCCCTCGCCGTCACCGGGGCCGTGTGGCTCTTCGGGGTCCTGGTGGCGGAGACGCCGACCGCGTCCTACGGCTTCGCCGTCGTGGGGACCGTCGCCGTGCACCAGGCGCACCGCCGCCGGACGGCGGCCGTGCTGGGGCTGGCCGGCTTCGTGGCCGCGGTCCTCGCGGCGAGGCTGGCGGTCGCGCCGGGGGAGGTCGTCGACACCCTGTTGGAGTACGTCGTCGGCTCCGCGGGCATCGCCGTGGTGGCGGTCGTCCTCACCTCCCTCACCCAGATGGTCTCGCGCCTGGTCGCGGAGCTGGAGGAGTCGAGGGAGCGCGAGGCGGAGCTGGCCGTGGCGCGGGAGCGGATGCGCTTCGCCAGCGACCTGCACGACATCCAGGGCCACACGCTGCACGTGGTCAAGCTCAAGACCGCGCTGGCCCGCCGGCTGGTGC